>JBFIPX010000087.1:0-12617 GCA_041609895.1 Rhodothermales bacterium
CACGGCCCGCGTCAAGGTTACTGCGGGGGTACCCGAGCGATATGCGAGCGACATAGAGAAGGGCTCGACGGTCCGTGTGAATTTCGCGGATTACGGCCTGGGAGCCATCGAAGCACAGGCATCCTTCGTTGGGCGCGTGATCGACCGGGCCAGCCGAACGTTCCCGATCGAGATCGAAATCGACAACGCCAAGGGTAAGCTGAAGCCCGAGATGATCGCCAAAGTGCTGGTCACGCGGGACCAGCTGAATGATGTCCTGGTCGTACCGCTTTCGGCGGTAATGCGGGACGAGAACGGCACGAATGTCTTCATTGCGGAAGCGCGCGGTGGAGAGATGGTCGCGGTCCGCAAGGCGGTTCAGGTAGGACCGACCCACTCCGGCAAGGCAGTCATTCGCGACGGTCTGGAGTCGGGAAACCGATTGGTCACGGCTGGGCAAAACCTCCTGACGCCGGGTGACGCCCTGGAAATTGTCGACGGCGATCCGGAGTCGGCACCATCGGAAGACGCTAATCAGCAGCCTACCGCCCTGACATCGAGCAGATAGTACGCCGCGAGCCCCAACCCGGACGGAATAATGAAAGTCACCAATCTTGCTATTAGCTACCGGACGAGTGTGATCGTGCTCACGATCATTTTGGTCGTCGGCGGTCTGTTGAGTTACGTAACGATCCCGAAAGAGTCCTTCCCGTCGATCGAGATTCCGAACATCGTCGTCACGACCGTCTACCCGGGTGCAAGCCCGGATGACATTGAATCGCTGATCACGCAGCCAATCGAGCGTGAAATCCAGTCGATCAACGGAATCAAGGAGATCAGGTCGACATCTACGGAGGGCGTTTCCAGTGTAGTCATAGAGTTCGATCCCGACGTATCAATCGACGACGCCTTTCAGAAGGTCCGAGACAAAGTAGATATCGCGAAACCGGACCTTCCGGAGGACGCTGAGGAACCGATGGTCAATGAGATCGACCTGTCGGAATTCCCGATCATGACGATCAACCTCGCGGCCGACTACTCGCTCTCGAGACTTAAGGATGTGGCTGAGGACCTTGCTGACGATCTCGAGTCCATCCCGTCCGTCCTCGAGGTAGATATCGTTGGCGCTCTCGAGCGCGAAGTGCAGGTGAACGTCGACCTCAATGCACTGCAAGGATACAACCTGTCGTTCAACGACATTGTCGGGAAGATCCGGGAGGAGAACACCAACATACCCGGCGGATCCATCGACGTGGACCGACTTAATTACCTCGTGCGAGTCGACGGCGAGATTGAAGACCCGAAGGAACTTGAGGATCTGGTCGTCAAGAGTCCTGCCGGCAAGCCCATCTATATCCGCGACCTTGCCGAGGTCGTCTACGGCTTCAAGGACCGGTCGTCATTCGCAAGGTTGCAGGTGCTTCAGATAGAGGATGATTACGGCGATCTGACCAAGCTGCCCGAACAGGAAACCACCACCCTGCCTGTCATCAGTCTGAACGTGAAGAAGCGATCGGGCGAGAACATACTCGACACTGCCGCGGACATCGATGAGAAGCTGGCAGCTTTTGCTTTCCCATCCGGCACGCGCGTCGAAATTACGGGCGACCAGAGTGAGGGCGTCCTTACGATGGTCAAGGATCTCGAGAACAACATCATCTCGGGTCTGATCTTCGTCGTTGCCGTGCTGCTGTTCTTCCTTGGAATGCGCAACGCGTTTCTCGTGGCGATCGCGATCCCGCTTTCGATGTTCGTCTCCTTCCTGCTGCTGGAGGCGATGGGGTATACGCTCAACTTCGTAATCCTCTTCAGCCTGATCATCGCCCTTGGCATGCTGGTGGACAACGCGGTCGTGATCGTAGAGAATATCTACCGATTCCGGGAAGAAGGATTTGCGCGGTTCGAGGCAGCACGTAAGGCGACCGCGGAAGTGGCTGGCCCGGTAGTCGCGTCGACTGCGACGACGGTCGCGGCATTCGCGCCCATGCTCTTCTGGCCCGGAATCATGGGCGAGTTCATGAGCTTCCTGCCGCTGACTCTTATCGTCACGCTGTCGAGCTCTTTATTCGTGGCGCTCATCATCAACCCCGTCATCACCGGATTCTTCGTCCGATTGGAAGATGAGGAGCGGCCGGCAACGCCCAAGATCGTCAAACGACTTTCTGTAGGCGCCATCCTCCTCCTCGGCGCCGTACTTGGATTTGCCAACTGGAAGTCTCTGGTCGTCTTGGCGGCGGCTTTCTTCCTGCTGCTGTACGCCCACAGACATGTCTTCAGGCCCATTAGCGATCGCTTCGTGAAGGGGGGGTTGCCCAGACTGTTGCAACGATACCGCGCGTTCCTCAGTTGGATGCTAGAGCGCGACTACACCGTACGCCACGCATACTTGCGCAACACGTTTGCCCTCGGGGCCTTCACCATTGGTACGGTGGTAACAATATTTGGCGGAGTAGTCGCTGGCATGGCGGGTATGGCTCCCGCAGCCATACTGCTCATCCCGGGAGGCTTACTGATGGTGGCCGGTATCATCGGCATACTGGTTCACTCGATCGAAAGTGTCTTCCTTGGAGCGAAAACGTCCGTGCGGATCGGTGTGCTATTTGCCGTCGTGACTGTCGCCATACTCGGACTGATGTCGCTGGGAGCTCGTGATTTGGATATCACGACTGAAATCAACCTGATGGCGCTTCCAGCGATCATTATCATCGTCGGACTGTTGGGCATGGCTTTCAAAAAGAGGGATCGGCTGATCCTTACCGACAACCGCGCCCGACTGCTGACGGGGGCGTTCGGCGGACTCTTTGCCATCATGATGATGTTCGTGGTTGCTAACCCCGGTACGGAGCTGTTCCCCGACACCGACCCGAACATGATCCAGGTGTCTCTCGAGGCTCCACTCGGAACGAACATCGACGAAAGTAATCGCATTGCCTCCGAGGCGCAGCAGCGCATCAATAATCTACTTGATGACCATGCCACCTCTCGGAACAATCTTAAGAACGTGCAGACCGGCGTCGGTGTTGGCGGTGACGCGATGTTTGGCGGTGGGGCTGCCAGTGCCGAACGCTCAAATCTCACGATTAACCTCGTCGACTATGGTGATCGCGAGGAATCGTCGAAGGTCACCATGCGGCGACTGCGCGAGGAGTTGAAAGGCATCCCGGGCGTCGAGATTGAGTTTACCAAGGACAACCCGGGGCCTCCGACCGGTGCACCCGTTAACATCGAGGTGTCGGGGGAGGATTTTGACGAGATCGTGACGATCACGAAAGAGATCAAGCAGCTACTCGTCGAAGCCGCAGAGACGGGAAGAATCGCCGGGCTAGTGGACATAGCGGACAACCTGAACACGGGACGTCCGGAGCTCCATGTTGAAATCGATCGTGAACGCGCTGCGAGATTTGGACTAAGCACTTCCAAGATCGCCAGCTCTATCCGCTCCGCGATCAATGGCGTCGAGTCGGGCAAGTATCGAGATGGCGAAGACGAGTATGATATCACGACCCGCCTGTCCGAAGCCAGCCGAAGCGATCTGGAGAGCCTGAACAATCTGACCGTCTTCGAAGAAGGCCAGCAGGTACCCCTCGTAGCGGTCGCAAACTTCAACGTGACGGGCGGGCTGGGATCGGTGACCCGCCTCGACCTGGAGCGGGTAGCCACGGTTACCGCGGACGCTGCGGAAGGTTATAACAGCCGAGCCGTGTTGGAAGAGGTTCAGGCGTACCTCTCCGACTACGAGGAAGCGCTGCCGCCGGGTTACTCGCTGGCTTACACCGGAGAGAGTGAAGAGCAGGATGAAGCCTTCGGTTTCTTGACCACCGCTCTTCTTATCGCGATCGGTTTGATTTTCATGATCATGGTGGCCCAGTTCAACCACGTGAGCACGCCGTTCATCATCATGGTAGCCGTTGGACTGAGCCTTATCGGCGTTCTGCTCGGACTGATACTAACCAGGACTCCATTCGGGCTGATGACGTTCATCGGCGTTATCAGTCTCGCGGGCATCGTCGTGAATAACAACATCGTCCTCATCGACTATATCATGCAGCTTCGCGACCGCGGTCTCGACAAACGGGAAGCCATCATCGAGGGTGGAGCGACCCGTCTGCGGCCGGTCACGCTGACCGCACTCACGACGATCATCGGACTCATACCACTGACGTTCGGTATTGGCGTGGACTTTGTTGGCCTCCTGACCGACTTCCGGCCCAACTTCCAGTTTGGTTCCGAGAACACACAGTTTTGGGGGCCCATGGGAACAGCCATTATAAGTGGGCTGACCTTCGCCACCTTCCTGACGCTCGTAATCGTACCGGTCATGTATTCGGTCTTCGACTCCCTCGCGGACAAGATGCAGTCCTTACTGCACGGTGGGACTCGGGAGGAAGCTGGCCAACCCGATGGACGCGTGGAGTACAGCAGCGGCACGGACGCAGCCGCAGGCAAAGCTTCGGCTGGCAACGGAATCGGATCGGAAGTTCTCGCGCCCGAGCCCTCCGAGGGTTAGATTGAGAAGTTTCCCCGGGCGTGCAAAACGCTGTCCGGGGTCCAGACATTGGGCATTGACGCTCCGCGTCTCGCGCAGTGTCAATCCCGTCAGTTCACGGAATCCCACCGCCATGAAGGATCTGACCGAATATCCGGACGCTCACCTTCGGGTTTTTGATCGTCCACCGTTGCCGGATCAACCGTCCGGAGCCAGGATCTACCTCATCGGAATCTGTGGCACCGGCATGGGGTCGCTGGCCGGCCTGCTTCGTGAGGCTGGACACGAAGTTTACGGTTCGGACGTAGCGACCTACCCACCCATGAGCATTCGCCTTGAAGAAATGGGGATTCCCGTCATCGAGGGATTTGCAGCGTCCAACATCCGTGAACCATTTCCTGATCTTGTGGTCGTGGGCAACGCCTGCACGCCTACACATCCTGAAGCCGCTCGTGCACGCGAACTTGGACTCGCTCAGGCATCCCTTCCAGAAACACTCGCTCACTTCTTTCTGCGGAAGCGCCGGTCACTGGTCATTGCCGGAACACACGGCAAGACGACGACCACCGGGATGCTAATACATCTCCTGCGTGAGTCAGGCCACGATCCCGGCTTCCTGGTCGGCGGCGTGATGCTGAATGGCGACGCAAGCTACTCCGTCGGGACAGGGCCGCATTTCGTGATCGAAGGCGACGAATACGACAGCGCGTATTTTGACAAGCGACCCAAATTCATGCACTATGTCCCAACGAGCGCGGTCGTAACCAGCATGGAGTTTGACCACGCGGATATCTACGATGATTGGGACGATTATCAGGAGGCGTTCCGCGAATTCGCGTCAACCGTCCCAGAGAACGGGGTCCTTGCCCTAAACGGTGATGACGTGCACGTCAGGGACCTCGCAAACTATGCAACCGCCAAAGTCCGATTATTCGGAATTGAGGGCGAGGGACTTCATGTTCGCGCAACCAACCTTGGGACATCGTCGGAGGGTACCCGCTTCGATCTCGAGATAGACCACGAGTATGTCGGCACCATGTTCCTGTACATGGGGGGTCGACACAATGTCCTCAATGCCCTGGCCGCTACGACGATCGGCCTCTCGGAGGGCTTGTCGGTTGCCGAGATGTCCGTTTCGCTCTCAAGGTTCCACGGGATGAAACGGCGACAGGAGGTCCGCGGAGAAATCGCCGGCATCACGATTGTCGATGATTTTGCTCATCACCCGACGGCCGTCCGTGAAACAATTTCTGCTGTCCGCGGCCGCTGGCCCGGCCGGCGTATCCTCGCGGCGTTCGAACCGCGATCCAATTCGAGTCGCCGAAAGGTATTCGAGACCGAATATGTCGACGCGTTTACCGGTGCCGACATGGTATTTATCTCTCGACCGCCGTTCAGGCACAATGACACGGAGTCCAACTTCATGAGCGTGGATAATATTGAGAGTGAGCTCAAAGGCAGAGGTGTAGCATCGGCGGCACTGGACGGCCCCGATGCAGTCCTGGAGGCAATACTCGACGAGGCTGCTGCAGGCGACGTCGTCCTCATCATGAGCAACGGCGGCTTCGGCGGCCTTCACGACAAACTCCTTAAGGAGCTCGCTACCAGGCCCGTCGCCCAATAACAGGCGCACTCTAATTCGACGACAGATTTCATCGCTAGGCTTGGCCGTCGAAGAGGAGCACTTTACCTATCAAGCCGGGACTCGCAACACATCTTCGAATGACAGACCCGACACCAGACTCACTTGCCGATAGCGCAGTCCGGCTTGCTCATGAGGCGATCATCATAGACGGCCACATCGATGTGCCCCATTGGCTCCACAGCGTCTACCACGAAGACATCTCGCGCAGAACGATCGGCGGCGACTTTGACTACCCGCGGGCTGTTGAAGGTGGGCTGGACGCAGCCTTCATGGCCATCTACGTACCCGTCGAGTTTCAATCGAAGACCGGTGCCAAGGCATACGCTGACCGCCTGATCGATCTGGTGGATGAAATCATCGACGAGTCGCCAGACAAGTTCGCCCGCGCCACCTGCGCGTCTGACATTCGAACGAACTACCGGGAAGGTCTCGTGTCGCTGCCGCTCGGTATCGAAAACGCGGTCGCCCTTGAGGATGACCTCGAGAATCTGACCTACTTCTACCGCAGGGGAGTGCGATACATCACGCTCACGCATGCCAAGGATAACAGCCTCTGCGATTCATCCTACGACGGGACCGGTACTCACGGTGGACTTAGCGACTTCGGAAAGGAAGTCGTCCGCAAGATGAATCGCACCGGAATGATCGTCGATGTGTCACACACGTCAGACGAGGCATTCTTCGACGTAATAGACGTTTCCGAGAAACCACCGGTCGCGACGCACTCATCCGCTCGTCATTTCACTCCCGGGTGGGAGCGCAACATGAGCGACGAGATGATCCGAATCCTCGCGGAGAAGGGTGGCATTATCATGGTCAATTTCGGATCGGATTTCCTGAAGGCTGAGTATGCCCGACCAACCAAGAACATCCGAAAGAAGATCGAGGCGACAATGAAGCGCAAGAAGCTCGACCGTGGTACCGAGGCGGGCTTCCAATATCTCTCTCGCCGTCGCATCGAAAACCCCGTGGGCACCGCAGACGACGCGGCGATGCACATCAGCCATATCGCGGACCTTGTCGGCGTCGACCACATTGGCCTGGGCTCGGATTTCGACGGCGTCTTCACGTTTCCGGATGGCCTGCAGGATGCATCCGACTATCCGAACCTGCTGACCTGTCTCATCAAGAGAGGCTTCTCGGACCCGGAGATTAAGAAGATCTGCGGGGATAACTTTTTGCGGGTCTGGGACGAAATTCAGGCTTCCCCCGCTGATCCTTAGGTCTTCCATCGGCTCCTTGCAAGACGCTTTGATCCCGTCATAGGCACGCTGTTTGCCAAACGCACGCCTGCAGCCTCGAATAACCTCCGTCCGGGCTGCAACGTGCTACTATACAAGGCAATACAGCGAGTATGAATCTACAATACGGGCGTTTATTGGCCATTTCTATTGTTTTCGGGCTACTTGCGAAGCCCACGGCTACTCTTGGGCAGAAGGCTGCGACCGAGGCCCCAACGTATCACAATGAGTCTATATGTGTACTTCCGGGACTGGATCTAGACGTGCACACAGCGAATCATTTCGACAGGCGGGCAATCAAGAGCAGCAAATTGTCAGCTACTATCGAGATCAACTTTGTAGACTCCGACCCTTCCAACCCGTGGCCTCAAGCCGCTAAGGAAGCGGTTCAGTTCGCAGCCGATGTCTGGGAGACGCACATCTCTTCGCCGGTCGTGCTCTACGTTAGGGCAAGCTGGAACGACATCGGCTCGCCGCTCGCATCGGGTGGACCATCAACGACCGTCTCCAACTTCGAAGGCGCGATACCCGACACGAGGTATCCGCATGCACTCTACCGAGCCATGACGGGAGCCGCCATGCCGCCCGCCTGGCTGCTACCGGCACAGGCCGACATTGTGATCAACATCAACAGGACCAAGTCGTGGTCTTTTGCCACTGACGGAGTTCCGGTTGCCGGCAAGTACGACCTCGTATCTGTTGCCATGCATGAGATCGGCCACGGCCTCGGCTTCATCGGATCAGAATCCTACAGCAACGGTGTTGGCGGCCTCGGAGACCCGCCCATGATCTATGATCGCTTCGTCGAAGACGGCCTCGGTGCAGCCCTGCTCAACGAGATAGCATATCCAAATCCATCCACCGACCTTGGCGACGCGCTTACCGGGGGCGATCTGCACTTCGATGGCCCTAACACAACCTCCGGCTCCACTGGCCCAGCCGCGCTGTACGCACCTGCTTCATGGAGTCAAGGAACGAGCTACTCTCATCTCGACTACCACACGTACCCGGCCGGAAACGTCAACTCGCTAATGAACCCCTTCTCTTCGACGGCTGAAGTGCAGCACAACCCGGGCCCACTGGCATGCGGAATCATCGCGGACATGGGATGGTCGCTCGGAGCCGAATGCGTGAACGCTTTGCCGGTTGAGCTGGCGGACTTCGAAGCGCTCCTGAACGGACGTGTCGTGGTCCTACAGTGGTCTACACTTTCGGAGACAGACAACGCCGGCTTTCATGTAGAGCACCGTCGAGACAACCTTCGCTTCCGTGAGCTGGGCTATATCGACGGTGCCGGCACGACCTCTGCCATTTCGACCTACGAGTTCGCGATTCCGGGGCTCGAGCCCGGCCATCATACGTTCCGACTTCGACAGGTGGATCTTGACGGCACATTCGACTACAGTCCGGAGATCGAGATTTCGGTGCCAATTCCGGGCGCAGTTCTAGTCGATGGTCCCTATCCGAATCCTTTCGTATCCACAACGTCGATCGACGTTCAGGTCCGCAGAACCCAGACGGTAGAGATTAGCATCTTCGACGTCGTGGGCAGACAAGTGCGTCGCGTGACCTCCAGGCACTTCGACGAAGGCGTTCGGGAGAGCGTCAAGATAGACGGGTCCGATCTGCCGGCGGGAACGTACGTGTATCGGATACGTGGGGAGGACTTCGCTGAATCGGGTATCATCCAGCGAATATGAATAGGAACGCGCGCCAGGCTTTGCCCGCGTGACGCCTTCAGATCCGTTTCAAGGTCCTCGATCGCCGGCGACGATTCCAGGCCGTCGGTCTTGCTATTCCGAGGGTTTCCAGCCGGAAATTCGATCCGTCACAGCCTCTACGACGCGTGACTTGTCGACACGGACCTGCTCCATCGAGTCCCGCTCTCGAAGCGTTACGGTGTCGTCGTCGAGGGTCTGCCCATCCACGGTGATGCAGAAGGGCGTGCCTGCTTCGTCCATGCGTCGATACCGCCGCCCAATTGCGCCCTTCTCGTCGTAGAAAGTGTTGTATCGACGACGAAGGTCGTCCTCAATTTGATGGGCTAATTCGGGCATCCCATCCTTCTTCACCAGAGGGAGCACTGCTGCGGTGATGGGAGCCATGCCCGGATGAAACTTGAGAACCGTGCGCTGCTCGCCGTTTACCTCCTCCTCACGATACGCATCACATATCAGCATCAGTACGGTGCGGTCGAGGCCAATCGAGGTTTCCACCACGTACGGAATGAATCGCTCGTTGCTCTGCGGATCGAAGTACTCCATCTTCTTTCCGGAATACTCCTGATGCCGGCTGAGATCGTAATCCGTCCGTGAATGAATTCCCTCAACCTCCTGCCATCCGATTGGAAACTCGTACGCGATGTCGACCGCGGCGTCAGCGTAGTGCGCGAGTTTGTCGTGCTCCTTCCATCTCAATTTCGATTTGCGGACGCCGATGCCGTGGTGCCAGGCGAGCCGATTCTCGCGCCACTCCTCGTACGCCTCCATCTGATCGCCGGGCTTGACGAAATACTGCATCTCCATCTGCTCGAATTCGCGCATGCGGAAAATAAACTGGCGTGCGACAATCTCGTTGCGGAACGCCTTGCCGATCTGCGCGATGCCAAACGGCACCTGCAGCCTTGCCGTTTCGCGTACGTTATGGAAGTTGACGAAGATACCCTGCGCAGTTTCCGGCCGTAAATAGACGACGCTTTCCTGATCCGCTACCGGCCCAACATGGGTAGTAAACATCAAGTTGAAGTGCCGCACCTCGGTCCAGTCAAAGGCGCCGGAGTCTGGCGAGCGGATCTCTTCATCCATAATGATCTGATAAAGCTCCCTCGCAGGATCGTCCGCATGAAGGGCAGCGACGAGCCTCTCATGTACCGTGTCGGCCTTATCCTCCTTCCCTTTCTTTCGGAGGCGGTCGATGTGACCCTCTATCAGTTGGTCTGCTCGATAACGGTTCTTGGACTGCTTGTCGTCGATAAGAGGATCGCTGAAGGCATCCACGTGACCGGACGCTTTCCAGACCGTCGGGTGCATCAGAATCGCCGCATCAACACCTTCGATGTTGTCGTGACGATACACCATTTCGCGCCACCAACTCTCCTTCACGTTGCGCTTCAGCTCGACGCCCAGCGGTCCATAGTCATATGTCGCCCCGAGTCCGCCATAGATTTCCGACGACTGGAAGATGAACCCGCGACGCTTGCTGAGAGAAATAATGCTGTCTAGCTGTACGCTCATTTTCGAGGGGAATAGGCGATAGTAATCGGCTTGGGCTGCAGACTCACAAAAAAGCGGGCGCTTCCCGGGATTTTGACCGAGAGGCCCGCCGAATATTTGAAGCTAATCGGTCAAGCGCATTGAAGGCAATCTCCGGCATTGAAATTCGGGTTGATTTGACCCGTTGGCTTCTCCGGCGGAGATCACGAAATGCTATTCGCGCCCACGGGCCCAAACGTCATCCCGGCGTACAAGCCGGAATCCACGTCAGGGGGCGGCGGACTCAGGCCCTACCTGGGTCACTGATTGGGGTTAGAGACGCGGCGAAAGCCGCACCCCATCATCCCGACGGCATCAGCCCCCGCTCGGCAAGAGACGTGAACGAGCGCCCGGCTATGATAATGTGGTCATGTACCGGTATGCCGACGATCCTGCCGGCATCGACGAGTTGGCGCGTGACTCTTACGTCCTCCCGACTGGGTTCCGGATTCTCGGAGGGATGATTGTGCAGGCAGATGATTCCGGCCGCGTTCTCAAGTATGGCCTCGCGAAACACGGCCCGAGGTTCAACAATGCTCGCCGCGAGGCCACCCTCGCTGACGACCCGATCCGTTATGATCACGTTGGCCGTGTTCAACAGCACGATTCGAAAGATCTCCTTTTTGAGGTCGCGCATGAAAGGGCCGTACAGTCCCGCTACGTCCTCCGGTCCAAACACCTGGCGCCTCTGACCATTACCGGAAGACTCGATCCGACGACCGATCTCGAAGACTGCCTGGAGCTTCGAGGCTTTCGCCAGGCCTACACCGCTCGTCTGCGTCAGCTGCTTGTGATCGCGCCGGGCGATGCTCTCGAGTGAGCCATAAGCATTGATAAGCCCCCGGGCGAGTTGCACGGCAGAAACGGGTCCGTCCTTTGTGTTCGTGCCCGACCCGAACACGATGGCCAACAGTTCGGCATCCGAAAGCACCTGCGGACCATGCCGAACCAGCTTCTCTCTTGGACGATCCTCCACGCGCCACGACTTGATGGGCGCGCGATAGTCGAGTTCGTCTTGAAGGTGCCCGGTCTCCTCACCCATCGCTGGCCGATGTCAGGTATCACTACCAGGACACCGGGCGCGCAAGGGGCATAACCTAGTCAGGCCGAGGATATCAGTTCGTCGAGCAGGTAGTCGTTCGTCGGTGTCTGCTGAAGGTGCCGGACGAGGGCCTGCATCGCCTCGATGGGTGAGCGACTGTTGAGCGCCCGAAACAACCGATGGTGCTGCTCCAGCTTATCTCCGAGCAGACGTTCCTCGTTCCTCGTACCGCTCTTTCGAAGGTTTATTGCCGGAAAGATGCGCTTGTTCGCCATCTCGCGGTCCAGTACGATCTCCGAGTTACCGGTACCCTTGAACTCCTCGAAGATCACCTCGTCCATACGGCTTCCGGTTTCGATGAGGGCCGTGGCAATAATCGTCAGCGAGCCTCCGCCCTCTATGTTGCGAGCGGCACCGAAAATCCGCCTGGGAATCTTCATCGCCCCCGCATCCAGGCCACCGGACAGCGTTCGGCCGCTGCCTCCCGAGTACAGGTTGAACGTGCGACCCAAACGGGTGAGGGAATCGAGCAGCAGCACTACGTCCTTTTTCATTTCGACGCATCGCTTGGCGTACTCCAGAGCTAACGTCGAAACCCGGACATGATTGTCTTCCTCCTGGTCATTGGAAGACGCAAAGACCATCGCAGATGTCGATCGGCGGAAGTCCGTTACCTCTTCCGGTCGTTCATCGACGAGCAGAGCTACCAATTCGATCTCGGGGTGATTGGCCGTCACCGACGCCGCTATGTTCTTTAGCAGAATCGTCTTTCCGGTCCTGGGAGGAGCAACGATCAAAGCCCGCTGACCTTTCCCGATCGGAGCCGCGAGATCGACCACGCGCATCGAAATGTCTTTTGGACCGGTCACCAGGTCCAGCTTCTCGTCCGGATAAATGATCTGGCCGGAGTCGAAGCTCGGCAGTTTGGCCCATTCGGCGGGATCCATGCCCATCACCTTATCAACCCGGTGAA
>JBFIPX010000088.1:0-12583 GCA_041609895.1 Rhodothermales bacterium
TCCTTCAGAGGCACAAGATCGAGAAGTTGCCTGTTGTCGATGAGTCCGGAAGACTCTGCGGCCTGATCACATTCAAGGATATTGAGAAGAAGCGCCGTCACCCAAACGCGTGCAAGGACCTCCACGGTAGGCTACGCGTCGGTGCCGCTGTTGGTGTAACAGCAGATCTCATACAGAGGGTCGCCGCACTGGTTGAGGGCGGGGTCGATTTCGTGACGGTGGACACGGCCCATGGTCATTCGGAAGGCGTGTTGGAGGCTGTTTTCAAAGTGAAAAGCGAGTACAGCGACCTTGAGGTTATAGCCGGCAACGTCGCAACGGCGGAGGGCACGGCCGACCTGATTGCCGCGGGAGCGGATGCTGTGAAGGTAGGAATCGGGCCAGGTTCGATCTGTACGACGCGAATTGTCGCCGGTGTTGGCGTGCCGCAACTGTCGGCCATTCTTGAATGCAGTCGAGTGGCTCGCGAGCACGGTGTACCGATTATTGCAGATGGCGGGATCAAACAAACCGGAGACGTGCCGAAGGCCATAGCTGCCGGCGCAAGCAGCGTTATGATCGGCGGTATGTTTGCCCGCGTAGAGGAGAGCCCGGGCGAGACTATCCTCTATGAGGGAAGGAAGTACAAGAGCTATCGAGGAATGGGTTCGCTGGGTGCGATGAATCAGGGCAGCAAGGATCGGTACTTCCAGGATGCTGAAGACGACATCAAGAAGCTCGTTCCCGAAGGAATTGAGGGCCGCGTGCCCTACAGCGGAACGCTGAGCGAAGTTGTCTATCAAATGATCGGGGGTCTGAGAGCGGCGATGGGCTACACCGGCTGCAGAGACCTGGACGAGCTCAAGGACAAGGCGCAGTTCGTACGTGTAACCTCGTCGGGCATGACCGAGAGTCACCCGCACAACGTGGCCATAACAAAGGAGTCGCCAAACTACTCTACCCGTAACCTGTAGTACCGTCTCTGGATGGATAAGCGGGTCGCACTCGACCATCTGCTTGAAGAGGAGAAGGCTGAAGCTGTTCTCATCACGGGTTTACCAGACGTCCGCTGGTTGACAGGTTTTTCGGGATCCAGTGCCCTGGTGATAGCCACGGCTTCGTCCACGATCCTGATTACCGACGGCAGATACAGCACGCAGGCGCGGCGAGAATCAGCCGTCGATGAAGTGTACATCGCCGATGGTCAGCTGCTCGACCACGTCTTCGAGCAGAACTTGATCCGCGAGAACTGGCGAACAATCGTGCAGCCCGATCGCATGACGGGCAGCACTCTCGAGAAGCTCCGGACAAACCTTTCCGGCGAAAAGTTGGTGTTGAGGGAAGGGCTCTTTCATAGGGCAGTTGCGCGAAAAGAGGCTGATGAGATCGATGCGATCAACAAGGCCCAGGCGATATCGGAGGCGGTCTTCCAGAACATGGTCGCCAGGATCAAGCCCGGAGACCGCGAGACCGAGATCGCGGCAGAGGTAACGTATCAGCACCTGTTGCTCGGTGCCGAAAGGATGGCGTTTGAGCCGATTATCGCATCTGGTCCGAATAGCGCCATGCCGCACGCCCGTCCTACCGATCGGGTGATACAGGACTCCGATGTACTCCTTATGGACTTCGGCTGTGTATGGAATGGATACGCATGTGACATGACACGCACCGTCGTCGTTGGCGATGCATCACCGAGAGTTAGGGATGTTTATCGAATCGTACTCGAGGCACAAGAGGCAGCGATTCAGTCGGCTCGAGCTGGCATGTTAGCATGCGAACTCGACGGCGTTGCCCGGACTGTGATCGAAGGAGCCGGGTACGGCGATCGGTTCACCCACAGCCTGGGCCACGGTGTGGGCCTTGAAATTCACGAATGGCCCCGCTTGTCCAGGCAGAGCAGGGACAGGCTCCCTGTCTCCTGCGTCGTCACGGTCGAGCCCGGCGTGTATCTTCCTGGAGAGTTCGGAATACGCATCGAGGATATGATCTTGCTGTCGGCAGATGGCTGCAAAAACCTGACGCGCACTCCGAAGAACCTGCGCGTGCTCTGACCCTTGGCGTTTCCGAATCGACTTCGCCGCAAGGTCACCCGAAGATACCGGGTCGAAGGATGACAGAAGACATGAAGTGAGCGAATGATGCGTAGTCGAGACCGGCCCACGAGGCGTCATGTCCTCGTACTGGCTTACTACTTTCCGCCGATGGGCCTCAGTGGGGTTCAGCGCGTGTCAAAGTTCGTGAAGTACCTCCCGGAGCGCGGATGGGACGTAACGGTCTTGACCTCGCAGCCGCGCGGATATTTTGCGTTCGATGAGTCGCTTGAAGAAGAGATTCCGAGAGCCGTTCGCGTAATCCGTACCGGCTCGGTAGACCCAACACGTGTATTTCGCAGCAAGGAGACCGTCAGCCTGCCAGCGGAGGGCGTGCGAAGGAGCCTCTCCAAAGCATCGCAGTGGATCTTCCTTCCGGACAATAAGGTTGGCTGGTTCCCGTCGGCGGTTCGTGCGGCCGGCAGAGTTCATCGCGCTCGGCCGGTAGACGTCGTGTTTTCCTCGGCCCCGCCCTATACGTCTCACCTGGTAGGCCGGTCTATTGCCTCCCGGGCCGACGTTCCACTAGTGCTGGACTTCCGCGACGATTGGCTCGATAATCCGCGCCATGAATACCCCTCGCGGCTCCACTATGCCATTCAGAAAAACCTTGAATCAAAAGCGATTTCATCGGCAACTGCAATCACGACGATCAACGCTCAAATCGCAGATGACATCCACAAGCGTCATGTTAACAGGTCGGACGCTCCGTCGATTACAGTAATACCTCAGGGGTATGATCCGGATGATTTTACTGGCCGTAACGAGGGCGGGCAGCAAGGATATATGTCGTTCGTGTACTCAGGTATCTTCTACGACGCGCAGTCACCAGAAGCATTTCTTCGTGCACTTCGGCGAGCGATACGGATGAGGCCAACGATGGCCGATGAAGTCTTGGCCGACTTTGTAGGTCTTGTGCCAGCTTATATGGCTCCGCTCGTTGCCGAACTCGGGCTCGAGCGACTGGTCCGATACCACGGCTACAAAGCACACAACGAGTTGACCAAAATGCTATCCGCTGCCGATGTACTCTGGTTGACGATTGGCGATCGACCTGGCGCTGAAGCGATCTCGACAGGCAAACTCTATGAGTACTTCGGCACAGGTCGACCCATTTTGGGTCTTGTACCGGAGGGTGTTGCGCGGCGTGACTTATCCCGGTACGGAGCAGCAGAAATCGTCGATCCCGACGATGTTCCGCACATCGCGGAAGCAATCCTCCGACTCCACGACCGATGGAAAGCGGACCAGATGCCAGCCGCGGACGCGGACTTCGTGATGCAATTTGATCGCCGATTACTAACACGACGCCTGGCCGACTTGCTTCACGACGTCGTCGACTCGGTAGCGTAGAGGAGCGGGTATGTCTACTGGCCGACCCAAAGGCGGACTCAACCGTGGATCCATGGACCATAAGAACACGACGTGGCGCTCTCGAGGCCTCTTTCGGACGCTGATCCTTATCGGTTTCCTCTGTATGGGTGCCAGCGACGTTGCGCAGGGCCAGGTAGAGTTGATAGTTCGGCCCGACGATGGCTCAGAGCTGCTGAAATTCCTGGCCGCTCGTTCTAAGTCGACGGATGTAACTGGCAACGTCGAATTGCTCAAGGACGCGTCTTTGGTTGCGCCTCTTTTGACCGGGCAGAGGCTGGGCAAGACTGTGGCATTCGATATTCCTGTCTTTATCGTTACTCTGCCGGACAGCGCTACGTTTCGCGATCTCACGACGAAGCTGAAGTTGCGGCAAGACGTGGCGTATGTACAGGCCAACCAAACCTATGTAGTAGACGCCATTCAGTCCGCTCCAGACCCGTTCGCAGACAGCCTTTCTCACTTCTCGGTGGTCGAGATGGATGGCGCGTGGTCGATGACTGACGGTTCGGAAGACGTAGTCGTAGGCCTCGTTGATACGGGCATCTATTTCGAACACCCGGACTTCGCCGGTCAGATTGCGACGAATGCCGCAGAAGATCTGGACGGTGACGGAGCTTTTACAGATAGCGACATCAACGGAATTGATGATGACGGAAATGGTTACATCGACGACGTTGCAGGCTATGACTTCGTGGATCGCCCGTCGTCTGTTGAGGAGGGTGACTTTCGGTCTCCAGATCCTGACGCGGGTGACGATGGATCGGGACACGGCACCAACGTGGCAGGAATCGTCGCCGCTGCAAGAGAAAACGGAATCGGTATCGTGGGCATGGCTCCTGGCGTATCGATCATGCCTATCCGTGCCTTCGGTCGTGACGGAAGAGGTGACGACGACGACATTGCGCGCGCGATCATCTTCGGGACGGAAGCCGGGGCAAGCGTACTGAATCTTTCTTTTGGCGACACGCACATCTCGCCGCTCATGCAGGACGCGATTCGGTTTGCTGTCAATCGCGGAGTGACTGTCGTTGCGTCCGCCGGCAACAACGGTGGTGATGACCCTCATTACCCTTCGGATTATCCCGAGGTCATATCGGTAGTCTGGTTGGACCGTGGGGGGGGCGGTGCGGCAAGCAGGGCCACATTCGGGACCGGCGTTGACATCGGGGCGCCGGGTAGCGCAATATTTACCACCGTGATGCCGACGGCTTCGGACGAGGTATCCGACGATAAGCTTTACGGCCGAAGGAGCGGATCATCCATGGCCGCACCGATGGTCTCCGCAGCAGCCGCGCTCCTGAGATCTGTCATCCCCGAACTTGAGCCGGGGGCAATCCGGTCCATACTCGCGGCCTCAGCCAAGGACATCGGGGAAACCGGCTGGGATCACCGGGCGGGAGCAGGCCTACTCCAGGTTGCGACGGCTGTAAGGCGGGCATTGCCGGCGCGAGTCGAAATCACAAGACCACGTAACGATCAGGGCATATCCAAGGACCTCGTGCACGTAGTAGGATCTGTGCTCGATCCATCTTTCGAAACCTACGATGTCTCTGTGGGATCAGGCGGAACCAACGGCCCTCCAGAGAACTGGACCACCATTTCAGGGCCTGTCACCAACCAGATCCTGAATGGCACAGTCGCCGAATGGAACACGGCCAATTTCGCCGACGGGCCGTACGTGCTCCGATTGCGTGCGAAACTTCGTACGGGCAGGACGATTGAGGATCGAAGGCGGGTCTTTCTCGACAAAACCCCGCCGCAGCTAACAATTCATCTTCTCGACGATGGCTTGGTTGACGGCATGCACGCTGTCGTGGCAGATATAGAGTCAGACGATCTTGGCAGCGTACAACTCGACGTAACGCTCAATGGAAGACAGGAGACGGTTGTCTCCGATCGAATCTCGCGCCGTCACGGTCTGGTTTTCGTGGATTCGGGTTTGGCCGGTGGGCCGGCTCAGGTCGTAGTCAGAGTTGTCAATGCCAGTGGTCTGACGACGACGCACGAGCAAACCGTAGTCGTACCCGGCAATAGTCAGAATTCCGGCGCCGTTTTACTTTCCCCGACGCGGATGCCGCACGGTTTTCTGCTCGACACGACGACGGACTTCGACGACGATGGCCTGCCCGAAATCGTATCCAACGTTTACGAAAATGGTTGGCTGGGAGACACGCTGGCGGTTTATGAATGGAATGGAGATCTGCGAAGGGCGGCGTCGCTTCTCGTCGGTGCGTTTCCTCGAGGGCTGGGAGACTCGGACGGAGACGGCCTACTGGAGTTGCTCACGCAAGCGGGACCGTCAACGGTTATCCTGGAACAGGAGCAGCCCAATGGGTACCCCTCCCGTATCTCCTTCGTCGACACTACAGGTTTTTTGGACTCAGATCAGGCGTTGTGGGGTGCTCGGATTTTCGATTTCGATTCCGACGGCGTTCAAGAACTGATCGGACATAACACGCGGGAGTGGCGGATTCTCGAACACGACGGATCGGAATACGTACAGCGTGCGCGTTTGCAGAATTCCACGACGGTGAGAGGGTCGGAGATCGGTGAGAACGCCTTTGAACAACCCCAACCTCTCATAGGTGACCTGGATAAAGACGGGCGTCCAGACATGCTCACCGGTGACAGCGATGGCGACTGGATTCTCTTCGAGTCCACCGGCAATGATCAGTACGCGGCTGTATGGAGCTATGAGACGAGACGCTACAACGGAGGTTCGAGGCTTGCCTCAGGCGACTTCGATGGAGACGGTTTAAACGAACTCGTGACGTACACGCATAATTGGCTGACGACGACGTCGGCGGGCACAAGGGAGCCGGACATCGGTGTCTACTACTTCTTTGATGTGGTCGCCGACAATTCGTTGGCGCTCCGCGACAGTATCGCGATCCCAGGCGAGATCTCTACCCATGGAACGATCGCAGCCGCGGATGTCGATGGTGATGGCCGGGACGAACTCGTAATTGCGAATCCCCCTGATCTCTACTTGCTGCGCGTCGACGGCGACAGCTGGTCTGTCATGTATCATACCGCCACAGGCCTGGACTCTGGCTTCGGCGGTACCAGATCAATAAAGGCTGTGACCGCAGATCTGGACCTTGACGGCAAAGACGACGTCGTGATCAGTGGCGCGGATGGACGCCTCTACCTTATGTCCGCATCGGAAGCCATTTCCGATGTACCAGCACCAAACTGGGTTTCCCAGTAT
Organism: Rhodothermales bacterium; assembly: GCA_041609895.1. Classification (GTDB taxonomy): domain Bacteria; phylum Bacteroidota; class Rhodothermia; order Rhodothermales; family JABDKH01; genus JAHHLP01. The sequence goes on from JBFIPX010000088.1 coordinate 6,655, forward strand.
GCATTGGACAGTAAGGCGGTCCGACTGGAATGGGCTTGGGCGGGCGTGGACTCGACGTGGATCTATCGCGGCGAGACCGGCGGTGAACTCGATCGCGTCGGCACATCAACGACCACTGTCTTCATCGACTCGGTAACGACGCGGAGCGACTACGCCCTTCGAGGATGGAAGGATGGTATTGGCGGTCCCTTGTCCCGTGTTCGGATGGTTCGCCCTCACGAACCTGCCGTCGTAGAACGGGTCGCCTATCCAGCCCAAGGACAGATCGAAATCGAGTTCACAGAGCGCATGCCTGTCAATCTGAAATCGGCATCGTTCACGCTGAGTTCGGGTGTCGCGGCGTCAAACCTCTTGCTTACGAGGAACCAGCGAGCAGTCCTACTTTCCTTTGATGGTGTAGCCGGTCCCGACACGCTGACGTGGGTCGAGGTCAGCGATGCGGAGGGTACGCCGCTTGGCCAGGAGTCGGTCGGGGTTGTTTTTCCAGACTCGTCGGCTTCAGGTCTCATCGTCCGTTCGTGGCAGATCCTATCCCGATCCGAAGTGCTTCTGACCTTCTCCGAAGATCTCGTCGGCAGCCAAGCCAGTGACGTGGCCAACTACCAAATTGAGCCGGAGGGGACAATTCGTTACGCTGATTGGAGCCAGGATCGCGCCGATGAAGTGCTATTAGGAATCGAAGGTGCTGCGATCGGAGCTACCGGACTCGAGACGATCCTGACGGTAGCGCGAATGACAGCATCGGGCGGAAATCGATTGGCGGCAGAGGGAGGCGTGATTCGTCTATCAAGTGCAGCCTCCAGCCTGGACGGTGTCTATGTGTTTCCCAATCCGTTGGTCCGATCAACGCACGCGCAAGGACTCATGATCGCGGGGCTTCCGACGGTGGCGCGAGTTCAGATATTCTCGTCGTCGGGCCAGCGTTTACGTGACCTTCAAGTCGACGGCGGCTTGGGAGGTGTGCGCTGGAGTCTTACCGATGAGGCCGGTGGTCGTGTACCCTCAGGCATATATTTGATTCGCGTGACGGCCGAGGGAATGGGTGCCACCTTGAAAAAGGCGGCCATAATAGACTAACTTCGCGAGGCACCGCAGCTTGTTGGCAGGAGCACATTCTCTCGTCCAGCGAGTTCGAGCATCATCCCGTTATTCCGTAAGAGCATCTTCATCTGAACTGATCACGCCGCTGTGAAAACGGATCCTGGCTTGCAGCGACTGCAACTCGAGATGTCGAGCAATCACAGCAACATCGAGAGGGCGGTCAACCGTGCTGAGAGCTTTTTTGGAGAATGGCTCGATGACGAGGATCTGGTGTATAATCTTGTGCTTTTGACGTCGGAGGCTGTAACGAACGGCATGGAGCACGGGAACCGGTTCGACGAGTCCAAGAGGGTGTTCATCGAGTTCGTCGTTTGCGATTCCCGCATCGAAATTTCGGTAGAGGATGAGGGACCCGGGTTCTCCCGTGAACAAGTTCCGGATCCGCTGAGTGACGCGAAGTTGTTCGCCGACGGAGGCCGCGGGCTCTTCCTGCTCGAATCAATCGCTGACGAAGTGAACTACGAGAATGAAGGCCGCAAGACGCGCGTCATCTTCCACCGCAACAGTGCGCACTCATCGTCGGAGTGAAGACAGCTCCTGTACGCCGCAAAGGCATCTGGCTAGTCTCCCTGCACGTTCTTCTCCTTCTGGCGGCGCCATTTCTCGCAGAGAGAACGAACAGCCTCGTCGGCTTTGTTGCTGTGATGATCGGAGGCTGCGCGCTTCTCCCGGTCATTTCGCGCCACGCGCACTTGTCCTGGCGAACTGTCATCGTGGTAGCCGTCATCCTTCGTGCCGGCGCATTCTGGCTGCCGCCGGGCCTCTCCGATGACGCGTTCCGATACGCCTGGGACGGACAGCTCCAGACGGAAGGATTCAACCCGTACCTCGTTCTCCCGGACGATGAGGATGTTGCTCTCCTGCGCGACCGACAAATATTCGAGAGGCTGAACTCCGCCGACTTCTATTCGGTGTATCCACCGCTGTCGCAGGCGACATTTGGTGTTGCCGCCTTTCTTACGAAGGGCGATTGGCCTGCAGTCTATTACGCCATAAAGTTCATCCTTATCCTGGGCGAACTTGTCGTACTGTGGGTTCTTGCCAAGCTTGTTCTGCCGAGCCGAGCCGTTCTTTATGCGTGGAATCCTGTTGTGGTGCTCGAGATTGCTGGTCAGGGACATACCGAGGGTCTTGCCGTGGGCTTGCTCGCGATGAGCATCCTGGCAAGCCGGCGGGGCAAGGCGGGCGTCGCGGGAGCAGCGATCGCCGGTGCCGGAATGGTGAAGCTCTATCCGCTTGTTCTCCTGCCGCTATTTGCCAGGCGACTCCAATGGAAAGCGATAGCTGGAGCCACTGCGGTTACACTCGTCCTTACGTTGCCCTATGCCTCCGTCCAAGCGCTTCGAAATGTGGCGGAGTCGCTGGATCTTTACGTCCGCTACTTCGAGTTCAATGCCGGGCCATACCTCGCCGTCAAGGAAATCGTGCGTTTCGCGACGGGCGAAGACTGGAGCAAAACCATCGGCCCGCTCTTCCGGTGGCTTTTTGTGGCCGCACTTCCCCTGATTTACATCGCCGACTGGAGGCTACGCTGGAGTCTCGAGAAGTCGATGATAGTCGTTCTCGCGGCGTTCTTTTTCTTCTCAACTACCATCCACCCGTGGTACCTGGTCCCAATGCTATGCCTTCTGGTATTTGAGGATAAGTATCGATGGCACTGGTATTGGCTTGCAGGCATCAGCGTTGGCACCTACCTGATCTACGTTGATGGACCTTACTGGGGGTTTGTAATTACCGGGTGGGGGATATGGACGGTTCTCGTCATTTCCTATCACTTCGATGACGCGCTTCAGACGCTGCAACGTGTACGTGGTCGTCGCAAATGGCGAGAGATCGCTGGCTGGGTAAACAGCGAGGGAGGCGCACGCCTTCTGGACCTTGGGTCTGGCGAGGGATATGTCGGCCTTGCTGCAGCGACCGATGAACGTCTTCACGTTCAACTGGCAGACGTGGTCGACATGAATCGCACGGACTTGCCGTGGACTCGGGTAGATGTCGATCGCCTGCCCTTTGCCACCGACGCCTACGAGTATGTCGTTTTGTACTTCGTGCTCCATCATTCCCGACAACCTGAAAGGGTGCTTGCTGAGGCCTCGCGCGTCGCCTCGCATCGTATCATTGTTGTGGAATCGTTGTATCACAATCGATTACAGCTGTGGCTTCTGACAATACTTGACAAATTGGCGAACCGTCTTCGGTCGAAGGGGCTGATGGCGCACCAGGAAGACAATCTGGACTTTCGCCGCTTTCAGGAATGGCAGTCAGCTTTCAAAAATACCGGTCTACGCGTCGTGGAATCGCGGCGCCGTGGTCGTTGGATTCATCCCCGGGGGTACTTCCTTCTTGAAATCGATACACCACACATATATCAGTAGCAGGCTGTCATATGTGTGGAACCTGGGATGAAGCAGAATTATTAAGTGATCGTGTAAATCCCAGCTAGTTGCATCCTGGCGAACGCCCATGAAGACTTTTCAGCGATTTGTGGCCCTGCGATACATTCGCGATCGCGGAGCTCGTCGGGAAGGGCGTGCCTTCGTTCGTTTCATAACGTTCGTGGGGATTGGTGGTGTCGCGATCGGGGTGGCGGCGCTAATTCTGGCGCTGTCGATTGTGCACGGCTTCAGCAGTCAAATTGAGGCAAAGATCCTCGGTTTCGGCGCTGACGTGCAGGTCGAGAGCCAGGTCGACCGCCCAATTGCGGGTGCGCCCGGCGTCCGCGACGCCATTCTTGAGATTGAGGGCGTCACACAGGTCCGTCCTGTACTTCAAGAGTTCGTACTGTTGAGGCGGTCCGGCGAAGAGATCGACGGAGTCCTTCTCAATGGCGTCGGTGAAGTGCCGGAGTTTATCGCGTCCGCTGTCGTGAAGGGAAGACCTGCTCTTTCGACTGAGGATGGTCAGAACGCGATCGTCATCGGTGAGACGTTGGCCGACAAAACGGGAATTAATGTCGGCGATAATGTTGTCCTGATCTCGTTTCGGGGTAAGGAGGAGGCTTCACCGTCTACACGTCCGAGATTCAAGCCGTTTCGAGTTAGCGGGATCTACCAGACGTCTTTGGCGAACTTCGATGAGACGTTCGTCTATGCCGAAATCGAGGTTGCGCGCTCACTGCTGTCATACGCCCCAGATGAAGTTTCTCGATTCGACGTTGATTTAGTGGATAAAGCAAATGCTGAGGTCGTCGTTCGCGAACTCGGTTCCGTTCTGGCCTTCCCGCTTATGAGCAGGACCATTCGCGAGGTATATCGAAGCCTCTTCGCCTGGGTTAATCTGCAGGAAAGCATCATACCGATCGTAATAGGCTTCATCGTTCTCGTCGCGATTTTCAATATCGGCGGGATCCTGTTAATGCTCGTAATCGAGAAGTCGAGATCCCTCGGCATTCTGACGAGCTTGGGTGCCAGTGCAAAAGACGTACGCGACCTTGTCGTTGTGCTCGGGCTCGCCATCGGGATCATCGGGGTTGTCGTGGGAGAGCTCCTCGCGCTCGGCCTCGCACTGATACAACAGCGCTTTCAGATCATTCCGCTGCCACCCGATGCGTATTACATGACCACAGCCCCGATCCAACTGAATCCGGTCGATTTCCTCGTGATAGGTTTCGCAACGATTTTACTGTGCGTGATCTTCGCGTACATTCCGGCGCGTGTCGCGGCGTCAATGGATCCGATACGTGTGATTCGCTTCCGCTAACGATGAACTGCTCTCGACTTGAGCTCGTCCGCTACAAGAATGGCCCACGCTGATTTGATGCCATAGATGGCTAAACTAACCGTCCGAATATTTAGTGTCCTTGCGGATCGACTCGGCTCACGCCATGTCGACGTGGAGCTTGATCTTCCGGCGACGGGACAGCAGCTTATCAGGGCCCTTGGTGCCCGCTACAGTGCCGTCCAGGACTTTGAATCAGTCATTCGTCTGGCCGTCAATCGTGAGTATGTCGACATGGACACGGTGATAGCTGAATCTGACGAAGTTGCCATTATCACGCCGACCAGCGGAGGGTGAGATGCACGAAAGCAAGGGATCACGTCACTGGGTTCGGATTCAGTCCAACAGATTGCAGACGGCTGATGCGCGGGCCTTTCTGGATGAAGGAAACGTCGGCGCGACAAACCTTTTTGTCGGCAAGACGCGTCGCTTTACGAACGGCAGGGAGACGCTTCGCCTGGAGTACGACCTCTATCCTGAAATGGCGGTCGCGGAATTGGAGCGGATCGCACAGGAGGCGCTCGGCCGTTGGCCGTTGGAGAGGGTCGTACTGTTCCACCGGTTTGGCGAAGTAGAATGCGGGGAGGCAAGCGTTGTCGTGGGAGCCTCGGCACCACATCGTGGCGAGGCCTTCGAGTCATGCCGATACCTGATCGATACCCTCAAAGCGAAGGCTCCGATTTGGAAGAAGGAGAACTACGCAGATGGGACCGAAGAATGGGTCGGCAGCGAGATGAGCGAAAGGGACTGAGCAAGAAACCTGAATGAAAGTAGCCGTACTTCAGTATCGACCGGAATACCTGGACGTAGACGTAAATCTCGACACCGTCGAAGAACTGCTGTCGGGTCTGGATGCGGATCTACTTGTGCTGCCGGAACTGTTTGCGACAGGGTATTTCTTTCGTTCGACAGCGGACGTGCAGTCTGTGTCCGAACTGGTGCCGAGCGGCAAGACGACCGACCGTATGGCGAAGTGGGCTCGTGATTGGCGTTGCATCGTCGTGGGGGGACTGGTGGAGCAGTGCTCGGGGAAGCTCTTCAACAGCGCTGCTATCGTCGGACCGGACGGTTACATCGGCCGCTACCGAAAACTGCACCTCTATTACGAAGA
>JBFIPX010000089.1:0-12359 GCA_041609895.1 Rhodothermales bacterium
CGTCGACGTTAGCGTCAGAAGGTCAGGCTGACTCCGCCCGCCACTGTCGTTCCCATGAAGCCAAACTGGTTGACCTCCCAGGGGTACCTGAAGCGGCCGCCCAGGTCGGTGACCACGTCGCCCTTGGTGTCGATCTCATCGGGATAGACGTCGAATACGTTGTTGACGTTTAGCCACAACCGAACCGCTTCGCTGTAGCGGTAGCCGATGCGGACATCGGTGAGGACCTTCGCAGCGAATACCTGATCCTTTTCAGGATCGGACGCGTGACGCCAGCGGACCTCGCCGAAACGAGTATTACTGACGATGAAGTTCCAGTCGCTGATGTTGTACTGCAAGCTGAGCGCGACCTTGTCGTTGGGCCGGGCCGTCTCGACGCGCGACTGCTCCTTCCGGTTGAAAATCACGTTCCCTGACTGCCGGATCGGTGCCGGCGTCGTGATGTTGTCACGGTTCGTGATCTCCGTCTCGTTGTAGTTGCCCGCGAGAGTAACCTCCAGCGTTCCACGTCCAAGTGGAATGTTCTTGTAGCTTGCGACCAGGTCAACGCCGTTGGTCTCGGTGTCGATCGCGTTGGTAAAGAACTTGAGACTCGTCACGCTGAATGCATCGAGTATGTCGTCCACAACGGTCTGGACGTTCGGATCCGCATCCGATATCTCGCCCGTAAACACCACTCGATCGTCCACCGTGATCCGGTAGTAGTCGGCGGTCACCGAGAAGTCGTCATTTACGTTCGCGGCAACGCCCGCCGTCACATTGAATGACTCCTCCTCCTTAAGGCGCGGAACACGGAGGTCTCGAATGACGGGACTGTCGATATTGAACGTGCCCTGATTCGATACCGTCCCGCCGGACACCAGCGTCTGGATGTTGCTCAGGTATAGCTGATGCAGGGAGGGTGCCCGGAAGCCCGTACTCGCTGAGGCACGGATTGCGAGTCTATCCTCGGCAATCCGGACACGGCCGTTCACCTTCCAGTTAAGCGTGTTGCCGAAGTCGCTATAGTCCTCGTAGCGAATAGCTCCCCCGATCAGCACGTCCTGGTAGTCGTATTCCAGCTCACCGTAGGCGCCAACGTTTGAGCGGATCTTGTCAACCTCGTTGCGCGGCTGCACGCCGGGGAACGATTGCGTGCCGGACCCGAAATATGAGTCTTCCTCTCCTGCTATCGCGATGAAGTTCTCCGTTCTAAACTCCGACCCGAATCCGATTTTGAAATCGCCCACGGCACGAAACACGTCGAGGTTGCCGACGATGTTGCTGAACTCGTATCCGCCCACATTGAACGTCGTCGGGCTGAGGTTGCCGAGATCCGTGTTCAGTGACTCATCAACCGTGTAATCCACGGTATTGCTCCCAAAGGTTGCACTCACGTCGACGTCCCAACCCTCGATCGTACTCCGGACGCCCGCACCGAGCGTGCGATCGTAGATGTCCGTTTCGAAGGTGGGATGGAAACCAGAGTACGTCTCTCCTGGGCTGTGGTGAATGAAGAACGGATCGGGAATCCAATACGGCGTTCGGTGGAGTGCGTAACTTTCGCCATCGCGATAGGTAATGCCGCCGAACGCATAGAGCGTTCCACCACCCGCCAACGGGATGCCGGAGTTGAAGAAGACTTCGAAGGTGGCCATGCGCGGCATACCGACCAGCATGCTCAGGTCCGGATTGTCACGGAAGAACGCCGCAAACTCCGGATTGTCCTGCGGGTTCACGCCGAACAGATCGTCGCGTCCAGGCTCTCCCGCACGGTTCGTGCGATCCTGCCAACGATAGCCGGTTGTGACGTTGATGAAGCCGTTGCCGAAGATGTTGAAACCGGAGTTGGCATCGAAGCCCAGGTTGAATCCGTCACCTTCCGAGGTTACGCCGGAGTAGGCATTGACTGATGTTGTTCCGATGTCGTCCTTCAGAACAATGTTGATCACTCCGGCGATAGCGTCGGAACCATATTGCGCGGACGCGCCGTCACGCAACACCTCGATGCGCTCGACGGCAGCGGCTGGTATGCTCTGCATGTCGACGCCAACTTCACCCTTGCCAGGTGTGTCGTTGATGTAGACGAGAGAACTGGCGTTCTTGCGCTTGCCATTGATGAGGATGAGCGTGCGGCTCGGACCAAGTCCCCGAAGATCCGCCGGGTTGAATAGCGCGGTGGCATCCGAGACCGTCTGCTGCGTCGCGTTGTACGACGGCACCTTGAAGGTCATCATCTGGTCGAGAGTAAACTGCCCGGTCGATTCCAACTCCTCCACGGGCAGGTTGTCGATCGGCACCGGCGAGTCAAACTCGGACCGCGGATTGAAACGGGAACCGACCACAACGACATCCGAGAGGAAGGCGATGTCCTGTTCCAGCTCGACGTTGATGACCGAGGACGATTGAACGACGTTGACTTCTGCTTGCACGTAGCCCACAAAGGAGAACTGTAGAACGGCAGGCACTTGAGGCACGGTCAGACTGTACGCTCCCGACAGGTCTGTTGCTGCGCCCGTTGTCGTACCTTTCACCGTCACATTGACGCCCGGAAGACCTTCTCCGGTCTTGGCGTCCGTTACACGCCCGCTGACGTCGACCTGACTGAAAGCGGTTGTAGCCGTCGCCGCGAGAACGGCAAGGAATACGAGAATCGTAGCTGTATACTTCATGTTTGCCTGACTCCTGTTAGTCGATGGTGAACAGGGAATTAAACGCATTTCCCATGAGAAATCCGAATTCAGAACCGTTGACGGCAAGCTCACGGGAGCGAACCGTCCGGACAAAGATCTGGGCCGGAGCGCTCGTTTTTGCCCTCTGCTCGGCAGTCTTTTCCTGCGGTCCGGACCCTGTGCCAGAGGCAACCGGACAGTCGCTTGAAGCTCCGTCAGCCGACCTCGGTCAGCTATTATGGATGGTCGGCTATTGGTCGCGAATTGAGGATTCCTCAAGTTCGGAGGAGGCGTGGCTGCCGCCCCGGGGAGATGTCATGGTCGGAGTTCACGTGGATCTGTTCGCTTCAGGCCGATCCTTTTTCGAATATTTGCGCGTGGAAAGCCGGGGCGATACCCTGGTCTACTTCGCCAGCCCGCGAGGACGAGAGGCGGTTCCCTTCGTTGCCTCCGACATCAGCGAGGGTCACGTCGTCTTTTCGAACATGTCGCATGATTACCCTCAGCATATCGGGTATACACTCGTGGGCCAGGACAGTCTGCGGTCCGAGATCTGGGGAATTGTGGATGGGGAGGAGCGGCGATCGAGTTGGACGTGGGGGCGATCCAGCATCGGGTAACTTGTCATGCCTCCTGACGATCGCATCTCGCAGCTTCGCAACCTGGGACCCCGTTCGGAAGGCTGGCTCAATGCCGTCGGCATCTTCACCCGCGCCGACCTGGAGATAGCGGGATCCGTGATAGCCTTCCGATGGGTCGTCGAGCATGGATTCGCGCCGAGCCTCAACCTTCTGTACGCGATGGAGGGAGCGCTACGCGACGTCCATTGGGCCAATCTCGACCCAGACCTGCGTAATCGACTGCGCCGCGAACTCGAACGTCCGTAGCCGCGCCTCCCCGATTGCCGCCTCTGATATATCTTCCGGTAGACGACCCTGATAACGACCGATACCCGGGCCCCGGATGGACATCAAGACAGACACGTACGAAAAGCTGGGTGAGTTCTATCTCGGAAGAGAGTATGATCTCAAAGCCGGCGAGATGGGAGATGAACTGGTACTCTACGACTCAAAGGATCTGACGACACACGCCGTATGTGTCGGCATGACCGGGTCGGGCAAGACGGGGCTCTGCGTTTCGCTCCTCGAGGAGGCCATCATAGATGGGATCCCGGCGATCGTCATCGATCCGAAGGGCGACATCCCGAATCTCATGCTCACGTTTCCGGAGCTGTCGGCCGAGGAGTTTCGCCCTTGGATCAACGCTGACGACGCGCGAAAGAAAGGGCTGAGTCCGGACGAGTTCGCGCAGAAACAAGCCGAGCTTTGGAAGAACGGCCTGGCAAGCTGGGGTGAGGGCCCTGAACGCATCCGCAAGTTGCGGGACGCGGCCGACATTTCAATCTATACTCCCGGCAGCGAGGCCGGTATTCCCGTATCGATTCTGTCGTCTTTTGCTCCCCCATCCGAGGAGACGATCGACGATCGCGACCTGTTCGGTGAGCGGATAGCGTCGACCGCGACGGGCCTGCTGGGGTTGTTAGGTATCGACGCCGACCCGATCAAGAGCCGCGAGCATATCCTTCTGTCGAACTTGCTCGAGGAGGCGTGGAAGCGAGGCGACACGCTGGATCTCGGCTCCTTGATTCAAATGATCCAGACGCCACCATTCGATCGGATCGGGGTGATGGACATCGACTCCTTCTTCCCGCCGAAGGATCGCTTCGATCTTGCGATGTCCCTCAACAACCTGCTTGCATCTCCAGGCTTCGAGGCCTGGATGACGGGCACGCCACTCGACATCGACTCGATGCTGTACGATCCCTCCGGCAAGCCTCGCGTCGCGATTTTTTCGATCGCTCATCTTTCCGAAGCGGAGCGCATGTTCTTCGTCTCGCTTCTGCTGACCGAGACGCTGTCGTGGATTCGCTCCAAGCCCGGCACGACGAGTCTGCGAGCGCTCCTATACATCGATGAAATCTTCGGCTACATGCCACCGGTAGCCAACCCTCCGTCGAAGCAGCCCCTTCTGACGCTCTTGAAGCAGGCGAGAGCGTTCGGACTGGGCGTCGTGCTCGCCACGCAGAACCCCGTTGATCTCGACTACAAGGGTCTGTCGAATACAGGAACCTGGTTCATCGGCAGGCTGCAGACCGAGCGCGACAAGATGCGGGTGTTGGAAGGACTTGAAGGAGCCTCCGCCGGAGGTGATTTCGACAAGGGTGCCATGGAGCGTGTGCTCGCCGGACTCGGAAAGCGCGTCTTCCTGTTGCACAACGTGCACGAGCGGGAGCCCGTCATCTTCCATACCCGTTGGGCGATGTCGTACCTGCGAGGGCCGCTCACGCGCAGCCAGATCAAAACGTTGATGGAAGGCAAACGGGCTGTGGCTCCGGCTGCCGGCACTCCCATGGCCGCGGCCGTAGAACGTGGCGCGAAGAAGACCTCGGCTGTCGGACAGCAGCGCCCGGTGATCCCCCCCGAGATCCAGGAGTTCTATCTGCCCCCGAATCCCGATGGAGGCTCGTATCTGCCGCTCGTGATAGGTGCCGCATCCGTTCACTTTCAGGATCGGAAGAAGACGGTTTCTGTGACAAGGGACGTAGCCTTCATCGCTTCGATTGATGATGGAGCCGTCACGCCGGTCGACTGGGCGAACGCAGAACGCGTAGATATCGATATCGATCGGCTTCGACGCGAGCCGCCGGACGGTGCCGAGTTCCACGACGTGCCATCGGCCGCGTTCAAGGCGGATAACTTCGACGATTGGGAGAAGGAGTTCGACGACTTCCTGTACCGCCAAGAACGGTTGGAACTGTTCGAGCACCCCCTCCTCGGCCTCTCCTCGGAGCCCGGCGAAACAGAACGAGACTTCCGCATTCGCTTGAGAGATGTTGGTCGTGAAGCCCGCGACCGCCAGGTCGAGGAACTGCGTGAAAAGTATGGTACCAAACTGAAGCGGGCTGCGGAGCGGGTTCGCAAGGCGGAGCAGAAGGTCGAACGGGAGGAGGAGCAGGCGGAATCGGCAAAAATGAGCACATATGTGAATATCGGAACGACTGTTCTGTCGGCTTTGCTCGGCCGCAAGGCGATCAGCCGGTCCAGTGTCGGGCGGGCGTCGACGACCATGAGGGGGATGTCGCGCTCATCCAAGGAGAAGCAGGACGTGGAGCGGGCCGAGGAAGACCTCGAGATGCGGCTCGAGGAACTCGCGGAACTTGAACGGGAACTGGAGCAGGACATCACCGAACTCGAGGAATCACTCGATCCCGACTTCGCCGAACTCGAAACCAAGGTTCTGAAACCCCGCCGCACGGACATCGACGTGAAGCTTGTCGCGCTGCTATGGGGACAGTAGGGCCGTAATAATGTTTTCTCGAGGTTCCGGCTTAGCGGCCGGCGCTTTAGAGCTGCACTATCCTGCTGCTAACGCCGCGCACAGTGCGGGGACGGGAGTCGTAAGCCCGGTGAGAGACGACCGCATTTTTGTTGTCACTGAAGAGCAGGTCATCGAGGCGGGCTGAACGCAGATGGACTCGATTACTCAAGCCGCCCTTGGGGCGGCTGTTGGCGAGGCGGTGCTTGGTCGAAAAGCAGGCGGCAAGGCCGCTGCATGGGGAGCTTTCTTCGGGACGCTTCCCGACCTCGACATCCTCGCGTATCCGTTCCTGGACCCGGCGCAGGAGCTCCTCTTTCATCGCGGACCGACGCACGCTCTGCTATTCAGCGTCATAACTGCTCCGCTGCTTGGCGTCCTGCTTGCTCGGCTTCATCGAAAGGATGGCGTCGGATGGAAACGGTGGTCGTGGCTGGCCTTCCTTGCTCTCTTCACTCATCCGGTGCTTGACGCCTTTACGGCGTATGGAACGCAGCTGCTGCTCCCATTCAGCAACAAGCCTATCGCGTTCAACACGATATCGATCATCGACCCGATCTACACGGTGCCGCTGACTCTCGGAATTGTCGTCTCGCTTTTCTTCCGCCGTGACGTGCGAACCCGCCGGATCGTCAATGGTTTGGGGCTGCTGCTGAGTTCGCTGTACCTCACCTTCACGATAGCAAACAAGCTGTTCGTCGTTTCCGTTTTCGAGTCGGAACTGGACAGGCAGCGTGTTGCTTATTCGACCCTCGAGGTTCTTCCGTCTCTTTTCAACAACGTGCTGTGGGCAGGATTGGCTGCGTCCGAAGACACGGTTTTTGCGGGACTGTACTCTCACCTTGACGCCGACCGGCAGATTGCGTTCACGGGCATCCCGAAGAACGCACACCTGCTTCCGCCCGCCCGCAACGGAGACCCCCTTTCTGTACTGCACTGGTTTTCGAGGGGCTTGTTTACAGTCGAGGCGGACGCCACGGGACTCGTCTACGAGGATCTGCACGTTGGCAGGACGGACTTCTACATGGGCGCGGATGGTGAATCGATCTTTACCTTTCACCTGCGTATCGGCGATGACGGATACGTTGAAGGGTTCGAAGTTCGCCAACCGGGGTTCGAGAACAGATCAGAACTGCTAGGCTTGCTGGCAAGGCGGATACGCGGAAAGCAAGGGAACGTCGATGGCCGCGGTGGCCCGCAGCGCCATGAGTGAGGACATTCCGGCATCCACCCGGTGACGTCGTAAACACGATCGGACCGATGAAAACACCTAACCGCTTGGCCCGCGAGGTGACCTTCTTTCTCTCCGTTACGGCAGGTGCTTTCGTTGTCCTGCCGGTGGTTGCGGCAGCTCTCGCGTATCAAAGCCGGCAGGCAATGTTTTGGCCAGCTTACGAGTCGTTGTACACCTACTTCCTTCCTTACACGGTCTTCGTAGCAGTCGGAGTAGCTGTCGTCGTCGAACTGGTTCGGCTTGTCGTTTACTACGTTCGCCGCCCACGCCTCTGATCCAGGCTCAGGATCTTCATCTCTTGACCGCCGACCTGCCAGCCCAGCCACCCGGCCGGTGCGTCGGCGGTTGACGCGAAGGTTAGGGGGATAGACTACATAAAAGCTAGCCTATTCCCTTGCAGCCAATTACGGGAATACTGCTTCCTTGATTCCCGTCGGTGTCGGCGCGATCTCAACCCTCAAGTTGTGTCGAAACCAAAGAGACACCGCGTACGAGGAATTGGGAATGAAGACTCTGAGGCGACTGGTTGTAATCGGTCTGTTTGTGGTTGCTGCCACATTCCTGATCCAAGCGATTGGCTCGAGCCCCGCACCGATAGTACAACCGATCGCATTCAATCATCAGATCCATATCGAGGGGGAGGGACTCGAGTGTACGGACTGCCATCCCCATGTCGAGGAGCTTCCGTCCGCTTCTATTCCGCCGGTTTCCGTATGCGAGGACTGTCATTCCGACGAGCCGCTTACCGAATCTGAAGAAGAGTTACGCCTACTGAGATTCGTCGACGAAGGTCTGGAGATTCCATGGGTACGCATCTACAGTGTGCCCTCGCATGTCTACTTCTCGCATCGGCGGCATGTCGTACTCGGGGAGATCGAGTGCATGACCTGTCACGGCGATGTTCCGCTTCTGACTGCGCCGCCTCCGGGACCCTTGACACCACTCACAATGGATTGGTGCATGGGCTGTCATTACGAGCAAAAGGTAACGAATGACTGCCTGGCCTGTCACCGTTAGTCGTGTGAGGAACACGTTTTGAACGAATGCTAATACGACGTCGAGATTTCATACGGCTGGTGGGCGGCATATCGGGCGCAGCCCTGATCGGGGGCATCGCGCTGGACGACTTGATAGAGGTTCCCGAGGAGCTTGTTGAAGCGGCGCGAAAGGGTCCCGGGATTGAGACGTGGAAAAACACGATCTGCCGTCAGTGCCCTGGCGGCTGCGGCATTAGTGTTCGACTCGTTGATGGCGTTCCGGTGTCAATCAAGGGTAATGGCCAATACCCGATCAATCGTGGAGGGATGTGTGCTCTTGGATTTGCTGGCCTGGAGACACTGTACAACCCCGATCGCGTTCGTCAGCCGCTGCGTCGCGTGGGTCTCCACGGCAGTGGCCGGTGGGAAGCAATCTCCTGGGAGCAGGGACTCAAGGAGGTGACGGACACACTCAGACGCCTGCGCGAGGAGGGCAAAACGAATGAGGTCGTATTCCTGACGGGCCGTGTCAGCAGAATCATGGACGATCACATCGCCCGCTTCATGGAGGCGTTTGGATCTCCTAACCACTACCGCTTTACGACGGACGAGTACGATCCAGTGCCGTTTGTTCTGACGCAGGGTGTCGACCGAGTGCCGTCCTACGACCTGATGAATGCAAGGTATGTCTTAAGCCTTGGCGCCAACTTCCTGGAAGAGGGATACTCGCCTGTCTACTACACCAAGCTATATAGCGGACTGCGCAGCCGCTTTGAGGGCCGACGCGCGCAGCTCGTCTGTGCTGATAGCCGGCTGAACCTGACGGCGGCCAACTCGGACCGATGGATTCCGATTCGGCCTGGCACCTATGGTGCTCTAGCGCTTGGAATTGCCTATGTGCTGATACGAGAAGAGCTGTACGACGACGAATTTGTTGCGCGGCATACGTTCGGGTTTGAAGACGGGACCGATGAAGACGGTCGAACTCGCCTGGGATTTCGCTCCATCGTTCTAGGCGGCTATTACCCGGAGCGCGTCGCGGAGATCACCGGCGTTCCGGCCGAAACAGTCGTCGAGGTTGCAAGAGACCTTGGCAACCTTACACCATCTCTTGTGATTGGTGGCGGAAGTTCCGCAGACAACGTTTCAGGTGTGTACTCACAACTGGCAATTCACAGCTTGAATGCACTGCTGGGCAATTTCGAAAAAGAGGGCGGGCTGTCGTGGGTTGATGCCGCGCCCCTGTCCGAGAGGCATGAAGTGTTCAGGGATGCAGTGGCCGAAGAAGGACTCTCGAGAGACCGAACTGCCACTTCGCTCGAGCCTGCCTCTCCGATGTCTCCCTTTTCCATAGACACCTTCACCGAGAATATTCTTGCCGGCAGGCCGAGTCCCGTCAGCGTGCTGTTCCTGTATTCAGGCAACCCCCTGTTTCGGACGCTGAATCATCATCGGTTTGCCGAGGCGCTAAAAGCCATTCCGTTGATCGTGAGCTTTGACGCCTTCGTGAACGAGACATCCGAGTATGCCGACCTCGTTTTGCCCGATCACACTTTCCTCGAAAAGTGGGATGCGGTCGAGGGAACACCGACCGTGATCTTCCCGCATGTCGGTATGTGCCAACCGGTGGTTGAGCCGTTTCACGACACACGTCACACGGGGGACGTTCTCGTGTCGGTTGCGCATTCACTCGGCGGTGACGTCGGGCGCTCTTTTCCGTACGACAGTTTTGGTGATGTCTTACAGCATTCCATTCGCGGAGTTTTCCAGAGTGGAGAGGGGGCCATTGTTACGGAGGGCGTCCAGGAATCCTGGTTGGAGTTTCTCCAACAACGAGGTTGGCAGATCGGACGATACAGCTCCTTCGATGAGTTCTGGAGACTGCTTGTAGAAAGGGGCGGATGGTGGAATCCGATTCGGCCAAAAAGGGACGTCACCGCTGTCCTCAACACGGGTTCGTTGCGGTACGAGTTTTTCTCGATTGCACTAAAGAAATCGATAGAGTCCGCGCTGACGAAGTTCGGTGACGAGAGCGGCCAAGGGATGGAAAGGTTGCTTACGGCACTAATGATTTCGGCTCGCGGTGACCAGGTGTTTCTGCCTCACCATGAGCACTCACCGTCTGACGACGGGCTGCCGCTACAGCTCATAACGTTCCAGACACTCGCGAACCGGGATGGAGATGCCGCCAACCTGCCTCTAATGCAGGAGTTTTTTGGTCAAGCCGTAAGAAAGTACTGGCGTACGTGGGCGGAGATTCATCCCGAAACTGCGTCCCCTCTTGGAATCAGTGATGGCGACTGGATCTGGGTCGAGTCGTCGGTGGGCAGCATCAAGGTGCAGGCGGTCGTCCATCCCGGAATCCAGCCTCACGTTGTAGCCGTTCCGTTCGGGCTAGGCCACACTTCGTACGGGCGCTATGCTTCCGGTTACGGAGAGAATCCTTGCGCCATAATGCGCAATCTGTACGACGGAATCAGCGGCCGCCCGGCACTTCAGTCGACCCGGGTTCGGATCTCTCGAACTACCTAGGTGGAGGCAATCTATGCCTAAATGGGCCATGGTGATCGATCTGGATAAGTGCACCGGTTGTGGGGCCTGCATGGCGGCGTGTAAGCTCGAAAACAACGTTGCAATTGTGGACCCCGAAGAGGCGAACAAGGGTCGTGTCATGTTCTGGATGGACATGGTAACGACGTACGAGGGAGAGTATCCCGATGTCAGTGTACAGCGGATTCCAAGGCTGTGCTACCACTGTGACAATCCGCCTTGCACTAGAGTTTGTCCCGTGCATGCCACATATCTAAATGAAGAAGGTCTTGTCGGGCAGATATACCATCGCTGCATCGGATGTCGATACTGCATGGTAGCCTGTCCCTACACAGTGAAAGTATTCAACTGGGAGGAGCCTGAGTGGCCCGACGAGTTCCAGACCTGCATGAATCCCGACGTCAGTCTCCGGATGAATGGTGTAGTTGAAAAGTGCTCTTTCTGCAGTCATCGCCTGCTAAAGGTCAAAGAGCAGGCGGACGTAGAGCAGAGGGAGATAAGAGACGGTGAGTACCTACCCGCGTGTGCCGAAAGCTGTCCGGCAGACGCCATCTACTTTGGCGACCTGGAGGACCCCGACAGTCATGTCCATGACCTTGCCGAAAGTTCAAGAGCGATGCGGATAATGGAAGACCTCGGAACAGAACCAAAGGTCATATATCTCTCGAAGCGCGAGTAGCGATGACAAGAGATTTGCCATTGACAGAAGATCGCGACTACGCGCTCTATCGGCCGATTTTTGAGACCGGCCGGGGCTTCTATTGGACGGTGGGCGTTCTGCTTGCCCTCATCGCGTGGGCACTCTACATGTACCTGACGCAGCTGCGACATGGCCTCGGCGTGACGGGCATGAACCAACCTGTAACGTGGGGCTTCTACATCGTCAACTTCGTGTTCTTTATTGGAATCAGCCATGCCGGAACGCTCATCTCTGCCATACTACGACTCTCAAAGGCGGAGTGGAGAAGACCTATAACGCGCATGGCCGAAGTGATCACGGCGATCGTTCTCGCGATAGGCGGCTTGCATCCGATTATCGACCTCGGCCGACCCGATCGAATGCTGAATCTGTTTACATCGGGTCGCCTTCAATCCCCGCTGCTTTGGGACGTGACTAGCATCACAGCCTACTTCACCGCAAGCACGGTATACCTCTACCTCCCAATGATTCCGGACGTAGCGCGACTCCGGGACAGAGGGGGCAAGCTGAAGTGGTTCTACACGTTTCTGGCGTGGGGATGGCATGGCACAGAGCGCCAGAAGCAGGTTCTGAACCGAGCAATAAACATACTGATGGTGATGGTGATTCCGATTGCCGTATCCGTGCACACGGTCATCTCCTACATCTTCTCGATGACTCTGCAACCGGGATGGCATAGCACCATCTTCGGACCCTACTTCGTGGTGGGCGCCATCTTTTCAGGTATTGCGGCCCTACTGATTGTGATGATTTGTTTCCGCAAAGTCTACCACCTCGAAGCTTATCTGCGGGAAGTGCACTTCCGATATCTCGGCACCTTGCTGCTGATAATGTCGCTGCTATGGTTCTACTTCACATTCTCTGAGTACCTC
>JBFIPX010000090.1:0-12326 GCA_041609895.1 Rhodothermales bacterium
AATCGCCTGCACCATTGCTGAGGGCGCCGGACGGACTTTCGTAGAGCGTGTTATCCTTGGACGGAGCTAGCGTCACCACAGTTTGCGCTCGAACCGCATCCGATGCGGAAAGGACAATGGCCGCTCCCAAAAAAATTGGTAGTAGGTGTTTCATGGTGGATTCGATTTTCTACAAATTAAGTGGCTGTCGCGCATCTTATGACAGCCGAATTACCACTGTGTTACGTATCAGACGACAGACGTCACAGGAGGTTCTATGGCCGGGCGTCAGGAAATTGCATGACTCGTCACTTGACCAGCAGCATTTTTCGAACCTGTGTTCCAGCATCGGTCGTCAGGCGGTACGTGTAGACGCCACTCGGCAGTCTCTGTGCGTCAAAAGAAACCCGATAAGATCCCGCTGAAAGCTGGTTATCGATCAGCGTCTGAACGAGTTGGCCGACCGCGTTATAGACCGTCAGGTCAACCGCCGAACTCAGAGCAAGATCAAACTCTATCGTTGTTGATGGATTGAACGGATTCGGGTAGTTCTGTGACAGCTCAAAAGATTGGGGCATCTGATCATCGATCTTTTCGATTGCGGTCGCGACCATTTCACCAACCCCGACCTGTCCACGAATCTCACCGGCCGGGTTGGCGGCGGTGTGGATGTTCAGATACGTATTCCCAAGGACATATTCGGTCAGGAGGCTGGTTGTAAACGGCTGTCCGTCCGACTCTCGCCAAACGCCAAACGCGGTATTACCCTGAAACGCATTCGTGATGTCGCGTACGACACCGCCGTCTGTCCCGAGGGGAGCGTTGTGAAAGTGAGCGCCGGTGATGTCTCCCGTCAGTCCGTCGACGGTGATATCGAAGGTGACACCTTCGGCCGAGAGATTGAGCGCGGCTGTTCCGCTACCGTCACTGGTAACGATACCTGTCTCCTGTTCTGCGCTCAACTGAGCGCCGCTTCCGATCCCATTTGCCAACCGTGTCTGACCGCGAAGTTCGCCGCCCTGATTTGCGGAGGTATGTATGTTCAGATACAAATCACCCGACAAGAGAGCATCGCGTAGCTCCGGCGAAAGTGTAGTATTTCCAGAGGGCCAGAAACCTGCGGCGGTACTACCAACGAAGCCTCCCAAGATGTTGCGGACGACTGGTCCGTCCTGACCAAGTCCGGCGTTGTGGTAGTGTGCGGCTGTGACCGGGCCACTGAGGTTCTCCACAGTCAGCTGGGCAATGAGTCCGGCCTCTGTGAGGATAGCGGCACCCGTGCCGGTCGCACCCTGCGTCACCTCTGCTGTTTCCTGCTCGGAGGTAAGCTGTGTGCGGATTGCCGTACCGGCCGACAGGAAGATCTGCCCGCGAACCTCGCCGCCCGGGTTGGCTGACGTATGGATGTTCAGGTATAGCTGGCCTTGGAGCAGCGCCGTTCGGAGTTCGTCGGTCAGGGGTTGCGTGCCATCTGCGGCGGTCCAGGAGCCGGCAGCGTGCGTCCCGCTGAAAGAGGCCACTATGTCCTTGACGACTCCGCCGTCCGCTCCGAGGGCAGCATTGTGGAAGTGGGCGCCAGTGATCGGGCCGCTCAGCCCGTCGACTGTAAGTTCGTAGTCGACGCGGTCACTCGAAACGGACAGGAAGGCGGTGCCTGCGGCGGCTTGAGTTACCACTGCAGTCTCTTGCTCCGGAGTGAGTGACGCGGCCATCGCCGTACTTGTGGCTCGGAGGATCTGACCGCGCAGTTCGCCGGCCGGGTTAGCGGTCGTATGCACGTTCAAATAGAGTTCACCGTTCAAGAGATCTGTGAGCAGCTCGGGGGTGAGTCCACCTTCGTCGTCGAATCCCCAGATACCGCTGGCCGTGTTGCCGTCAAACTCCTCCGTGAACGGGTGTACGACGGGCCCGTTGGTGCCCGTGGTGCCATTGTGAATATGCGCTCCGGTAATCGGCCCCGTGAGGTCGGTGACCGTTAGGTCATATACCAACCCACCAACGGTCAGCGTAAGAGCGGCCGTGCCGAAGCCCGTACCCGTTGAGCCTCCCACCTCCTGCGAGGGATCAAGCGATGCCTGAAGTCCCCAGCCGGACGTCAGTAGGAGCTGTCCCCTCAGCTCGCCGGCCGGATGCGCGGCGGTATGCACGTTGAGGTACAGATTGCCTTTCAGCGCTTCGACCAGAAATTCGTCCGAAAGCGGCTGAGCATCGCCGGGCGTCCAAAACCCTGTGGCCGTCCCTCTATTGAAGTCGGCGGAGATGTCGCGCACGACGCCCCCATCCACGCCCGCGGCGGCGTTGTGGAAATGGGCTGCCGAGATCGGCCCCGTAAGCCCATCCACCGTGACGAAGAAAGCGGCACCTGACTCGGAGATTTGGACGATCGCCGTCCCGCGGCCGTCTGATGTTACGTCGTGCGACTCCTGTTCAGGCGTAAGATCGGCGGTCAGCGTCACGCCGTCGGTAGGTGTCAGCTGAGCCCTGATTTCGCCTGCCGGATTTGCCGACGTATGGATGTTGATGTAAATGTTGCCTCCGAACAGCTCGGCAACGAGTTCGTCCGTGAGAGCCTGGGTATCAAAGGAAGTCCAGACGCCCGCGGCTGTGTTGCCCTCGAACGACGCTGTGATATCGCGGACAACGCCGCCATCTACACCAGCGGGTGCGTTATGAAAATGTGCACCCGTTATGGGCCCGGACAGTCCCTCGACGGTAATAAAGAAGAAAAGCTCTCCATCGAAGTACTCAAGCACCGCCGTTCCGGTTGCGGAGGAACTGACGGAATGGCTCTCCTGATCGGACGTGAACTTGCCTGTGAGGAAGCCCTGAGCGGCCGCGGGAGATGCTGCCGTTAGGCAGCCGATCCCGGCCGCCACGAGAAATACACTGTAGCTTTTCGTCTTCATTTGACCACGACTTGTTTGTTGCAACAAGTTTTAGTTACGCAAATGAGCGTAACAAATCAAGGCACTTACATTGGGTGCCCTACTGCTGCGGGTGATCTTCGAGACACCGATCACCACATGAGGACCGGCGGCGCTGGTTCTCAGAACGGCGCCTGCGGTCTATGCTCGAGGACACCGCAGAAAAGTATGGCAGCTAGCTGCTCGCAATGACACCAGTGTGAGGTGAGGTTGGCGGTGTGAGAGTGCTCGATGATTGGGCCGACCCGCGAGCAGCGGGAAGATTCACTCAGTCAGGATCTCGATGGTGTCGGGCGCATTCGGAACTGCGCACAGAAACTCGAACGCCTCATTGCCTTCTGTCCTGTACCAGTGCGGTACCCCCGCCGGGATAAAAACGACATCTCCCTTCGATACCGAGAATGTGTCGTCAGCGATTCCAATCGTAGCGTGTCCCGACAAAACATACTGCTCGTGCTCCACCGAGTTCGTGTGAGCCGGCATACTTCCGCCTGGCTCTATGATGAACTTGCGCAGCGCGAAGTTGGGTGCGTCGTTCGGCCCGATCAAGACCTGTCGTAGGGTGGCCGTCCCCGCCGATACCGGCTCGGCGGGGATCTCCTCAACATGCTTGACGATGGTTTTCATGTTCTCGATTCTCAGAATCTCGATCCCTTTAGTTGGACGTCGGCATGCACCCACGCGTCCTCGAAATTATCCCAGACGACCTTGGCATCTTGCATCTTGCCCTGTTGCTCGAGGCTCTTGGCCAATCCGTAGAGCGACCAGCCGTTCTCTCTGAATCGTGCCAGGTCTTTTCGATAGACCGCCTCGGCCTCATGGGCCTGGCCGGCTTCGAGAAGCGCGTAGCCAAGCGAATGCCTCAGCGGATAATACCACAGGGGAGGCTCCTCGTAGTTCATCTCGTCCTCCATGACAACAGCTGCCGCAAAGTGCTTCACCGCGTCAGTGGCATGACCCGATCGCAGGGCAATCTCTCCTTCGAGCGCGTGGGACGCCATCTCAAAAATTGGGTAGTCTCCTTCCGGGTTACCCTTCTTCTCCATCTCCGCAATCTTTCGAAGCGCGGCACGGGCCTCATCGTTTTGCCCCATGGCAGCGTGAGCGACTCCTCGCGCGTAGGCGTCCATGGCGGCTGCGTGATACAGATCCTGGTCCGGCTCCGGCATCGCCAGTATCTCGTCCCACCTACCGAAGTTTACCGCGGTGAGCTGCGGGAAGACCACCGCGTTCTGGATCCACGTGACCTCTTGGGCGATTTCCTTCGGAATCTTGGGCGCCACGATATACGACGCCTTCATCGCCTTCTCGCTCATTCCGGCCATCGTGGCGGCAAACGCCATGAAGTGGTAGTTGTGCGGGTAGTACGCTGCCGGATAGACGCCCATCGGATTCTGATCGGCGATGTAGTTCTCATCTTCATGCACTGCATGCTCGTTCGCGCGAACGGCGTCGAGATACCGACCTACGCGAATGTAGACGTGTCCGGGCATGTGCACGATGTGCCCTGCCCCGGGCATGAGACTAGCAAGTCGATCCGCACAACTCTCCGCTTTTTCCGGATACGCTGCCTCTACCGCATGGATATAGTAGTGGCAGGCGCCGGGATTGTCTGGATCGACTTTCAACGCGGTCTCGAGGGCTGCCAGCGCCTCCTCGGTTCCCGGATTCGGCTTCCGATTCTCGTAGTCGCCCGACCAATAGTCCCAGGGACGCAGGTTCATGAGTGAACTGGCGTAGAGCGTCTGTACGTCGGCGTCCTCCGGGTAGGACGTTGCGACCACGGCCATGGCATTTGCGTAGGCCTGATCGAGGGGCGCCCGCTCGGCCTCTGGGTCCTCGGCGTAGCGCTCGGCCAAAGCCTGGATCAAGTCGCGCTCCACCGGGCTCGCATTGTCTACAAGTCGAAGCGCCTCCTGAATGGCTTCGTATGCGACGACGCCGCTCTCCGGACTCATGCCCCCATTGATGTTTGGGCCGGCGGCGAGTGCGATACCCCAGTAGCATGACGCACACTCCGGGTCGTGTTCGATCGCCGCCCGATAGGCCCGGATTGCCTCGTCGTGATTGAACGCATACTGGAGCCTCAGACCTTGGTCGAAGTACATCTTCGCCATGTGAGACGCCGTGGTGATCCGTCTTGCGTGCGAACCGAGATTCGTGTAGATCGGGACGGTCGTGGCAGAGTGGTGCTGGTGAGCATCCGCCTGTGCGTGCTGGTGCTCGTGTTCCGGTTTTTGATAATCCTGGGCCGGTGTCACCTCGACCCACGTGAATGTGCAGACGACAAGTATTATCGCTGCGGAATAGGCTCGCTGCTTCATTTTTGGACCTCTTTCAGCGTGCTGCTTCGCAATTTTTTGATATGTTCGGAGGGTAAGCAATAGGCTCGGTTCGGGCAATAGGACAATGACGCAACGTATCAGTGCGGAGTGTATCTCTTGCGAGGTTTGATTCTGATCGGCATCCTCGTCGCATCCCAATCATGCGAGCGGGGTGCGGCGGACGCCGAGCGGCAGTCGACGCCGACGCCGACGGTAGCCATCCACACCGGCGCGGACGTGCTGGCGGCCCGCGATTTCGATAGGCTGCGAGGCCGCCGCGTTGGTCTGATCGCCAATCACACGACGACCATCGGCAATCGACATCTTGCAGATGTTCTGAACGCTCATCAAGATGTGCATCTCGCAGCAATGTTTGGCCCCGAGCATGGCATTCGCGGTCAGTCGGACGCCGGCGCAGCTATCGCGGATACGATAGACGCGGCGCTAGGTGTCCCCGTATACAGCCTCTACGGCAGCAGGCGAAGTCCCGCTCCCGAGATACTGTCGGAGTTGGACGTTCTTGTTTTTGATGTACAGGATGTCGGCGCGCGATTCTACACTTACATCTCGACGATGGGACTATCGATGGAAGCCGCGGCGGAAGCGGGCGTCGAATTTGTCGTTCTGGATCGTCCCAATCCACTTGGTGGCAACTACGTTTCAGGCTTCCTCCGCGAACCCGAATTCAAGTCATTCGTTGGGCACTACCCCATTCCCATTGCGCACGGCATGACGGTGGGCGAGCTGGCCCGCATGGCCGCTGGAGAGGGTTGGGGTACCGGTCTCGACAATGTCCTCCTGACGGTGGTGCCTATGGAGGGCTGGACGCGTTCCATGCAGTGGCCTGACACGGGCCTTCCTTGGATTCCGACCAGTCCCAACATACCTGAGTTTGACGTCGCACTAGTGTACCCGGGAGCATGTCTGGTTGAAGGCACGATTGCCAGCGAGGGACGCGGAACGATGCAGCCGTTCCTTACCATCGGCGCGGGATGGGTCAATGGTGCCCGTCTGGCGCAAAGCCTTGCCGCTTCGCAAATCCCGGGGCTGGCTTTCGAGGAGATCCGGTTTACGCCGCGCAGCATTACGGGAATGTCATCCAAACCGAAGCTACTGGGCCAGCAGTTGTCAGGAGTCCGCTACATCATAGGTGATCGGAAGGAGGTTCGATCGGTTGAGGCAGGGATTCGCTTGCTCGAGCTTATGCTGCAACAATACGATGACCGAGATGAGGCGGACGGCTTCTTCCGCGCTTCCGGTTTTGACCGTCTCGCCGGAACGGCGCGGCTTCGTGAGATGTTGCTGCAGGGCGCCACGGCCGATTCAATCATCGCATCCTGGAACGCTGAAGTAGAAGGCTTTCTGACAAGGCGGTCGGCTTGGCTCCTCTATGACTGAGGATGTTGATGATCGACGTTCACTAAGCCGATTTGCCGCGACGAGGGCATCGCGAATTTCACAATTCCGAATCCATCACGAGATTCGATCCGACCTGAAACGTGAAGCGCGGTTCGTCGATACCTACAGCTTTCAGAACGGGTGTCAACATCAACTGAAGCGCCTTCGCCGTGTTGATTCGAGGTTGTGAATTGTCGCGCAGATGTGCTTGTCCTTGCTGGCGCAGTATGTCGTGAGCCTGCGACATCGCTTCTCGCGTAACCTCTTGCCCACTGCCGGCATAGGTGCGAGCCCAACCGACGTCCGTCTGCACCTCCATAAGATCGAGGTCTGCCTCAACGGAGTTGATCGACAGTTCCGGGACGGTGACTTTGACATCACCATTCGGTGCGACACTGACGTGCTCGGGA
This sequence comes from Rhodothermales bacterium, assembly GCA_041609895.1. Taxonomy (GTDB): domain Bacteria; phylum Bacteroidota; class Rhodothermia; order Rhodothermales; family JABDKH01; genus JAHHLP01. Next base: position 7,036 of record JBFIPX010000090.1, read on the forward strand.
GTCAAATCCCAGGCGTCAAACCCATACGTCACCCTGCCTGGAAGGCGTACGGTTGCTGAAGTCGTGCCTAGGTTCAAGCGAAGAGGAGGAATCAGATAACGTGTATTCTGAACCGATGCGGTGGCTGTGATGTCGAGCGTGCCAGTGACGAAGAACGAACTTGCCGATTCCGTTTGAATCGCGGTCACGATCCGTTGCCGCACTTCGGTCTCCGAGAACCGGGGCCGGGCCAGCCAAAGCGCGGCCGACACCGCGATCACGGCGAGCAGGAGTCCCGCGACTACTTTCCACACTTTTCGGAGAGGGTTCGTCATGATGAATAGATTCATTGGTCGTCCGTTAGACAACAAGAGTCCCGACGTGTTGTTCACTTGGACACAGCCTGTGTCCTGCGCGCTACTGTGTGATCTAGCATGGCGGGATCGCTTGATTTCGATGTCCTCACGCCGTGCAATTGGGTGACCCGAGCGCCCGGTAACGGAATCTACAGAGAGCCTGAAGACACTGCCGTGATGCACGCCTCACGATCTCAGGCCTCGAGATGCTTCGGGTCGTCTACTGTTGAAACTTGCCGGAACCTGTACGGCCGTGCTGCAGCCACGAAGAGCTGAACAGACTATTGTGATGTTGAGCTCTTCTGCGATCTGTCACGAACGTTGACTACGATCGACACAACTAGCGCCCCAAAGCCCAGCACAGCGACGATCGCGTCGACCAGCCCAGCACTCCAGTCCAATCCCGTCGCCGCATCGAGATAGTACTTCACATATGACGCCGGCAGGTTCGTTTCACCGAGGCGCGCCTTGACCTCCCAATGCCAGTCGGTACTCGGGCAATAGCCAAAACCGTAGAAGGCTCCCAGGCCGATCCACGACAGGCAGGTGAAAGAGATCGTAACAAGATGCAGTCGCCGAGTCTTGTGCCAGATCCATCCAGTCAGGTTGAAGGCTACCAGTAGCGAATGGAACAGGAAGAATCCGATGTCGAGAGCTTCATACACCGGCGCAGCGGCAGGCTTCACTTCGGAAGCAACGAGAGTGTGTCAGACTGCGACCTCGGCTTCCGGCTGCCCCAACTGCTTTAGCATCCGATAATGGGATGCGGTCGCCGCCCTCAACGTCGGAAAGGCGTAGTAGGGGACGTCGTATTTCTCTGCAACCTTCCTGACGAGCGGTCCGATCTCGGGGTAGTGAATGCTGCATACCTGCGGAAACAGGTGATGCTCGATCTGGTAATTGAGACCGCCGATGTACCACGAGAGGAGCCGGTTGCCGTGGGCAAAATTCGCCGTTGTTGCCATCTCGTGCATGATCCACTCGTACTCCATCATACCGTCATCGTCTGGCATCGGGTATTCGGGACCCTCAACCACGTGCGCCAGCTGGAAGATGATCCCAAGGATGAAGCCTGCCGTGAGATGCGCCGCCAGGAAGCCGATCAGAAACTGCCACCACGCAATGTCGAGGACCAGCAGCGGAATCACGATCATATATCCGATCACCACCAGCTTGGTCACCACTAGTATGGCGATCTCAGAGGGAGGATGCTTCTTGTTCTTATACGGCCCGATGTCGCGCTTCATGAACTGCTGGAAGTCCTTCGCGAACAGCCAATTCAAGGTCGAGAATCCGTAGGCGAGGAAAGCAAACCAGTGCTGATATCGGTGGATTGGCTTGTGCGGAGCCTCGGGCGAAAGACGGATGAGTGGTGACACGGTGAGGTCTTCGTCTATTCCCGGGATGTTCGTGTACGTGTGATGAATCACATTATGTGTGATCTTCCACATGTAGCTGTTGGCTCCCATCAAATCGAAGGAATAGCCGATCAACCGGTTCACGCGCGGGTTTGAGGAGTAGGCGCCATGTAAGGCATCGTGCGAGACACAGAAGCCCACGCCGGCCATTCCGACGCCCATCAGGATTGCGAGGCCCAACATTTGCCACGGTGTAAACTGACCGCTGATGATCAGCGCGTAGGATCCGATCGTCAATGTCAGGATCATCACAGTCTTCAGAACCATCCTGAAGTCGGCTTTCTTCGACTTGCCAGTGGTATCGAAGTACCGAGCGACGGATTCTTTCACCTCATCAACAAAAAGGACCGCTTGACGTGGCGCAAAGCGGACTTTACCGGAAGCCATAGTATCGGGGGCTCGTGCAGGTTTGCCGGCTAAGTGCTAATAAACACCGTAAGATAGCCATTTAGCATCACTAGGTCACTATCGCGCACGGAGTTCTTGGAAGTTGGGTAACCTCTCCGCGGCGTAGTCGAGGCACGGCTCGTCGATGCTCGGCATACCCATTACCCCTTTGCCGCTTTCAGACGCTTTTCCGCCTGCTTCACTAAGGCTCGGGCCGGATGACCTGCAAGCAGTTTCTTTGCCTTGCCGGGATTACACCACCTTCGCGTGCGAATTTTCATTTCATCCCATTTCTTGTCTTGCACCTTTACCTCCAGCAGATAGACTGCAACAATTAGCTTGACGCCCCACTTTCGGTATGAGTACTCGCCAATCGGCTTGCCTTTAATGCGTCCCCGCAGACCGGCTTCCTCAAGAGTCTCCTTCTCAGCGGTTTCGTCCGGAGTTTCGCCCGGATCGACGATGCCCTTCGGAATTGTCCATTTCCTGCTGCCGGAAGAGGTGATCAGGCAGAATTCCAGGTCGCTTCCATTTTTTCGAAAGGGTATAGCGGCAGCCTGCTGAATTTGCGCGCTCTTCTTCACATGGATTGGTGTTTGGTGGTGCGTTCACTGGGTGCTACCGGCCGACATCTCTAATGCACTGTTCGAGTAGCGCAAGATCTTTCTTGCAACGCGCGGCGTTCTCGTTTTGGCCTGATCGGTCGGGGTGATTTGTCGATGATCTGACCGGAGAAGATTTCGGCATCTTCTGACGGGATCTTGGGAGTGGAGCTAAGCGGAGTCGAACCGCTGACCTCTGCAGTGCGATTGCAGCGCTCTACCAACTGAGCTATAGCCCCAAAGCGAGATGGTCAACGCGGGAGCGCAAAGCCAGTTTCATCGGATCGAGAGCGGCGGAGATCCGCGACCGGTCCCTGCCATCGCCACTCGACCGCACCCGAGATCGATGCGTGCAACGTCGTCGTTCACCGGCGTGCAGTTGCCGGACGGAAGATGCTCGGGAACGTAACGCATCAGGTAGGGATCGTAGAGCGCGTCGCGCACGAACGCCGTCAGGTCGTCTAGCTCCGCATCCGAAAGACCCAACGGGGCGAAGTACTCCGAGAGACCGGATGCGGGGACGTGAGGATTCTCGCTTACTCCTGTGTTCTTGTAGCCGATGACGTCTCGAATAGACGTGAAGGATGCGCCGTGTCCGTAGAACGGGCTGTCCTTCAAGTTGTAGAGTTGCGGCGTCTTGAACTTGAAGTCGTCTTCTGCATTGCCGGTAAAACCGGCACGGCCACGCCGGACGTCATCGGGCACGGTGCCATTGAACGGATCAAGATTGACACGTGGGTCGGCTGCGCCGTCCAAGTCCATCATTCCGAGCGCGTGGAAGGTCATCGAGTTGAGAGCGGGACCCGTGTGACAAGAGGAGCACTGGGCTTTTCCAAAGAAGAGCGTCGCTCCGCGCAGTTCCTGTTTACTCATCGCACGGACCTCGCCGCGTAGCCATCGCTGAAAGGGTGCCTCCGTCGCGAGCGGTACGCGCTCGTAGGCGGCGATCGCCAGAGCGGCGTTCAGCCTGCTGATGGGTTCGTGGGCGGACGGAAATGCCTGTGCGAAGAGAACCTCGTATTCGCGAATATCTGCCACGCGAGAAACGTCAATGCCATCCATTCTGTGCACCGCGAGCCCCGCATGCGCCTGGGTTTCGAGGCCGTGAAGTCCGAGGAAGTTCGACTCCTTCGGTCCTGTCCACGACGACTCGGTGCCGCGATTGTCTCCTACGGCGCCGAACTGACCGTTCCACAGCATCAACTCCTGAAAGGCCGAGTTCATGGTAGTTGGCGATCGAATCGGTTGGATGTCAGGCGTATGCTCGTCCGAACGAGAATCGTACAGCGGATTCGCCCCTCGGCCTTCGCCTACTGCTCCGAAACCGAGTCCCCCCTCGGCAATTCCCTGGGGTAGATTGGCCTGGAAGCCGGCCTGCGCGAAGTGACACGATGCACATGAGTATGTCTCGTGTCCGTCCACGTATCGGTTGTTCACGGCGAGTGCCGTTTCGTGGTACAGCAGTTGGCCGAGTCGAACCTTGGCGTCGGTCAGCGGATTCTTGGGGTCCTGCGGAATCTTGTGTAGCTGATCGCTGTCGGGAAGGCGGTAGAAAGCGAGACCGCCGCGAGGGGACTGGGTCGCCAACAGCGATCGGAGTTTTCCATTGAGCGATTTATGGGCCTTGGATACGGCAGGTCCCTTCTCACTAAAGGCTATGGCATCCAGCAGCTCCGAGTCAGAGACAAGATCGCTGTTGATGGAGTCACACGCGGCGAGGAGGATAAGCGCTGCTGCCGTCGCGAACGTCCTGACAGTTAATACGGCTTGGGAGATGGGAGGTGGATTATGCGGATACGAGCCTATCGAAGGTGTTTTGAATCTCATCGTTTGTCGCGGTTGTCAGAAAGAACCCGGGAGCTGCCTCTTCCGATCGGCATATCACAAGTGTCATCGCCAATTCATTTGACACCAGCGGCACCAATTTCGCAACCTGCATTTGATGCGGTGGATATCCCGATAGCTTGTGGGGACCTGCCCTCAAGGCCGTTTGCTGAACAAATACCCCCCGATTTGGGTATTTTAGGATCCGACCACGCAGTTCAATCACCGCCTTCAGTTCCTCCCGACATGCCGACACGCAAGCAAGATGATTTTGGTACCCGCCGGACCTTCGACACTGGGTCTGGAAACGCATATCTCTTCAGCCTCAACCACCTCGAGGAGTCGGGCTTTTCCGGTATTGGCAAATTGCCGTACTCGATCAAAGTCCTTCTCGAATCGGCGTTGCGCGGATGCGACGGCCGTCTGATTACCAAGGAAGACGTCGAGAAGCTCGCTACCTACGATCCGTCGAAGCCGGCGCGCATCGAGGTGCCTTTCATGCCCGGCCGCGTCTTGCTGCAGGACTTTACGGGCGTTCCGGCGGTCGTTGACCTGGCCGCCATGCGCTCCGCCATGGGCCGGCTTGGAGGAGACCCAAATGAGATTAACCCGCGCGTACCCGTACACCTCGTCATTGACCACTCGGTGCAAGTTGATGCCTTCGGGACGCCAGCGGCCTTGCAGATCAACGCGGACCGCGAGTTCGAGCGCAATAGAGAGCGGTA
>JBFIPX010000091.1:0-12307 GCA_041609895.1 Rhodothermales bacterium
CCGCCGTGGGCATCCACCAGTTCATAGGCCACCGAATCGGCTTTCGAGACGAGTTCCGGGTATTCAACGTCTGATCCCGCATCCGGTAAAGCGTTGCGATTCTGTTGGCCGCAGGCGGCCAGCTGCAGAACGACGGCAGCCGCCACAAACGTCACCGTCATTAAGCGGCCGACACGACATGCCACCCCAATCAGCGTCTGGTATACCATCTTCCGCTCACACGTTAAATCTGAACAGGATGACGTCGCCGTCTCGCACAACGTACTCTTTTCCCTCGGAGCGCATCAGGCCCGCGTCGCGCGCAGCCGCCTCCGAGCCAAGCCGATCGAAGTCGTCAAACTTGATCGTCTCGGCCCTGATGAAGCCCCTTTCAAAGTCGGTGTGGATGTTTCCGGCTGCCGCGGGTGCTCTCGTGCCGCGGCGAATGGTCCACGCTCGCGCCTCCTTCGGTCCGCACGTGAAGAAGGTAATCAGGCCGAGCAGGTCATACGCGGCGTGAACGAGCCGGTCTAGCCCGGCCTCATGGAGTCCGAGCTCCTCTAGAAACGCGACCCGCTCATCTTCGTCCAGTTCGGCAATCTGAGCCTCTATCTCTGCGCACACGACGATCACGACCGCGTCTTCCTCGGCCGCGATTTCGCGGACGACGTGAACGTGCTCGTTTCCGTCCGGAAGGTCGCCTTCGCCAACATTGGCGGCATAGAGTACAGGCTTGCGCGTCAGAAGAAAGAGGCCGTCCATCCACTCCTTTTCATCCGGACGGGGGACGAACAGGCGGGCGGGCTGTCCTTCATCCAGGGTCTCGAGGACGCGTCGGTAGAACTCGGCTTCGGCCGCAACGCGCTTGTCACCAGACTTGGCCGCCTTCTCGGTCCGCTCCACCCGTCGGCTGACGGATTCGATGTCCTTCAACAGCAGCTCCGTTTCTATGACGTAAATATCGCGCGCCGGGTCGACTTCGCCCGCAACGTGCACGACGTTCTCGTCCTGAAAGCACCGGACAACGTGCACAATGGCGTCAACCTCTCGAATGTGGCTGAGAAATTGATTGCCGAGGCCCTCACCTTTCGAGGCGCCTTCGACGAGTCCGGCTATATCGACAAACTCGATGGTCGTCGGGACCTTCCGCGGCGACCCGGCCATTTCGGCAAGCCGGTCCAGGCGTTTGTCGCGTACGGGAACGACTCCTACATTCGGATCAATCGTACAAAACGGATAGTTGGCCGATTCTGCACCCGCGTCGCTCAGCGCGTTAAAGAGGGTCGACTTTCCGACGTTCGGCAGCCCGACGATTCCACAGCGTAGCGGCATTAGCGCTTCTCATGTGTTCTATCGATAGCAAAGTCGCCGGTAATCACCTCGTGTCCGGTTATGTTCCGTCGTGCGGACGAGGCGATGACTGCGGGCGCGCGAATTCGCACAGGCTTGTCGGTGGCGACCACCAGAGGCTCTCGCGCCGAGCAGACGGTGCGGCACTTCTGTGGACCGTCTCGTTGCTTCTGTGCAGCGCGTTGCTGTGTCGGTCGGGATGGGCTCAAATTGCGCCGCAACCGGATATCATTCAGGTGGGCGGAGCGGTCTTACCCGGAATCGGTTTTCAGATCGGCTACGTGGACGCAGGGCCTGCATTTACCCGGGAGGCGTTCGCGTACGTGGATCTCGCTCCCAGATTCGGGTCTGATAACGAGGAGCTCCAGGTCTCGGCTGGTTTGGGGGCAGGCATCCGCGTCATTGGAACGCTGGAGACGCTTGCTCTCATCACCCCTCGCGTCTGGGACTTTCACCTCGGCTTTCGGTTTGGCCCCGGACTCAACTTCGCCGCGGAGGAAACCCGCAGCGACAAAAACCAACGGTTCTCTCTATTTCTTGAGCCTTTTGGCCGGTTTACGGTTGTGCCAAAGGGTGAGCAGATCTACTTCCTGGAAGGCGGAATCAACAGGCCGTACGTGCGCTTGGGAGTTTGGTTGCCCATCTGAACGTACACGCCGCGGTACGAGGTATCGTACCGTCGGAGAGTGAAGGGCCGGTCGCTGTGGTCTCTAGCCTTTGTCCTCTTTCTCTCGCTGCTTCTTGACGAGTTCCTCGACCTGCTTCCTGACGGTAACGTTCTCGAACACCACGCCGACGCAATCATGCGGAATGGGGAACGCCTTGACTGCGTAGTATCCGGTGGCCACATTCGGATCGCCGGCGTATTCAAAACTCCCCAGTTCCGACGAACGCTTCGTGCGCACGACGTCCGCGTAAACCGGAGGGATGTACGAGCCTTCGAGGCCGGGGAAAGCGTCGATGATGCGCTTGCCGACCAGCTTCGTCAGATCGGCATCGGTGTACTCGGATGCTGCTTTGTTTGCGTAAACGAGGCGCAAGCTATGCGGATCGTCAAGATCCTCCATGTGGAAGATCACAAGACCTACTACGAGCTCTGCGAAAACGGCCTTGATCCAGCCCACCATCTCGTCGATGGTTGATGGGCCAACGGAATTTGGTACTTCCATGGCTTACCTCCAGAGGAATTGTTCCGGGAGGCGTTCGGCGCGCAGCCGGACGTCAAGCAGGGGCTCTTGCTAGATAGACAATCGGGGCGATCCGCACAAGTGCTGACGGGTGCCGGCCTGAACCGTCACCAATCGACATTCCGAACTGTGACGAACTCACGTTCCGGCAACCTGACGGCAGTAAGCTTGCCGAGGAGCGGGTTGAAGCGGTAGACACATCCGGTGTCGATGTTGATAAGCTGCGGCCGGTCGATGGGTTTGGGGACGGGTGTATGACCGCATACGATCGGCTTCTCCCACGCGTATTCGTCCACGTTGAGGTGACCACGCTCCCACAGGAACACTTCCGGTTCAACGTGCTCCAGGTTTTCCTTGATGGTCATGAAGGGCTTTATGCCGGCGTGAACGAAGAAGAAGTCGTCGGTTTCGTAGAAGTACTTCGTATCCCGTACAAACTGCACATGGTCGTCCGGAAATCCATCTCCCTTGAGACCGTTGAAGTAGCTGCCAAGTGTCTCGCGCCCTCCGTTCATGGACCAGATCTCATCGAGGCCCGCGTCGATGTAGTCGATAAACATCGATTCGTGGTTGCCCCTCAGAAAGGTACACTGGTAGTCGTCGCTCACTTCCAACAGCAAGTCGATGACGCCCTTCGAGTCAGGTCCGCGATCCACGTAGTCGCCAACGAACACCAGATGGCTGTCGGCGGTGAGTTCGAGGCGTTCCAAAAGCCGCTCAAGCGTCTTGAGGCACCCGTGCACGTCGCCGATTGCGATCAAACCCATCTTGGAGACTAGTCTGGGGGATCCTGAGTAGAGGAAACGGCTCGTTTTGCGACGGAGTCCATACCTACGAGACCGCGACCCTCCTTCTTCAACAGGCCCTCATCGTGCAGGTGAACAAGGACGGCGTCGAGTATCCCGTTCACGAATTTGCCGCTGTTCTCCGTGCTGTACTTCTTGGCGATTTCGATCGCCTCGTTGATCGACACCTTTGGAGGAATGTCCGGGAAGGAGAGCATCTCACAGATGGCCATCCTGAGAAGCAGTCGGTCTATCAATGCGATCCGCGAGAACTCCCAGTTTTCAGCGTACTTCGTGATAATATTATCGGAAGCGTCCTCCGAATCGAGGCATCGAAGAAACAGTCGCTCGGCAAACTCGAGGGTCGCAGTATCGTCCTCGAAGCCGGGTCTGATAATGTGGCGCGTAATGTGCTCCGCGGGCCCGCCGCCCTGCTCGAACGCGTACAGGGATTTCATGACTCGCTCCCGAGCCTCCCGTCGACTACTCATGTCCTACAGCACGATTTGAATGAACAGCAGCGATGGCGCCGAATGTGTGGGCCTGGTTGGTAGTAAATACAGGCGGAAAAGGATAGTACACCCCCTGCTCTATTCCAAGTGAGTTTCGAGCGAATGGAACCCTCGCCGTCCGCGGGGTTGCCGCGCGCGAAAACACATCCTGGAGAACATCGATGCACAGGGGTTATGCTGACTTGCGACGCAGTGTCCTTGTAAGACCTCAATCCGCGTCTTCGATTCTTCAAGCTCGATGCGTACACCTGCTTTTCGGTTTGCTGCAGGCCTGGCGATCGGGATCCTAATTGCCGACGCGGTACCCGGTCCAAGAGAAACATTGGCGGTGTTTGGTGGCGCCTCGGGTACTGCCGTTGTCGCACTCGTTCTTGTCGCATGGTCCCGGCGCGCGAGCATCGGTCTAGGCGGACCGTCGAGGCTGGTCGCTTCAATGACCCTGGCGATGGTGTGCGGCGTCTGCGGTTACTCGCGAGTCGTGGATCGAGGCTCAAGCTCGTGGAGCGATTTGGTGCAAGATGATGAAGAGCTTGAAATCGTGGGCCGGATCGTCCGCGTTTCAGAAAGCGCGTTGGGCCGCAGATACACCGCTGATCGTCTGGTTGCGCTTCCTCAACGCCAAGTTCTGAATGGAAGGCTGCTTATCTACGAGGTGGGAAGCGCGGAGAACGATGTGCAGGTCGGTTCGCGCGTATCGGTGCTCTGCACGCCCCGCGCGCTGCCACGGCGACGAAATCCCAACGACTTCGACTATGGCGCGTACCTCAGGCGCAGAGGCTTCAAAGCGATTGCATACGTGGAGCATGGCAGCGTGCACGCCGTCGATCTGTCCCCGACCGGAGAATGGGTCGGGCGACTTCGTCAGTCGATTCGCGATAGTATCCACGACGGGGTTGCGGATCCGGAGGCACGAGCCATACTTGTTGCGTTGATGCTCGGGGAGCGTTCCGGAATAAGCTCAGAGCTTCGCGACGATTTCGTTGGCGCGGGCCTGGTGCATTTGCTCGCCGTTTCGGGGCTCCACGTCATGGTCGTCGGCTTCGTCTTCTTCAATATCGCCGGACCGTTGCTACGGCGATGCCGACTCACGTGGTCTAAGGTAGAGTTTGTCCGCGTGTCGATCACGCTGCTGCTGCTCCTGACGTACATGCACCTCGCCGGAAGACCGGATTCCGTCGTCCGGGCCGTGGTCATGGCGAGCATTCTTATCATCGCTCCCCTCGTTCGCCGAAATTCGGGATCGCTCAACTCGCTGTGGGTCGCTGCGGCGGTCATCCTGAGTTTCTCGCCGTGGTCCTTGTTCGAACCAGGTTTTCAACTCTCGGTCAGCGCGGTAGCGGGCATTCTGACCTTCAACCCGCTTATGAAATACTCGAGACCGTTCCGGCGTCTCTCGGCTATCGCGGGTAAGAGCGTCGCGTCGAACGTGACGGTGACAGCATCCGCAACCGTCGGCGTGACACCGGTATTACTACATCACTTCGGCGAGGTGTCGCTCGCCGGGCTGTTACTCAACATATCTTCCGTTCCTTTGACTGCCGTTTCTCTCGTCTCGGGCGTCCTGGCCGCCGTACTTACCAGTGCCCCAGCGGCTGTGGACGTCGTAGCAATGTTCTATAGCCGGGCAGCCCAAACGAGTCTGCAGATGGTGATCGAAACAGCGAGGCTCGGGAGTGAACACCTGGGTATGTTATCCATTCGGGCATTCCCGAACGCACCGATGCTTGTTGCGGCGGGAGTTGCAACGTGGGCGCTCTCCAGGCGGGCAGAATCCGGTCGATGGCGCCTTCTCGCTGCGGCCGCTGTCTGTGTCGTCGTTAGTCAGGCAGACCACCTTCACGCGCACTTACTGCAGGAAACCGATGTCATCTTCTTCGATGTCGGTCAGGGCGATGCAGCATTAGTGCGAACCGCTTCAGGCCGAACGATGCTGGTGGACGCCGGGGATAGCCGGCACGGCGTGACCCCTGCGGAAAGATCGATTGTGCCACACCTCCGCCGGCTGAATGCCAGGAAGCTCGACCTGGCGATCCTGTCGCATGCGCATGCCGATCATATCGGCGGCGTGCCCGAACTATTGGAACACACAAAAATCGGCCGTATCGCCATGACCGAAACGCCGTCGCGATCGCGTGTTCTCACACGAATCCTACGCCTTGCGGACAGCACGCGAACACCAGTAACGTACGTTGAGACGGGCGATACACTGTTCCTCGACGCATCAGTGACGATTCAGGTGCTCTGGCCGAAGGGGAAAAACATCGCGGGAGTGTCCGAGAACGACCGGTCGCTTGTTCTCCGGGTACAGGCTCCTGGCGGGACAGTACTTTTCACCGGAGATGTTGAGCGGCTCGCTGAATCCGAGCTCGTCGCCGACTTTCGAAGCGTGCTACCAGCGGAATTAGTTAAGGTACCTCACCACGGATCGCGCACGAGCAGTACCACCCCGATGTTGAACGCTGTCGGAAGGTCAATATTGCGACACCGGTTTGCGATCGTGAGTGTAGGAAAGCGAAACCGGTACGGCCTACCTGATGAAGAGGTGATATCCGCCTGGAATAGTCGCGGTTACGAGGTTGTATCGACTGCCGTGAATGGTGCCGTCTGGTTTAAGATGGGTAGGCACGGCACGCGGATGCATCGCTGGTCGAAACGCCGACCAAAGTTATGAATCAACAAATACCGGGATCGGCATCTCCCCGATCAGTCTATTCGTAGTCGATCCGAAGGTGATGCGTTTGATCGCCGAAATCGAATGCGCGCCTGCCACCAAGAGCGATGCGTCGCTTTCAGTGGCGTACTTCACAAGTAAGTCCGCCGTCTTGTCACCGTTGATAGCGCTTGTCTTGACTTGAAGGGAATGCGCTTTGAGGAAGTCACTTACGAGTCGAAGCGTCAGGTCAGCCTCGGTGCTGTCTTTGGAGTAAACACTAACGACCTCCACAGTTATGTCGTCTCCGAAAGGCATGTAGTGGACGAATTGTTTCAGGGCTCTCGCTGCGGCATTGCTGCCATCATACGCAACGAGGATCTTCGAGATGGAGCTGTAGGAGTTGCCCACGACGAGAGTCGGACCAACGGTGTTTTTCACCACGCGCGCCAGCGTGTTGGTCGTCTTGTCAGGATGCCCGTAGAAGAAGTGGGGATCCTTCCCGATCACGAGGAGATCGTGGTACTTCATGTCCTCCACAATCCTTTGAAAGGGTACACCTTCCTCGACTACCTCGACGTGATCGACGCCGGATCCTTCCATCGCGGCTTCGTATTTCTCGAGGAGTTCCCGGGCCTTAGCGCGCGTTTCCGTGGTCAACTGTTCCCGTAGCTTCTCGGCGTAGTAGAAGCTGCCTATGCCGCCGCCCTTCGTTCCGGCTTCAATTTGACCCAGATCAACCACCGCCAGGCCGGTAACCGATGAATTATAACGCTGAGCAATATCAGTGGCGTAACGGGTCGCGACCGCTGTGTCCGAATCCGGGTCCAACGCTACGAGAATTTTCTTAATCATGACTACTGTCTTAGGCTTCGGGCATCACGCCGTAAAAGGTAATCACGGAATGACTCTGCACAAAGAAGAACGGGAGGCAGAGGAGGTTAGACACGCTCACATGTTTCGAACGTGTATCTATTCATAATTAAATAAAATGATTTATAGAGTGTAGGAGTAATAGGGTGTGGTGGAACAGTGGATAAAGGGGTTATTCAACAAACTCATGACAACCTGTGGATAACGATTAACATGTTGGTCACAACTCTCTCGTGGCACTTGAAGATCACAATCGGTACTTCTACAGTGGCTCGCAGGTATCGAGGGAAAGTATTCACATACCAACAAAATTATCCCCACTCAAAACGATGCTCTTCTTCCTGGTTGCGAACGGTGTCGGCGGGTGTTGATTAACGTCTTAGCTGGTGTTGGTAAGCGCCCCAATTCCCAACACTGCTGACATTCGAAGCCGTGCACAGATACCCACACCGTTTTCCACACTTGTACCAACAGGGATGCCAACGTCGTGTCGGGAAAACTTTACTTCCCAAGAAGCTGATACATCGCTGATTTGTATGCCTCTACGCCGGGCTGATCGAATGGATTGACGTCGAGAAGGTATCCACCAACGGCGACGGCATGCTCAAAGAAATAGATCAGTGACCCCAGCTCGGACGCCGTGGCCCGCTCGATAGAAATCGTCAGGTTTGGAACACCCCCCTCGGCGTGGGCGCGCGCCGTACCCTCAAACGCTTTCTGGTTGACGTGTGAAACGGGTTTGCCCGTCAGATACTCGAGTCCGTCTTCCGGACCCGCGACTGCGGGAATATTCAGGCCCGCCTCCGGCTTCCTTTCGACGAGAAAAGTCTCAAATACATTACGACGGCCGTCCTGCATGTATTGACCCAATGAGTGCAGGTCTGTCGTGTACTGCACCGAGGCAGGGAAAAGCCCCTGGCCGTCTTTGCCTTCGCTCTCCCCAAAGAGCTGCTGCCACCAGGACGCGACGGCGGAAAGCCGCGGTTCAAACACGGCCAACACCTCCGTGGTGAAGCCGTCCTCGTGTAGCAGATAACGAATAGCCGCATACGCGAGTGCCGGGTTGTCCACTACGCTCGTCAGCCGCTTTGCCGCCTCGGCCGCCCCGTAGAAAAGCTCCTGGACGTCAACGCCGGCCGCACTGATCGGCAACAGCCCCACGGGCGTAAGCACGGAGAAGCGACCACCGACGTCGTCCGGAATCACGTACTTACGATAGCCGTGCGCATCGCGCAGCTCGTTAAGCTTACCTTTCGTTGCATCGGTGGTCACGATGATGCGATCGGCGGCATCGTCGAAACGCTCGGACATCCAGTATCGCAGCACCCGAAAAGCAATCGCCGGCTCAAGCGTGGTTCCGCTCTTCGAGATCACGTTAATGTAGACCGATTTCCCGTCGAGGTAGCCTAGCAGCTGTTTCAGATAGGCTCCGCTCAGGTGATGCCCGGCGAAGAGAATCTCGGGCCCCTCTTCAGTCGGAAAGAACGGGGTCAAAGCCTCAATGACTGCGCGCGCGCCGAGATATGAACCACCGATGCCGACGCACACGAGGACATCCGCATCTGCTCGAATCCTCGTTGCAGTTGCGATGATGTCTTCGATTAGCGCGTCGTTTGGGTCCAGGACAAGATCCCGCCATCCCAGAAATTCGCTTCCGGGACCGGTCTTTTTCAGGACCGCGTCGTGCGCTGTCTCGACGAGACCACGGATCGACTCCAGCCGATCGCTGGAAACAAATGGCCGGGTGTTTTCAGTGTTCAGTTGAAGCATGGTGCGGAAGATCGCTTTGGAAAAATCGAGTCAACATGAGTTTTTGGAGAACCCGGTACCCGCGTATCGGTATATGGAGCGGATTTCCCACCCACATTTGCGGCTTTACGATTCTCTGCGACCGACGATCCCTGATGTAGACGCGTGTCTCATCCTGGTGCGGAGATACCTGAAGATCGCAAAATGATCCATGTCGTCATGAGCAAACTCGACGAACAAACGCTCACAGCCTACCTCACCAATCGCCTTTCGCCATCCGAGCGAGCCGATGTCACCGCTGCGTTACTCGAAGACCCTGACGCGCGGGAGCTACTGAAGATGGCTGTGCAAGCGCTCGGAGCCGCTGATCGCCCCCCGATTCCGGCGGCTATTGCGAAGGACGCGGACGAACGCGTGAGTCGCCGACCGACCGCGTCCGACGGAGCGGAGAAGCCGGGCAACTGATTGTAGCGAGGGACGCGAGGGCAGCGCGCTGCAGCCATGCTTCTATTCATCTGCGCACGCGGATCCGCCTACGCGGACATTGCAAAGTACGGCCTGCGGCAGTCCGGTATGGGGCATCGGCTCAGTCGGAATTTCGAGGCGGCCCAGAAGGCATGTGACGGACGAATCCTGGTAATCGAGTTGTCCAAGGTCGAGGAGCGCCACATGGGTCGGGAGGAAGTCGTGATCGTTCCCGCAGTTCCGCTGACGTCCTTCCGCAACGTCAATCCCTATGCGCCGGTCGAGAGAATAGGCGCCGGGGGCGGACTCGTCGTCAGAGAAGGAGACAATGGGCTGCAGGTGTTGCTGATCCATCGGCGCGGGGTCTGGGATCTTCCGAAAGGCAAACTCGACCCAGGCGAAACGGTCGAACAATGCGCCCGGCGCGAGGTCGTGGAGGAGCTGGGCTTGAAGGTCACGGACGTTGAAGTTGTGTGTCCGGTTGGGCGCACCGTTCATGGCTACCGCGAGGACAGCAAGTACATGTTGAAGAGGACGCACTGGTTCCTGATGCGAACGTCATCATCGGCGTTTCAGCCCCAGGTCGAAGAGGATATCGATGCAGTCAAATGGGTCACGTGGAGCGAGGCACAGAGAACTGTCGGATTTGACACGCTGCGCGACTTACTCAAGGCCGCGAAGCCCATAGCAACCGAGAATATCAAGCAGTGAGGCCCGCAGCATCTTCTCGCCGCGCGTTGAAGCCGGCGCATCGTATCTTCCGATCACCCACACGCAGAATCAGAGTTCTCCCATTGCATCCGATTCTTTGCAACTACTACGTCACGTACCGCTGTAATGCGAAGTGCGGGTTTTGTGACATCTGGGAGCAACCCTCGCCGATGATTTCGCTTGAGGATGCGGAGCGCAATCTCGACGACCTTCAACGACTGGGAATCCGCATCGTCGACTTCACTGGCGGTGAGCCGCTTCTACACACCGGACTTGCCGATCTCCTTGAAATGGCAAAGTCACGAGGTTTCCTCACGACCGTGACGACGAACGGGTTGCTGTATCCAAAACGCGCCGCGGCGCTTCGAGGAAAGATCGACTTGCTGCACTTCTCTATTGACTCGTCGGATCCCTGCGAGCACGACCGGTCGCGCGGCGTGCGGTGCTTCGACAAACTGATGGAGTCCATCGAGACCGCAGTCTCGATCGGCGAATCGCCGGACCTGCTGTTCACGGTTACAAACGAGAACTATCGCCATCTCGAGAAGATCTACTTCGAGCTGGCGCTTCCTAACAAACTCGTCCTCATCCTGAATCCTCTCTTCGAGTATCACTCGCTGGGAGGTGAGCTGTCGGATGCGGTTATGGAGTTGATGCTCGCTTATGGGCGCAAGCCGTACGTCTATCTCAATCCGGCCTTCATGACGCTGCGACGGAAAGGGGGTAACGACCCCGACGAGCCGCTATGCAAGGCTGTTTCTACATGCGTTGTGATCTCGCCGTTCAACGAGCTCGTTCTGCCTTGCTATCACTATGGGTTGGAGAAGATACCGATTCAGGGGCGCCTGCAGGAACTGTGGACGTCAGACCGGGTGGAGTGGCATCGTCAGATGGAGGGCCGGCACGAGGCGTGCCGCGGATGCACGATAAACTGCTACTTCGAGCCCAGCTTCGCTACATCCCCAGCGACGTCCTACTTTTGGGAGAGCATTCCGTCCAAGGCGAGATATTCGTGGACGAAGTTCGTTGTGCAGCGCCTGCGGTCGAAGCTCGGTACGCGACAAGCCGTCTTGCCCGCGTGGTCGCGGTCGGGGGAGAGCGATGCAGATGGTAATGCCGTGCCGCTGAATCACTCGATCGCAACACACGGAGACGGGGCGCCGGATCTGGTTTCACTGCCGGTGTTGCACGCCCCCGAAGAGCGGCAGTAATCACGGTTGGCCGAAGGGCGGATCATCCTGAAGCCAGGTTCAGCCGCCCCTCGTCGACGCACAAAGCCTTCTTGTCCCGGTTAAGGAGCGAGCCCGGTTACAGGGCTATGCTGGCTCCTGCGATAACGGTGAGTGTTGAGAGTGTGTTCTTGACCGTTGTGTTAGGGATGGGTCCCTGCGGCGAATACCACGGACCTTCGCCGTCATTCTCGAGACCGTACTGCAGAGCCGCATTGATACGCACGCCGTCGGAGACCTCGAATCCGACGCCTCCCGCCACGCGGTGCTGGATCAGCGCATTTGCCGGAGTATTGAAGAAAGCCAATTCGTCCCGTAGCGGATTCTCGTTGTAGGAGTAGCCGATGCGCACCGGGACTCCCTCTGCGACCTCGTACTCGACGCCGAGTGCGGCGATGAGGATGCTCTTCCAGCCAAACCCGGCCACGGCAAACGTCGCCGGATCGAAACCACTCTCTTTGAATCCGTCGGCATTCTCGAAATCGACGTACCTCAGATCGGCAGCTATCATCAGCCGGTCCATATCCGAATAGGCGACACCGGCCGAAACGATCATCGGATAGTCCAGATTAAATGCGAACTCCGCTCCCGGATTAATGCCCTCCGAAGTGAACTCGAAATCATTGAACCACTGCGGGCTCTTGAAGGAGATGCCGCCACTTAGCCCATTCGAGCTCATTGCATGCAGTCCGACTTGAAACCCGAAGCCGACAGCTCCCTCTTGTGGTCCGTCGGGGTAGAGGCCTGTACTTGGGTCAGGTGGGGCGGCCGGGAAGGGGGTCACCTTAAGCAGTGCGTAGTTGATCGTCGGGGCGAA
>JBFIPX010000092.1:0-12203 GCA_041609895.1 Rhodothermales bacterium
CAAGCGCAGCCAGCCCAGAAACCGCGTACAAACGGATGACCCAGTCTTCGTGCGTCGTGAAGGCTGCCATCAGATCGGCATCTTCCCCTAAGCCGAGGCGACTGATCAGTCTGAGGGACGCGGCAGTGATCTCTCTGCTTGGTTCTTGAAGCAACAGGTCTTTCGCGATTGCCACCGAGGGCAAATCGACCATCCACCTGAGAGCATCGCAGGCGGCTACCCTGATCTTGACGTTCGCCTCCGCGTCCGCCATGAGTTCGCGGGTGGGTTGCGCGGCGCGGCGCCCACAAGAGACCAGCAACGAGGTCAACATCGAGGTGCCCCAACCGACGAAGCGTGGAAGCTCCCCGATGATGTCGCGGACGTCTTGCTCCGACCCGGTGCGCGCCAAGGCCCGTACGGAAGTAAGAGATACGATCGGCGACTTGTCCCTAAGTCCGCGCAACAGGTGGCGGCGGTTCCTTGCGGGATCCAGCAACCCCAGCAGTTGGATGCCGAGCGCCCGAAACTCGGCCTCCCGATCCGAAAGTAGATCGTAAACCACGCGGAGATAAGGCAGTGCCATCGATCTGACGGCCGCGTGTTCACTTGCAGACACCGACAACGACAACTTACCGAGAAACTCAAGAAAAAGAAGATGGTCGCTACGGCGAATGCCATGGCGAAACGGATGCTTTTGTGGGTTGCTGATGCAGTCCAGAACGGGTTTGATCCACAGCTTTCTAAGATGCCGTTCTCTGGTGTCACGACGCCCCTTGAGAACGCGTAGAGCGATGGCCAACACAGCAAAGACAAGTGCCACAAACAGTATGACACCAATGGATGCAATTACTGCCCAGAGCACCCATTCGTCGTAGATATGAGCACCGGAGTCACGCATTACTTGACGTTCGACTTACACATCGGACGACTCCGTTCCGGACTGCGAAGATTCTCCCCTCGACGGGTCCGGTTGCCAGCCGCCCACGCGCTCCAGCAATCTCCGCGAACGCGCGACCATCTCCGCCGGCGAAAACGGCTTGCGCAAGAAGTCGTCGGCGCCCGCATCAAAGGCACGAACGAGATCGGACTCGTTGCCGGGCCAAGAAGTAATGAGAATCGGAACGTCCGAGTTGGTCTGATGGTCTCGAAGCCATCGAGCAATCTCGAACCCATCCAGGCCCGGCAGCGCCGCCGCCACAATCACAAGGTCGAACGTCGTGCTCCAGAAACGGCTTACTACTTCTACACCATCAACTGCGGACGTGACTTCCGCACCCTGTTTTTCCAGTCTGTGCCGAATGATGTCCGTGATGAGGTCATCCGGTTCCGCAATAAGAACCCGGGCATTTGCGAAAGTGTGGCCGGATGAGGCGGCATACTTCTCGTTCGGACGATATTTTGGCCTGCGGTCGAGCCGTCTGGGAAGCGAGGCCAACGATGGAGGCTCCGGGCCGGGCGTTTGCGTACTCTTGTCAGGGCCAACGACGGTTGATTCTGCTGGCTGAAGACCGGGTTCTGAAACCAAATCTGAGCCTTCGCTTTCTCGACCCTCCTGTTCAATACCGTCGCCCTTCATTGGTTGCGGACGACGTAGACGGGATATCGCCCGCCGCGAGACTCGAGCACGCAGCCGCGCCCTCTTCGCCGTACGGCTCAGAGATTCTCGATACCGATGCGCCCCCATGCCCTCATTTGCCAATGCAGACGTAGCCGGTTCGCCCGTCTCCACGACGGACTGATCTACAGACTTCGGGGGGTCGTGTGCAGCGCTTGCCGGTTCCGTTTCACTCACCTGTGCCTTTGACCGACTGATCTGACTATAAAATGAGGCGCCGTGGTCTTGCTCTGTTGGAGAGACGGGCACGCGAGAAGTGTTGTCGGCAGCGCCAGATGCATCGTCGGCACCATCGTCGGCAGCGCCGGCGTCTGAGGCGGCGTCCGAGCCGATAGCCGGAGCGGCTGGCACGCTGAGTGGCCGCCGAGCCTGCGGGTCCCCCTCAGTGGCACCGCCCTCTAATTCCGAATCCGGCCGACTGGAATCGTTGGCAGCCGCCGAAGGTGGGCCCTCAACGGACTCTGCGCCCGAGCTTTTGACGTCGACCTCCGAGCCAACCTCTTTCCCGCGCTTTCGGCGGCTCCTTCGTTTCGACCCGGATCGACGCTTCGTGGCCCCGCGGCGAGGCCCCGTTTCGCCAGCGAGCCCGGCGCCAAGCAAGTCCTCAAGTCCATACTTCTGGTAGATCCCAAGCCATTTCTCTACCGACGCTGCCGTGACGCCGACCGCGTTCGCTGTATACTCAATCGGGTTTGGCTCACCCGCTTCCACAAAAAGACGGTACAACTTGAGCGCCGTGATTCGATTGAGCGCAGACCTGCGTGTCTCGAAGGTGGCTCTCTCCTCCAGTTCTCGTATTGTCTCCTTAATTTCGTATGCAGAATCGGCCATTTGAACAGCACTGGAATGCCCTCTTCTCGGGCAGGCGTATCACTGAAGGAATCGGCCCTGGATGGCATTACTAAACGACTTTGGAATGCATGAGCAAGCACGGGGCAACTCCTGTTATGCCCATGCAGCACATCGCTTTTCCGCATAATCGATAGTGATCGCATGCACCGAATAACCGGCTTGCTTGTCGGCTTTGTGATCACCCCTGTCGCAATCCTGATTGCGTTTGAGTTTTTGGTTCGTATTGCCGCGCCCGACGACCTGACGCGCCACATCGGTAACGAACAAATGATCGACAGGAGAACACCATCTACGATTCATATCAACAATGCTGGATTTCGTGGACAATTGTGGGAGAAAGAAGTAACCATTGATGCAAAAGGTCTCAGGGTGTCGGGACCCTCGTCAGGCTCCTTTCGCGTCCTTCTCACCGGCGACTCCGTGGTCTTCGGCGCCGGCGTCAGCGACTCCGATGCGCCCGGCGCTGTACTTCAGTCGCTGGTACCGGACAGCATTCAAGTGATGAACGGCGCCGTAATCGGCTATGCCACAGAACATGTCCTTGCGTACCTCCGTGAATTCGGAGACGCGCATAATCCGGACTTCGTATTGCTCGGATACTGTCTGAACGACGCAGCGCCTTTCGACGTAGAGGTGGTTCCCGACGCACAGACGCTTCGCGAGAAATACGGCGTTGCGCAATGGTTGAATGCCCGACTCAGTCGTAATTCCCTGCTGTTTCTCTGGCTCAAGGACAAGGTGAAGGCATACCGTGTCCGGCACGGTTACCCGGTCCACCGCGCACTCTTCCATGGCGAGAACTGGCGTCGCAATCAGAACGCGCTGATCGAGATTCGCGAATGGTGCAAGAGGCGCAACGTACCCCTCATGATCGCCGTGTTTCCTCATCGAGATCAGCTTCTGCAGAGTGATGCGTTCGACTTCGCTCCGCAGGACTCTCTGGTCGCCTTCGGCCACCGGGCGGGCATCGATGTACTCGACCTTCGCGATGCCGTCGCTCCCGAAGACTATCTGTGGAACGACCCGCTTCACCTTGACCGGCGTGGTATACGCAAATCGGTATCAGCAATCTGGGACTATCTCGAACACAGAATAACTACCGCATCCAATGCCGCTACTAGCTGAACCCCAAACCACATTGCGTATTTTGTGAGCACTTAACGTCCGAACCCACGGCTCGAAAACTGAAGAAGATGCCTCCCAGGATCACAATTGTTTTGCTCGTCTCTGCTCTGATCGTCGCCATCACTCCGGCACCGACTCAGGCGCAAACTTCGGAAGCATTTCGGCAAAAGCGTGTGCCCGACGGTGAGGGATTCCGACTCTACCTGATCAGCGACATGGAGGGAATGGGGAGCGCCGTTCATATCGGAGAAGTCATCGCAGGAACCGAGGGAGAGCGCTACCGGGCCTTGACCGGGCCCGACTATTGGCCGCACTACCGGCGTCTGGCGACGGAGGAGGCAAATGCCGTCATCCGGGGTGCGAGACGCGCCGGGGCGGCTACGTTCGTGGTCAACGAAGGTCACGGCGGCAACCGATTCGCAAACCTGCTGCCGTGGGATCTCGATCAGGAGGCAATCCTGATCAGGGGGTATCCGAAGCCGCTACTGATGAGCACGGCGATCGACGAGACGTTTGACACCATGATGATCATCGGCGCGCATGCGAGCACGGGGGGCGTGCTCTCACACAACTACGCATTTGACTCCTTTTCGGTCAACGGCGTCGAGTTGAACGAGGTCGGCATCAACGCCTTGATTGCCGGCGAAAGCGGTGTTTCGGTCTCCCTCGTGAGCGGCGACGATGCATTGATTGCGGAGACACGAGGCATCCTTGGCGAAGACTTCGTTGCCGTGCCGACCAAGATCGCAGTCGGACGGAACGCCGCCATCACATACAGCCCGGAAACGGTCCAGAAGGCCCTGGCGGATGCAGCCGCAGGAGCTGTACGCCTGGAGAACGCCGGACAGATCGAGCCCTTTACGCTTTCACGGCCCTACGATGTCCGCTTCGAACTCAGGGCTTCGTATCCAGACTCCGTCGTACAAGGCGTCAACGCCTTGGCCAGGGAATACGGCCTCGAAAAGCTTCAGGGCCGATCATACCGCATGGTTGCCGGCGACGCGAAGAGCATCGGCTACCTGATTGACGCAATCGAACTCGTCGTCCTGCCTTAAGCGACGTGCCGATCGATGTGGGTCGCCGTTCTCCGGTCCGGCCTAATCTACGGACTCCTCGCGGGTACCCCGATAGAGTTCCAGCGAATCGACGACGTTACCTTCCCCATCCACTCGCTCGAGAACCGTCGTGACGTGATGCAGTAACCCTCCGCCCCCTGGCTCGGTCACCGTTCCGATCGCGATACGATACGTGTACCCCTGATCGGTCGATGTAAGCCGGACCGTACCGGGACGCGCCCACGCACCAAGGTTGGCAAGCACGGAGCCGTGCATCGCCTGGCTCGGATCGGACACCTCGTAGGCGAGCTTAGGCGACTCGGTGACGTCGATCACGTACTCAACAGGTCGACCCATCCATCCACCTATCCGCACCTGCGATTCTCCGCACACGAGCTTGTGAGGCTGGAATTCCGGCAGCGAGACCTCGCCCGCAAAGCGAATTCCTTCGGGCCCGAATCGCACTACACGCACTACGTGTTGCCCCGTAACACCCTCTGTGAGCGCTGCCCGCAGTTGGTAAGCGAGATATCCTGTCCCAGTACAGTAGTAGCCATCGCTGTCCGCTTCGGCAATCTGCGGAAACAGCAGTAGCAATACTGCTACACCAGCTACGGTGATTCTACGACGAGTAGTTTGAGTCGACGACAGCGACCACATCAGTCGGATTGGTGCCTGAAACGGTTATGACTACCCGGTTGTTGTTCGAGGTGTTCGTAGCCGTGACGACAAGTTCCGTGCCGGCGGACCCGTCGAGTTCGACCTCGCCATTGAGCGTCGAATATACGCCAGAAGTGGCGTTGAGTCCGAGATTGGTAAACGTGACCGAACTCCAATCGCATGTGGTCAGGCACGAGTTGTTGCCGCCACCGTAGATGCTCGGCTTGAGCATCCACGTCTGCGCCGAAGTTGCGATGTCCATGGCTTCGAGTACGAGGTTGTCCATGTTGGCTTTCTTGGAGTTCTCGGAGAACGCCTGAATGCCAACCACTACCGCCAGACCCACGATGACGATTCCCAGAACGAGAAGTAAGAGTTGCTGCTGGCCCATCTGGTTTTAGCGTTGATTGATGAAATAGTAGTACGGCCTATCAGTTTTATCGGATTATCGACCGGAATAAGCAGCTTTCAAGTGCCCCGGAGCCTGCGTCATCAAGTCCATTAAGATTTGAGGCTCGTGACCCCCACCATCATTTTTTGGGTACGAAGTAAAAAACCCTGAGGTAGCGGCCGATACACGGATTGAACGTGTCAACGCGGCCTTCGCTTTCTGCCGCGTCCTATCGCTCTCAACTATACAATCTCGTCCTGTCATGAGCGCTCCTAACACCGATCGCAACTCATCCGTAAAGCAGAAACTGCTCACATTTGCCAAGCTTGTCTGGCCCGGAGCACTAGTTTTCATAGCATTTGATCTCTCAGTCGATCCCGAAATTTCCATCCTCAAGAGTCCTGACACAGGATGGAACGATCTCGAGATCGTCGGCATCGACGAGGTTCGCAACCAACTTCCGCCGAGCGCCGCGGGAGACGAAGAGGCCGGGGCAGCCTCAGAGCACATTATGTTCGGTGTTGAGTCTGTTGCCGAAGAGCTTTCACTAGCCGGCAGCAACAGCGAGGTGCTTGCACGAGGCGGCTGGGCAGGGCATTTTGCGGGTCTTCTGGCCGGAGATGAGGAAGCCAATTGCTGGTCTCCCTATGAGGTCAACATCCGACTCCAGCAAGACGGTAATCGCGTCTTTGGCCCGGGGAGTTACATGGTCGATCCGTCCAAGTGCAGCACGCACGAAAAGGGGTATCTGGCCTTCTTCACTGCCGAAGGCCAAAGAGCTGGCGACCAGGTGGCTCTAGAACTCATCAATGATGAATCCGGTCAGGTTTCACTACTCTTCTCAGGTGTAGCGGCCGGCGAGCGCCTGGTCGGAGCTTTCACGATGCCCAACGGCGCTCCCGTGTCCGGTACTACGATTCTGACCCTGGTCGATGCAGAGAAACTCGCTGAACGAACGCCGTCACAATAAGTGACGTCGACAGCGGTCGCAACGGGTGCGAGCTAGACGCGCACCAGATACTGGAACTTGAAGAAGAGCTGGCGCTCGCTCTGCGTTACCCCGTACGGATCTCCAAATGTGTCAAAGTCATGAGTAGACCCGATATAGAAAGCCGTAAAGGGATTGATCTTGTAGGTCAGGAGCGGATCGAACTCAAAGCGTTTACTGAAGTCGTTGTACTGCGTAACCAGCCGCAAGAACAACTGCCGGGTGAACTGGAAGTTGACGCGGGTGCGCACGATGTAGCCCTTGAAGATTTCTTCGTCCGTTTCCTCGTCATATAAGGCCGAGAAGCGGAAGTTCGGCATTATTACAAGGCGGGACGTCGGTTTTATCGTTCCCCATATCTGCGCGTCGCGCGACCGGCCGAACTTCGGTGTATCCAGATTTCGC
Organism: Rhodothermales bacterium; assembly: GCA_041609895.1. Taxonomy (GTDB): domain Bacteria; phylum Bacteroidota; class Rhodothermia; order Rhodothermales; family JABDKH01; genus JAHHLP01. Next base: position 7,074 of record JBFIPX010000092.1, read on the forward strand.
GCGATGGACCGGCCAAAACTGCCCCACACGCCAAGCTTGAGCGGGTTACTGAAGTTCGAGTTTACCCAAGCCTCAAGACGGTTCAGCTTTCGGAAGTCGATGTCGCGAAACACCTCGTCGCTCCGCACCAGCCACTGAATTCCGGCGTTGGTCTGCGCCTTCATCCGAAGGTCAAGACCCAACCACAGGAACTGGTCCTTCCGCTCGCCATCAAAATTCCAGAAGTAGCCCGTCACCACGTTAGGCTCCAGGCGCTCGAGGAGTCCGTCGAAATAGAACGTGTACTCGGTCCAAAGGATCGTCTCATGAACGTTGTTCTGCGTAATGAACCCGTTGTCAGCTCGAAACGTAGGGCTTCGCGCAGTATAGTCGAAGTTGAGGTTCCAGTGGCGTGCGTTGCGCTCCAGGCTTAGCTCGGTCGCAAATCCGGAGAACGACTCTCCGTCGAGAGCGGCAGTGTAATTGCCGTCATCGAAAGTCAGGTCCTCGACTGAGGAAGACAACTCCCTGTTGTTCAGCTCTTCCGTATGGCTCCCCACAAATTGCATCTCAAGGCTGTATTTCTGAGAGAGACGGACGCGGGAATCAAGACCGAATGTGGTGCCAGAACCACTCTCTTCAGTGAACCGGCGATCCGTCACAAGCACGCCGACGTGAGAACTTGATCCGATCGTTTGTTTTGCACGGATGATGTTGCTCACACTGCGCCCCGCCTGCACAAACTCCGATTGCTCCTCGAAAGGCAGAATCAGTGGCGAGTCGCGATCATACCCGCCCATGTAGGCCACGCTCGTCCGTCCGAACCGCGACGTAGTCTTTGCTGCACCGATGGGATTGTTTATTGACCGCGTGTAGACGGTTCGGATCCAGGTTTGGAACAGTTCGCCTCCCTCTTGAAAAAACGGTCGTCTTTCCGGAAAAAACAGAGCGAACGTCGAGTTCACGTCCACCTGAGCTGCATCCGATTCGATCTGGCTGAAGTCGGGATTTACGGCCAGGTCCGCCACGACGTTGGATGAGAAGGCATACTTAACGCCTAACGACGGATCAGCGTTGATTTGTTCGGCATCCAGGCCTGCATCCGGATTGTCGCTCGATTCGAGTGTGGCGAACTGCGACCCCGTCACCGTAGGCAGGAGCTCCAGGCGCCCACCTGCCCGCGCGTTCTCAAAGCCTGTGGCTGAACCCCATTGACAAAACCAGCAGGGATCGTCCCGATCGATGGCAGCCCACGAGTACGTGCTACGACTTTGCCGGGGATGTGTAATCCAGAAGTTCAGGTTCCACTCCTGCACGGGTTTCGACGGGAACCGGAGGCTTCGGAACGGCACAGCCATCTCAACCTGATAACCATTCTCCGTAACCTTGCCGTCTGAGTGAAATACGATGTCAAAGCTTACGTCTTCACCGCCATTGTTGACGATACGCGTATCGCCCTGGATGCCGATTGGGTTAGAGGCTATGAAATAAGACCATGCGTTATCGTTGTAGGTATCCAGCATTACGCCGACATAATCATCCTGCCAGATGTTGTCTCGATCACTCATGTTTGCGCGAACGGCGCGCGGGTCGTCTTCTATCCTGAACGCGAAATAGACATTGTCATCGTCGTAGGTCGTCCAGACCTCGATACCGATGGGTGGCTTCGTCTGATCTCCGGGGTACGTCTCCGAGAAATTGACCGCACGCGCGGCATAGCGCCAGCCGGCATCATCAAGGTCGCCGTCTATAGAAATCGCAGCCGACGTCTTCGCTACAGCCAGACTGGGCTTAACGTTGGGTTGAAAAACGTCAGCGAATTCTGTGGATGACCTGGCCTCCTCGGTTGCTCGGGTTTGACCATTCGCCAATCCGGTAGCGAGTTGGGCACAACAAAGCAGACATGCTACAACGGCCGCGGTATACGTTTGCATCGTCCCTCCTTTTTACGGAAACCGGTGCCGAGATGTGGGTAGAGCAGCCATTGCAACCGATGCCAGCCGATCGAAGCCATCGACCAGCATCATGGCCGAAGCAATACAACCCGAAAATCTCACGACACCTGCATCCCTATTGATAACCGTGAAAAAGACTTTCGAGGCCCGAATCGAGAAGGACTACGAGTGGTGGGGGCACGATGTTACACGCGCAGAAAGGGGCAAATCGAGTACCCCTTTTTCTAAAGAAAAATCGTGCAAAGATCGATACCAGATAAACGGACGCACATGCAAGCCTATGGGCGTCGAATCCTCCCAACCGGTATCTGTCATGGAACCCGCTCACAATCCACCAGGATCGGAGAAAAGCATCCTCGTGCGAACGCTGCAGCTTATCTGGCTTCCAATCGCCGTATTCGTCGCCTTTGAGCTCACGGTCCCTGATGAACTCTCGATCTTGCGATCCTTAATGGAAGAGAGCCACTCGCAGTCGATGATCTCAGTCGATGACATCGTAGCTGCGCCGGTGCCCCCACTGGCGTACGAGTCCAACACGGCCGAATCCCTGCACGCGTACTTCGGCATCGAGGATGTGTCGCCGTCCGAGACGGCGAATCCAGACGCTGGCAAGGAGAACACGGTTACGGCATTGGGTCAATGGTCTGGCCGCTTCGCTGGAGTGCTCGCGGGAGACGAAGAAACGGACTGTTGGTCGGCATACGATTTCGACCTCGTCCTAATCGAGACGGAATCAGGTATGTCTGGATCCGGTAGCTATTGGGTCGACCCTGCGTCCTGCAGCATGCACTCATCTCGCTTCGTGGCCTTCATCGAGGCCAAGGGCAAACGCGCCGGAAGCAGCGTCGAAATCACCCTCGTCGGGAGCGATAACCAGGAGCATCTGCTGAGCTTCAACGGACTACTGATGCGCAACCGGCTGAGCGGTTGGTTCTATCTTCCGGACGGACAACCGGTCTCCGGACCCGTCGTCCTCGCAAGAAAATAGGCGGGGCAACACAACGATGGTATCGGCTTCTTCCTCAATCATGCACGAGGATGCTGCAGCAGGTAACTGCTCCTTCCGCCTTCGAGATCTCCGACAGGTCGACCGAAATCACGCGGCGCCCGAGCTGCTGCAAAAGCGCGTGAGTTCGCGGATTGCCCCTAGCACAAACTAGAAAGTCAGCGATCGCCAGGACATTCGCGGCCTCGGCCTCAGCCGGATCCGACTCGACCACTTTCAGTTCCCCGAAAGCTGCGGGATCAATCCATGCCGGATTGACGAGGATCGTGCGATCATCAAGCGCCGTCACCGCAGATTTCAGATGCAGGCACTTGTCGACCGTGATGCGAGAAACGTCGTAGCCATGCGGGCGGGCAATGCGTTGGAGCATCTCTGCACCAATGGCGTTGGTCCTCGACGACAGTCCCACGAATAGTCGACGCCCTACCCTGAGTACGTCGCCGCCGTCGAGAGTCCCGGGTGGATTCACAAAAGCGATGGGACGATAAGCTTCAATCGCGTTCGCCACGGAAGCTACCTCCAGCCGTCGCGAGGCTGCGCCGGGGCGAGCCATGATCGCGATCTCGTCCAGGACAACCGCAGTGTCCTCCACAAAAACCGCGTCGGGCATCTCTAGGAGAGGCTGCAGCCGTCTGATTCGGCAGCCGGCCTGCGCGAGGGCAGCCTCATATTGGGCGTGTTGCGCCCTGGCAGCGTACAGATCGATAGGCTCACGCACTCGGTGTGTTAGTTGACAATCCTGAAACGCGTCAGAGACCGCTCTCGTGAGTGCAACCCACATCTTTTCGTGGCAATTCAGTTCTACTGCCTGGCCGCCATCGCTGCAACATTTTGACTGGCGGTTTTTTGTCTACCTGGGTTAGTATACGACCTTCACCGGGCATACTGACTCGTGATCAGGGCGAGTGACTTACCGGGTCATGGTCTGTGCTTCACCGCGACAGTCCCGGCTCTTCGCGATGGTGACTTCGGCGCTGACACGGTTAGCGCCGTCTACGCCCGACTACTCTCGTGGGCACCTTAGCCCCACGACCGCCTTTATGCGTCTGTCTTGAGAACCTCTTCGATGATTTCCTCGAATGCCGACAGCGGCTGCGCCCCACTCAGAAAGCGTCCGTTGACGAAAAACGCGGGCGTCCCGGTTGCTCCGTACTTCTTGGCGGTTTCGCTGGATGACCGAACGGACGACAGTGCCTCCTTGTAGGTCGTCGATTCGGTATTACTTGCGCAATCCGTCCACGAGGCAAGGTCTACACCTGTTCCTTCCAGGTGGGACCTACTCATGTCAATCAGGTTGTCGGTCTCAATGCTTGCCTGGTTCTCGAAGTAGAAGTCGTGGAGAGACCAGAAAGCATCATTCGATTCCCGTGCGGCGCATGTTGCTGCAACGGCTGCAGGCTCTGCCCATGGATGGATGGCCAGCGGTAGGTGCATGAAAACGATCCGTACATCATCGGGGTATTTTTCCAGCAGCTGCTTGACCGTCGGCACGACGCGAGCGCAGTAGGGACATTCGAAGTCGGAGAACTCGACGATGGTAACCGGCGCACTGCTCTTGCCCATACTTGGCCAGCCCTTTGCAAGTACGGTGAGCTGCTGGTGTCGCTGGCGAGCGGCGGCAAGCGCCTCTCTTTCGAGCCGGCCGAACTCTGCTGCTACCTCCGACTTCGTCATACTTACGTCCACCGGATCGGCGGCCAGCAAGTACAGCTGTGTGTTGTCCTTTGTGACGAGGAAGCGCATGGCGTTGCGCCCGTTAATCACAACTGTGCCAAGATCAAACCCCGCGACGTCTGCATCTCCAAGTTCGGTGACCACCACCTGCGCTTCCCTGAGCTGCTCGAAGCGAAAACGCAGATTCTCTGAGATCTGCTCGCGGCGATCGGCGTCGGCACCATTCGTCGCGGCCGACTGCGCCGAGGCCGAATGGGTCGCAAGTAACATCAAACAGATCAGAATTGGCGATAGAAACGTGTTTGCTGGCGACTTCACTGGGTTTGGCAGGGTCATATCCTTTTGAATTGGCTCAAAATGAGGGGCGTATATGCGCTGCGCGATCTATAGGTCCCCAGCCTGCAATAACGACTGACCCGCGGTCCGTGCAAGCCTGAGAAACGTTTGCTATTGCAGCTCTCGACCGGTCCGCAGTACGATCTCAGGTATCGCCCGCACGTCCTGCTCGGTCGTGCG
>JBFIPX010000093.1:0-11871 GCA_041609895.1 Rhodothermales bacterium
GAACCTCGATACGACTACACCATAATGAGTGTGGCTCACGAAGGCAGGCTGGTTCAGGTTCCACGCAGACCGCGGACCACTCGGATCTGCGACCGCGAACGCTAAGCTGCCAGTCTTTCAACCTTTTGCGCAATGCGTCGCAGTTCGCCTATTACTTTGTGGTCGGCTCCAAGAAGAGGAAGAAGCCGTGCCTGTACCTCGTTAACCTCGGCGCCCAGCCGATCCAACTCAGCACGCGCCCGCAGAATGGCTTCATATTCTCGCTCGGCGAAAGTCGTCACAGCGGACCTGAACAGGATCGCTTGTTGAACGACCTGGTCGCGGCCGACTTTAAGCTCGTCTGCTTTTCTGCAGACTAAGCTCAAAGTCGCCTCGCTTACAGCTTGCGATCTCCGTCTCGCCCCACTCGGCACGGTGGATCCCAGTATGAACCGATCGAGCGCTTGGGAAAACTCTAGGTCCGCATGGAAAAGGTCGACCGCGATCAGATCGAGTTCATCCTTCATGGACTGATCATTCGCGCGCGACATCTCCATGAGTTTTGAGCGGGCCGCATCGGAGATGCGAAAACTCGTTCGGACAGTTCGATCTTCGGTTGCCATGTCGACCATTATCCGGAGCGAAGGTTATCGGGCGTGAAAGACGACCATTCTTGCGAGTCGATAGAGGTCGACTCAATTCGAGTCGGCCTCGGTTGAATTATCGGGAAGGATGCTCCGAAGTTAACATGTTGGGACACAGCCGACTCTCTATCCAACACCGGCGGCATGCGAAAAGAAAAAGACTCCTGCAGCCGCCGAGGCCACAGGAGTCTCTATCTCATTCCCGCCGATGGGTAACTAGGCGCCTTCAGGATCGGCAGCACTGCCGCTTACTTCGACCTCCACCTCATTGACTGTAACCGTCGGCCGAATGACCGGGGTCATGACGTAGCCCGTAGGTTCCGCTTCAGGACCGGTGGCAACCACCGACTCGTTTGCATCGAAATCGAGCATAACGTCGAAAGTGTCGTCACCATTCAGTTCGACGCTTTGATCAAGAAAGAACTTGATCCCTGAGGAGGAGCCGCTTGCAATATGCAGGTCGTGATCGACTCCGCCTACGGTGATCGTCGGGTCCTCGCCAATCTGCAACCGGAACTGATCTATGCGACCAATTCCCACCTCGTTGTTGGCGATCAGCAGGGTAAGTCCATCCTGGTAATCGAGGAGGTTGATGCCATCCGCGGCAGGCTCCAACGGAACAGTCTCGCGATCGCCGGTTTCCGAGTCTATTACGGTGAAAGACACGAGTGAAACAGTAACCGCGTCTGCGTCGATCGGCGCATCTGTCAATCGAACAATGACGCGACCGCCTTCCTCGTCTCCGAAAAGCCCGCACCCGGCCGTCGTAAGCAGAAGGGCCGCAAAAGCAGCTATCGAAAGAAAGTGTAAGCGCATTGGGGGTCTCAACAATTCGTGGGATTGTGAGACGATGGTATCGGTAGATCAGGGCTCCCGATTAAAGAGCGCCACCTTACCTCAGCGCTTTCGTTTTACGTTACGATTCCGCTTCGGCCAAAACCTTGAAGGTCACACGCTCGCCGGCCGCGACGCTCACGAGGCGTTTCACGTCGACCACCAAGGACTGCATCTTCTTCTTGAGGTTGCCGGACCGCAGCTTCTTGTAGACCACGCCATCGAACCGGACCTGATCCTTTTCGATCAGTGCCTCCAGCTCTTCCGGGTTGTCGCCGAAGAAAACGCCTTCGATGATATCGCCTTTGTAGGTCCTACGAGTAAATGCGTAGCCAGAACCTTCAATACCGCCAAGTTCCGCTACTTCCGCTTCCGGGATCTTCACTTCAACCTCCCTCTATTCGACAGAAATAAACAACATCTCCCACTAAGTATCGGGGAACAATAGACTTACTATATATGCATTAATTCACTATTCGTTCGCACTTCCTACGATTTAGCTCCAGAGGGCACTGAAAGAACAACTACAAAAGAGTTATAGCAGTACAGATGGGGGAAAAAAGAAAAGCCCGCCTCCCGAGGGAGGCGGGCTTCGCATGCGGCGGCACCATCATTGATTCTACTGGAGGATTGCGATTTCTACGACGTATGCCACCGTGAAAATGACAGAGGCGATCCACACGTTTGATCTGCGCAATTCATTTCCTCACCGTTCGAGCCCCTTGAGATTGGTGATGGAGCGTTTGGCGCCGATCGAGCATTCACCGCTTCGACGAGCCCACCCGGACGCGAAACGAAACAGTGATGCATGTGGACCGCCTCTATTTGCACCTTTCCAGCCACAACATTATCGCATCGCATCTGATTTTCCGGCGAAGGGTCAACAATTATCGACGCGATAAGGCCAATGACGTAACGCTATTTTCGGCCGGGCTCGGCTGCTACGGTATCGGACGCACGGCGCAGGATCTGTCGTCTATCGTCAGCGCGTGACGTAGGAATTAGCCTACAAAGACACGGCCTCTTCCGCGCCCTCCTCGCCTCAAAAGAAAAGAATAGAGCCGCCCTCCGGATATCGGAAGGCGGCTCATCCGATCGACTGGAAACCGTCCCAACACCAAGCCGCGACGTCGAATACAAGACAGCTCAGAAATTGGAAAATGAGCGGCCGGCGATCCTAAGACAGACAGTTGCTCCAGTTGCACGAACCGTATGCAAGTAACGGTTTATTACGGGGATCGAAATGTAGTCCCTGACGCCATTTGCACGTCAGACTAGTCTTACAGCCTGTTACCGGTCGCGTAGGCTGCTGATGATGCCTGATCAATAAATCAGATCATTCTTGAGAGCGTAGTGCGTGAGATCCGCATTGCTCTTCATATTCATCTTTTCAAGTATCCTCGAGCGATAGGTGCTAACGGTCTTCACGCTCAGGGACAGCGACGCTCCAATTTCCTTGACGGAGGATCCTTCGGCAAGCATCTTCATCACCTGAAATTCGCGATCCGAGAGCCGTTCATGAAGCGGCGTATCTGTGTCTCCGTCGAGGTGCGTCAGCAGAAGCTCAGCAACCGCGGGACTGACGTATCGGTTACCCCCCGCAACCCTGCGAATCGCTCGAATAAGTTCGTCGGGAGCACTCTCCTTGCTGAGGTACCCGGAGGCACCGGCGCGCAACACACGTACGGCATACTGGTCCTCTGCATGCATGGAGAGGACGAGGACCGGAAGTTCGGGACGCTCGGCCTGAAGGTGGTTCAGCGCGTCGAAGCCACTTCGCCCCGGCATATTCAGATCCAGCACCAGGACGTCCAGATCAGTGTCTCGAACTCGATCGATCGCCTCGCCGCCGTCCTTGGCTTCAGCCACAACCTGCATTCCCTGCGTTTCATCGATGATCTGCGATAAGCCACGCCTGACCACCGCATGATCGTCCGCTATGACGACTCGGATCATGATTCCGAATACTCTATTGGGATTGCGACTCTGACGACAGTGCCTTTGCCTTTCTTTCCCTCGAACGTTACCGTACCTCCCCAGGCAGAAACCCGTTCCTGGATTCCGAGCAGGCCCAGCGATCGACCGGTCAGGTCCTCTTCCCGAATTCCGATACCGTCGTCCGACGCCTTCAGCTCAAACCAGCCACCGTGCTGCCGAAGCAGCACCTCGACGCTGCTGGCGCGGGAGTGGCGTGCCACATTGGTGAGTATCTCCTGTAGTATTCTAAAAACGGCAGTCGACTGCTCCATGTCCAGTTGGATCTCGTCTGTCTCGTCCGAAACGATGCACGCGATTTCCGTCCGGTTTTCGAATTCGCGGGCTTGCCACTGGATCGCAGCAGAAAGGCCTAGATCGTCAAGCACACCGGGTCTAAGCTCTGTGGCGATGCGACGGACGTTGCGAATAGTCTCCTTGATAAGTTTTCCCATGGCGTCGATTCGTGACCGCAGCTCTGTTTGCTTCGGGTCCAGGCCCCGCGCCAATGAGGCCACGTCCATTCTAAGCGCCGTCATCGCCTGTCCGAGTACGTCGTGTACCTCTCGCGCTATTCGTGTTCGTTCTTCCTCGCGAATCGTCTCAAGGTGATTTGCAAGGTTACGAAGCTGCTCTCTCGATTCGCGTATCGCCTGCTTCCTGCGGGTTATGTCCGTAATGTCGGCCCCGACCGCGACGGCACCCGACACTTCGGCGTCGTCACCGGGCAGATGCAGCGGGCTGTATCGAAACTCGAACGTATAGCCATTCACCTCGATGCGGTGGTTTCGCGGCTTGCCCTCAAGCGCCTCGTCAAATCCGAGCGCCACATCGGGAAGCTTCGACAGGACGTCGTTGACGTACCGTCCAAACCCCGACCCCGGTTCCAGGCCAAGAAGTTCCAGACCCAGCCCTTCCATGATTCGTACGGTACCGTTCCTTCCTGTAGCGATGACCACCATGGGCATGCTGCTTACCACAGATCTAAGGAGCTCTTCAGATTCGCGCAGCGCGAATTGAGCTCTCTTTAGCTCCGTAACATCCAGCCCGTAACCAATAATTCTCTCAACAGAACCATCTGGCTCAATGATAGGGCTGGCAAGGCGAAGAATGTGCCGCGTTTCACCGGCCCGGTTGACGAGCTTTTCCTCAAAACTGACGGTCTCCTTTCTGTTTGCTGCTTGCCGCACAAATTCAACGCGCCGATCCGCTATAGCCGTGTCGAGGCCCCGGTGTCTACAATAGTCGTGACCCGTCCGTCCGATCAGCCATTTGCGTAGTTCAGGATCGGATACACTCGACGGATTCAAGTAGATCATCCGACCGTCCCGATCAAGGACCGCCAGATCCGCCGGCAGCTCATCCAGTATCGTACGATAGAAATTCTCGAGCCGCGTGATCTCGGCCTCAGCCTTCTTGCGACGCGAGATGTCGCGCACCGTCAGCAATAGTGCCGGCTGGTCAGCGAAAGTAAACGCGTTGACGCTTATCTCAACGGGTACTCGCTTTCCACCGGGACCGAGGCTTTCAGATTCGAAGTTAGCGGGTGCACTGCCGATCAGATCCGAGAACGTGGTCTTTACACCGCTGCGAAGGTCCTCCGGTACCAACTCTGTGACGTGCTTTCCGACGAGGTCCGCCGGCTTTATTCCGTGCAACGCGGCCGCCGCAGGATTGGCATCCAATACGTAGCCTCCAAGGTCCTCAACGAAGATCGCATCCGGCGAATTCTCGAAGAGAGCCCTGAAACTGGCCTCGCTCTGCCGGAGAGCCGACTCCGTTCGCTTGCGCTCGGTGATATCGCGTTGAATGGAGATCGCCTCTGCATCTCCCGACTTTACGATGCGAGCCTCCCGAATGGCCAACTGACCGTCTATGAGAATCTCGTACTCGAATTGCGTCGACTCGCCTGTATCGATGGCTCGCTCCAGCTGCTTGATCGCATTTTTCGCGACGTCGGGTGCAAATATGTCGTAGACGTTCTTTCCAACCAGCATAGCTGCCGGACGAACCGGTCGATATTCGTCCGGGATGACAACGTCCAGGTAGTCGCCGTTGCGCGACATGCGGACCATGGCATCCGGAATCGCGCCCAGAAGTGCACGGTGTCGCGCCTCACTGCGCCGAAGGGCCGCCTCCGCCTCCACGCGATCGGTAACGTCGCGCGATGTTACGACCACTACGGGCTGGCCGGATTCCGAAACGATCACCTTCGCGCGCGCCTCCAGGAACCGGAATGTCCCGTCGGCATGCCGAAAGCGAAACTGCGTCGGCTTGGGAGGCTCGTCCGGGTTCGCCAGGGCGCTCGAAAACACCTGCATGAGCTCGGGCAACTCTTCCTCCGGAATGAGCGAGAACGCGTTCTGCCCGATCAGTTCTGTCGCGGTGTACCCGAGATTCTCTCTGATTGATGGACTCTCATAGAGAATCGTACCGTCCGTCTCGATGACGGTGATGATGTCCTGGACGTTATCGACCAGAAACTCGAACCAGCCGCCATAGCCGGAGGGGACGCTACCGCCGGCCGGGAATGCACCGGGCCCTGCATTCTTCATTCGCGTACCGAATCAAATGGAGTCGGGACTGACACCACACAATCTAGCTAACATAATAATGTACCCAACAGATCGGATGTGGGTGCCGAGTGTAAATGAGCCCGGTCCGATCCATCTCGTCGCGTCACGACCTCGTCGATGCCAATTGTGACGTTACGGCGAACATGCAACCCGGGGGCCTCAGGGCTGTACCCAAGCATCACTCAAGAAAAGTTGAAAGAGCATGTCAACTGTAAAGAGCGGCGACACGATCCGCGTACACTATACCGGAAGGCTTTCCGACGGGCAGCAGTTCGATTCCTCCTCAGGCTCAGACCCACTCGAGTTTACGGTGGGTGACAAACAGGTTATTCCCGGTTTTGAATCCGCCGTTGTCGGCTTGAGCGAGGGTGCATCCACGACCGTAGTGATCCTCGCGGAAGAGGCTTACGGCGAGGTTCAACCTGATCAAATCGCCCGCGTGGAGCGCTCGCAGTTTCCGAAGGATGTCGAGCCGGAGGTGGGCCAACGGTTCGCGGTTGGACGGTCGGAAGAGGACCAGATTGTCGCGACGGTCACCGAAGTCACGGATAGCCACGTGACGCTGGACGGCAATCATCCATTAGCCGGAGAGGACCTTACGTTCGACATAGAACTGGTCGAGATTCTGTAGCCCATCCCCGCAACGCTATCCCGACCGAAGGCGCGCTTTGTACGGATTAAGTCGATCCCGAAGCGGAAGTGGCAAACGCACCGCCTAAGACCGACACGTGCGTCAAGTCACCCTGATCTTTGCGAGCTGTAGTCGGGCAAGTCGTTTCAATTCTTGTAGACGATACCGCTTTTCATGACAAACGGCACCTCACGCAGAACAGAGATGTCGGCGAGCGGATCGTTAGGAACGGCGATTAGATCCGCTCGCTTGCCTCTCTCTATGCTGCCCACCTCGCCGGCTATTCGCATTAGCTCGGCGGCCGCAACGGTAGCCGACCTTATTACGTCGAGCGGCTCCATGCCATACGAGACCATAAGTTCCATCTCTCGGTAGTTGTCGCCGTGCTCAAACGCCCCGGCATCGGTTCCGAAAGCGATCTTGACCCCCTTTCGCATCGCCATCTGAAAGACTTGCCTGTGAGAGTCCACAATGCGTCTGCGGAGTTCCTCCCAGTCCTCGCGAGGTCCATCGGGGATGTAGACAGTCATCGTAGGGACCCAGTAGGTACCGTGTTCGACCATTAGGTCGAGGGTGCTTTCTTCGAGCATGAATCCATGTTCGATCGAGCGGACTCCTCCGCGTATCGCCAGCTTCGCCCCCTCCCCTCCGTAGGCGTGGACCGCCACATCCTTGCCGAAGCGGGCTGCCTCCCTAACCACAAGGTCGATCTCCTCCTGGCTGTATTGTGACAACACTGTCATCGTACGTGGATCGATATGCCGAAGCGTCCCGGTTGTGTACAGCTTGATGAAGTCCGCACCGTATTTGATCTGCGTACGCACCTCTCGAACCAGCTCTGCGGGTGTATCGGCGAGGGCACCAAACTGAGGCACCTCTATTTCCGGTGCCACCTTCGACTGGTTCATGTGCCCGGCAGTGATCGAGATGGCCCTGGTAGCAACCTGCATGTGTGGGCCGACAATAAGCCCCGCCTTGACACCATCTCGGATCGCCACATCAGCCCAGTCTGCCCCTTCGGAGTCGACATCGCGAATGCTGGTGAAGCCCGCCATTAGCGTGGCGCGCGCCGCTGCCACCCCCTCGACCGTTCGGTATGAAACAGATTTGTGCAGGATGGGATTGTTTTCGCCGTAATCCGGTTGCAACAGCAAGTGCGTGTGCGTATCGATGAGTCCGGGCAAGACGAAGCTATCGGAGAGATCGATGCTCTCTGCTCCGGGTGGCACCTGGACACTCGGTCCCACCGCTGTGATCTCACCGTCTTCCACCAGTATCACAGCATCCGCAATCCATCGTCCGGAATGCACGTCCAGCAAGTGCCCGGCCCGAATCGCAGTTATTTGCGCGCCTACAGATCCCGGCACTGCGCCGAGCATTGCGAACAAAAGGCTGATGGTCGTCAAATGGGCTCTCATGACCGTCGTCCCTCTTCGTCTGAAAGAAGGTGAAGGTATTACGCCCGCCGGTGGACCGCCAGTAGAACGATCCAAACGCTTGTCGCTACGAAGGTGCAGGTCCCGCTCGCGCAGCTACTTTCTAGCGCCCGCTGCCGCCAATCGAACCTGTGCCGTTTGAGGTATTCGGAACCGGTCCGGGAAGCGCCATCTGCACGACTCCGCGTTGGTCGTTGCCCAGCCCCTGCTCGCTCATCAGTGATTCGATCTCCTTGACAGTTCTTGGTGCCGTGTCCGACATAACGGTCGGGCCGCCCTCCGTTACGAGAACGTCGTCCTCGATCCGCACGCCGATGTTCCACCAGCGTTCGTCCACGTCGGGAGACGGGCGGATGTAGATGCCGGGCTCAACCGTAATCACAGTACCCGGCTGCAGGAGTCCTCGGTCGCCTACATCATGAACCGACATGCCGAGGTAGTGACTCGTGCCGTGCATGAAGAAACGCCTTAGTTCCTCTCGCGCAGTCATGACGCCAAGGCTGACGAGTCCCTCCGCCATTACGTTGGAGGCCGCTTCATGCGGCGCTCCATAAGGAGCTCCGGACTGCGTTGCCTCGATTCCGGCCTGCTGTGCTTTAAGTACCAATTCGTAGATCGCCCTCTGCTCCTCCGAGAACGTGCCATTCACCGGCACGGTTCGGGTAATGTCCGCGCTATACCCATGGTACTCGGCACCGATATCCATCACGACCATGTCGCCCGCTTGCATCTGACGGCGGTTCGTGGTGTAGTGGAGTATCGTCGCGTTCTCGCCACTCGCGACGATTGATGGAAAGCCGGGATACTGAGAGCCATTCTTTTTGAATACGTACTCGATGACCGCCTCTACTTCGTACTCATGCATTCCTGGCTCGATCGACCGTATGGCCTCGATCTGCGCCGCCGCCGTGATGTCAATTGCGCGCTGCATGAGAGCCAGCTCCTCGGGAGTCTTGATCATGCGAAGCTGGACGAGGATAGCGTCGAGGGTCCCACCGTCCGAGTACTCGGCATCAATATTCTCGCGACGCCAAGCAAGCCACTCTTCTACATCGGCCGACGCCAGGAACGCATTGCGAGCATCGGAAAGAACTGGCGATACGAAGTCCTCCGACGGTATTCGAGGAAGCCAACCCTTAAGTCTGAGAAACATGCCCGGGTCAGACACACCCATCATGCCTCGCGCCGCCCTCCCTGCCATCCAGTTTCCTGTTTCCATCGGAACCGGTTTGGCCGCGCGCACAAATGCGGCAATCTGACCTCCAAGATCCGATCCCGGATCGACGTCGCGCGGAAGTTGCTGGTGAAAAAACCTAATTTCTTCGTTCTCTGCCACCTCCGAAATGAAGTCGGCAAATCGTTCATTGCTAACCGCTTTCGCGATCCCCAGCGTTCCAGAGGCGCGATCCGGACCGATCAGCCGACCTTCCCAGACTTCATGCGACGGGTCACGCGGCGGCACAAACAGTACCTCGTCTACCATATCACCGTCGAACTGCGTTCCGCCAGGTACCAGCACGAGCGCCGTCGCAGCCTCAGTTGTCCCAGTCAGATAATAGAGGTCACTCGACTGCCTGTACTCGTAGTCGACATCGTTATCACGATTCCTGACGGGAGCGCTAAAAACGACCGCTACCGCATTTGACGGCAGCATTCCACGGACCGCATCACGGCGATCCTGATGGAAGTCAGTCGACAGCAAATCGGTGTCGTACCTGACAAGAATGTCTTCGGTCGCCACCTGCTGGGCCGCGCCTGGCAGTACGACGGCCGTGAACAAAATGGCTGAGAACGCTACAGAAAGAATTACACGCATGTAGTTGAATAACCTGATTGAATGATGGGCGCCCGCTAATTCGCCGACTCGCTGAAGATGTCGTCAAAGAGGTCCTTCATGGCTTGCCACGAGACGCTGTCGGCTTTCGCATCGTACTTCAGTGGAAGATCGAATTTGGACCCGACCGTGTCGGCAGCCGGATTCGTAAAACTGTGCCGAACGCCTTCGTAAACGACGACGTCCACATCGGCTTCGGCCTGCTCCAAATCAGCCTTAAATGCTTCGAGTGGCTCTGCGGGAACGAACGGGTCGTCACTGCCGACGAGCACGAGGACGTCGGCCAACACCGTTCCGGGCTCAGTGGGTGTCTCCGGCGGACCAATACTACCGTGAAAGGCCACCACCCCGTCGAGATCAATGCCGCGGCGTGCCATCTCCAGCACCACGCCGCCGCCAAAACAGTAGCCGATGGCGGCAACCTTATCTGGATCGGTCGTTTCATGACTGCGAAGAACCTCGACAGCCGCATTGAATCGAGCGACCGCAGCGTCCATGTCCGACATTACCTCCTGGGTCAGCACACCCGCATCTCGAGGGTGATCTGCGGTTCTACCATCGCCATACATGTCGACAGCGAGCGCCGTATATCCCATCTCCGCAAGCATGGTAGCCCGGTTGCGGGCATGCTCGTTGTGGCCCCACCACTCGTGAACCACGAGAACGCCCGGACGACTTCCCTCGACTGAGGCGTCGTAGGTCAAATAGCCGTTCATGGTAGCGCCGCCGCCAGTGTAGCTGACCTCCGCGCCGCGGATGTCCGGCCCGGCGGCTTCGCCCATTTGTTCGGGTGAGTCCATGCGATCAGTGCACGCCGCAGACACCAGCAGAACCGAAGTGATCACAACTGATGCTATTCGTGGCATAGCCTGGATGACTTGTAGAATTGCGGATGGAAAAAATGCATACTGTTCTCATCCCAAAGGGTTGCGAGCGCCAAAAGCGTCGCAACTTGTGCCACCATTGTCTTGATCCCGCGCCAAATTTCACGAAAAGAGCGTGCCGCCTCTTCTCCACACCAAACCTGCCGCTGCAAGGATTCGTAATTTTTGAATCGGATGCTTTTTCAATTGTCGGGTTCGATCGAGTGAAGAAGGGTAATGTTGTTGGGCAGCGCTCCCTGGTTAAACAGATTCACAGGACGGCACCTGTCGGCAGATTGTTGATACTCATTCTGGCGAGTGAATGCGTCGGTGTCTTGCCCAGTCAAGCCCGTGGCGGAGCCGACGATTACGGTGCGTCTGTGGGCGCCGCAGCCAAGCAAGTCCTCGTTTATTCGCGCACGGCGGGGTTCCGGCACGCATCAATCCCGAACGGCATCGCCGCGATTACAGAACTTGGTGTACAGAACGACTTCAGCGTAACGGCAACGGAAGACCCGAGCGTATTCTCGGACGCCTCACTGGCACAATTCGATGCCGTCATCTTTCTCAATACGACGGGTGACGTGCTCGCATCCGATCAGGAAGCAGCCTTCGAGCGCTACATCCGAGCCGGAAACGGATACGTCGGCATACACTCGGCTGCCGATACCGAATACTCCTGGGAATGGTACGGCGATCTCGTTGGGGCATACTTCGCGTCCCACCCGTCTATTCAGACTGGTCAGATCAAAGTCCTCGACTCCGTACATCCGTCGACGGCGAACCTTCCCCGCGTGTGGTCGAGGACCGATGAATGGTATAACTACCAGTCAAATCCTCGCGGCAACGTGCATGTGCTTGCGACGCTCGACGAGTCGACCTACGACGGAGGCACTCTGGGCTTCGACCATCCGATTGCGTGGTGTCACGCGTTCGATGGTGGGCGGGCGTGGTACACGGGAGGGGGCCACACGGCAGAGAGTTTCGACGAGCCTCTGTACAGAGACCACCTACTCGGCGGAATCAACTACGCCACCGGAGCCGCGCCTGGTGATTGCGAGGCGACTATCGAAAGCAGCTATCGAATCGTGGCCATCGAC
>JBFIPX010000094.1:0-11837 GCA_041609895.1 Rhodothermales bacterium
CGTTCGGCTGGTGGGACATCGACGATGCCGACAGCGGGGCCGAGACCCTGCTGCTCAATCCGAACGGTGGCGCAGTGGCTATGATGACGACGGTGCGCCTCGTCTACACTTCCAGTGATACGTCGTCGCTCAACCCTGGTCTGAATCGCGCGCTGAATCGCGAACTGTTCAGGAAGGACGCCGATGGACTGCCGGTGCGCCTTGGTGACGCTATGATCGGGACGAAGAATACGAGTGTGGGACTACTCGGAAACAGCCGCAAGTTCAATCTCTTGGGCGACCCGACCATGCGTTTGGGAATTCCAGCAGCGCAGGCCACAATCGAGGAACTCAACGGGGTGCCTCTGGACAGCGAGACAGGCAGGCTCCCTGCTCTCGAGCGTATTACCCTGACGGGTTCCGTGCGAGGACGGGACGGCCTTACGGATACCGGTTTCAATGGCCGCGTGGAGATAACCGTTTTTGATGCGCAGCGCCGCGTGCCTATTCGTTTTCGAACCTTTATGCCCACACCGTACTACGAGGTTCGGGAAGACCTCATATGGCGCGGGTCCGTGCGCGCTCGGAACGGGGCCTACACCGCGACTTTTGTAGTGCCTAAGGATATTTCGTACAGCAACGAGCTCGGCCGCATCTCGGTTTACGCGGTTGGCGACGACAGCCAGGCCATAGGCTTCACAGAAAAGCTGGTCGTCGGCGGTACGTCAGCGAACCCACCGGACGACTCAGAAGGTCCGGTTATATCTCTGTTTTTGAACGACTCGACTTTTGCCGACGGAGGGCTGACGCACCCGGATCCGTCGCTCCTTGTGCGCCTCTTTGACGAGAGCGGTATAAACACCGTCGGGGCTGGAGTCGGTCATGAGCTCCTGCTCGTTGTCAACAACGATCAGACATCGGCAGTAGATATTAGCTCCGCTTTCCGAAGTGATGAGAATTCGTTCCAGAGGGGCAGTGTGGAGTGGGACCTGACGGAGCTTGCTCCGGGTCCGGGCTCACTGTCGGTACGGGCGTGGGACGTGCTCAACAACTCGAGCACCGCGAACATCACCTTCATCGTGGCTGAAGATGCGAACTTGACCATTCGGAATGTTTTCAACTATCCGAACCCGACCAGCGGGCAAACGCGGTTCGTTTTCGAGCATAATCAGCCTCCTGGCACGTCTGCCGATGTACGAATTCGAATTTATACACTCAACGGAAGGCCGATAAAGACACTGGAGGCATCCGAGTCCCTTCCCGGGGGACTGCTGCCAGGCGGATCCGTCATGGTAGAATGGGACGGACTGGACGATGACATGGATCGCGTAGCGACAGGCATTTACCTCTACAAGGTCCGCGTTGAGGTGAATGGAGCGGACGGTGATCGACAGGTAGCTGAACGCATAGAGAAGCTCGCAATGATTCGGTGATATCACGCAAACATTTTGCTCAGTACAACGTCAACACGACCAACACAATACAAGTAGATCATGAAGTCCTTACTCAAACCCTCGCTGCAGCGCAGCCAGAGATGCCGGTCGCGCGGTAAGATCTCGCTTGCGTTCATCGTGGCTGCCGCCTTTACGGTGCCGGCCGTTCATGCGCAGGTGGGCGGCGCCGGTGTGGTGTTTCTTAAAATCGAACCGGATAGCCGCTCTGCAGGGATGGGCAACGCCGGAGTGGCACTTGCTGACAACGCCAGCGCCATCTTCTGGAACCCGGCCGGCCTCGCGTTCCAGACGGGAACGGAAGCGGGCATCACGCACTCGAACTGGCTTCCGGAGTTCGACGTCGGTCTCTTCTACGAGTATCTCGTTGCGAAGCATCACGTGCCAGGATGGGGCACCTTCGGCGCTCACGTTACGTATCTGAACCTCGGCGAACACGAGGGTCGGGACGAACAGAACCTTCCCACCGGCACGTTCAAGTCATACGACCTGGCGTTGGGCGCGTCTTACGGCTTCAAAGTGAGCGAGCGTTTCGCTCTCGGAACGAGCCTGCGGTTTATCTACTCCAATTTGGCTCCGGGTCAAACGGTTGGCTCGCAGGAAACCAAAGCCGGCGTTTCGACTGCTTTCGACATCGCAGGCCTCTACCGATCGCCACAGTTCGCACTCGGTAGCGTCCCAACCACCTTCTCGGCAGGCTTCAACCTCGCCAACATGGGTCCCAAGATCCAGTATTCGGACAGCGAGCAAGCAGACCCAATTCCGACTAATCTTCGCTTCGGTACCGCGTTGACGTTCGATTTTGATGAGTTCAATTCCTTGAATTTTGTCCTCGACTTCAACAAAGACCTGATCGATCGCGACTCGACGGGATCAGCATCCTGGTATAAGGCGATCTTCAGCTCATGGAAGTCTATCAATATCAATCTTAACACGAGCGATCCAACCGACGTAGAGCGTGTCGGCGTATTTCGACAGATCACGGTCGGAGGTGGCCTCGAGTACTGGTACAACAAGCTGTTTGCACTCCGAACCGGATATTTCTACGAGGACCCGTATAACGGCAACCGGAAGTTCCTCACTCTTGGGGCCGGAATCCGGTACAACATCATTGGCGTCGACTTCTCGTATATCTATGCGCTGGAAGAGGACTCGCCGCTGGCGAACACGATGAGATTCTCGTTGCTGCTGAATTTCGCGGGTTAGTCGTATTGCCGCTTCGAGGATCTGGCGGGCCGCCCGGGAGCAAAATTGGTTTGAGTTGGCAGATGCCATGTAGTTGCTCGACCCCGTTGCTCCTGAGTGGCCTGCTTTTGTTTTACGCGGCCGCGCCCGCCTTAACCGAAGGCCAGACCGCGTTCTCGGGATCGTACGCCTCTCAACGTGCAGTCCTGGCACCCTCGCCATCTGTGGAACGCAACCCCGGGCCTGCAATCGGGGAGTACAATGTTGTCGCGCTGCGAGTCGAATTCGAATCCGACACCACTCGCTTCACCACAGGAAATGGCACCTTTGCATCCGATCCGTACCAAGGTCTCGTGCCTAAGGTAGATCCGCTTCCGCACGACGCGGCCTTCTTCGAAGCGCATCTCAGGTCGTTGGCTCACTATGTCGAGCGCGTTTCCGACGGTCGGGCGTCGTTGAACACGATCCTGTTGCCGAACATTGTCCGCGCGGCAGGACCGATGTCGACATACTCGCCGACCGGTCTCGACGCGTCGTCCGATAAAGAACTACTCAAACTCGCATCCCTTGTCGCGGAGAGTTGGTCCAGCGTGGAGGTGACCTCGAGTCCTCCTCTTGGCGGACTCGATCCCGATAGGACATTTTTTGTTCTGTTTCATGCCGGCGTCGGCCGCGATATCGAACTGGTGGGTACGACACTGGACAAGACACCGCTCGACCTCCCGTCGTTGTTCTTCAGTCGCCAAAAGCTGACTGAGCTAGGGTTCGACGGGGTGACAGTTGGCGGGCTCGAAGTGAGCAACACTGCAGTGATACCGCGGACGGAGACGCGAAGAGGCTTTGACTTCTTCGCAGACGAGTTCTTTCTCGCGGAGCTAACCACAAATGGCCTACTCGCTGCCAGCTTTCTGAACTTTCTTGGCGCGCCCGATCTCTTCGACACGTCCACAGGTGAGAGCGCGATTGGCCCGTTTGGACTGATGGATCCGCTCGGGATCTTCGCGTACGGGGGTCTCCTGCCCCCGGAGCCTTCTGCGTGGACGAAGTCGTTCCTCGGCTGGTCTGACGCGGTAGATGTGGTCTATGGCGAGGACGTGCATCTGAGCGTCCGCGCGGTGTCGGAAGCGACTTCTTCGGACGTCGCGCGCGTTTGGATTTCCGAATCAGAGTATTTCATGGTCGAGAATCGTCATCGCGATATCGCTGGAGACGGTCTGCAGCTCACTGTGTGGCGGGACGGACGAGAATCGACTCAAACGATTACTAATGGCGACTCACTGTTCAACAGTCGCACGATAGAGGGTTTTGATGGGGGGGTCGTTGTCGGTGCGGACGACTACGATTGGTCACTACCCGGCGGTCTCGACGAGGACGGCAATCCGCTTTTGGGAGGAGCACTTATCTGGCACGTAGATGAGCGGCTTATTGCAGATCGATTGGCAACGAATTCAGTGAACGCCGTGCCGCGCGCCCGAGGCGTCGATCTGGAGGAGGCTGATTCGGGACAGGATCTAGGCATTCCGCAGGGGGGCTTTTTTGGGCCCCAATTGGAGTTGGGGACGCCATTCGACTTCTTCTTCGCCGACAATCCGGTTACTGCGATCACACCCGACGGTAACACCGTGTCCTTATACGCCAATCGATTTGGTTCGGACACCTTTCCAAATAGCCGGTCCAATGCCGGCGGACCAAGTTTCGTATCGATAGAGGATTTCTCCGAGCCTTCTCCTGAGATGTCGTTTTTGATTCGATGGATCGACGAATCCGGCACTGAGCCCCTTGCTGGATGGCCACTCGACCTCGCCGCCGAAGCAAGAGGGCCGGTGAAGGTGGTCGAGGATGGCGGGTGGCTGGTAAACTGCGGCGAAGGAACGGAGCGGATCCTCGTAGTCGGCTACGAATCCGATGATTTGAAAGCGTTGGCGTTGGTCCAATTCGATGGCTCGACGATGCTGCTTCGGCCGGCCGGACTCCAGGCGACGGTGCCGGTTTGCGCGGACGGGCGTCTTCTTCTCCTGACCGCCTCGGAAACCTACAAGATGGTAGAACTCGAGAGCACCGGGGTGCAGAATCGTGAATGGGAGATCGCGGTATCTGCTGAACGGTATCAGGCTCCAACACGAATTGTTCACGAACGCGACCTCGCAATTCTTGTGTTTACTGGAGACAATTCAAGCGAGATCGTTACTGTCAACCTCGCGACGGAAACGGTATCGGTTGCAACGGTCGGATCGGCTTCCACGTGGGGATTTGTCCCTCCCTACGTTGCAGTGGGCGACGATAGCCGGATGGCGCTCTTCAAAACCGACGGCACGCCCGTAGACGAACCGTCAACCGAATGGTCGATCTCATCGATCGGTGCCGACCTCGTAGGTGCACCCGTCTTCGGACGCGACGCTGCAGGCCTATCCGGAGCGGCGGTCCTGAATGATGGTCGACTACTGTTGCTTCGACCTGAGGGAGAGACACGCATCTTTGATCCGGCCGACGTGGGACTGGACCCGATCACCAGCAGTGATGCGGTGGCGTCTGACCTCGACGGTGACGACCGTCTCGACTTCGTGGTATTTGCGAAGCGGGCAATCATCGCGGTCTCGGGAGGGGGGGCGATAGTGCCGGGCTTTCCAATCGACTTGCAAACGCAACTTGTTGGTAAGCCGCTTTTGGTCAACGACTCCGAGCGGATGTCCAAGAGCGTAATGGCGGCTGGGTC
Organism: Rhodothermales bacterium; assembly: GCA_041609895.1. Classification (GTDB taxonomy): domain Bacteria; phylum Bacteroidota; class Rhodothermia; order Rhodothermales; family JABDKH01; genus JAHHLP01. The sequence goes on from JBFIPX010000094.1 coordinate 5,329, forward strand.
AAATGGTTACCTGTATTCATTCTCGCTTTCACAGGGTGGGAGGCTGGAGGCTGGATTTCCACTACCAGTTGGCCTGGCAATCTCGGCCACGCCAGTTTTCTCCAGGGCGGCAAGCGGAGAAAATCGCGCCGTCGTCTACGCAGCTTCAGAATCTGGGTCGCTCGCAGCGTGGCATGTGTCCCGGTATCTATCGTCAGATTGGTCCAGCCGTTACGGTGAGGGCAATCGTGCCTATGCTGAATTTGTTGCGCCCGTGATTGTAGCGGGAGACGGTTCGCTGTTGGTAGACGAGGAAACTTACAACTGGCCAAACCCGATTACGGAGGGGCGCACCCGTTTTAGGGTGCTCGCTACGGAGGACGTCACAGTCTCTATCAGCATCGTAGACATGGCAGGCGCACAGATCGATGCGATTGAACTGTCGCCGGTACGTGCCGGGATGCCGACCGAATTGACTTGGACTACAGATGCCGGAAGTGGGCTCTACTTCGCTCGTGTTCGTGCACGGACGGCAACCGGCCGCGAAGAAAATGAACTGCTGAAGCTCGCGATCATACGATGAGAACGCTTGCAGCAATCATATCGCTACTTCTGATTTCGGGTAGCTTCGCGAGGGCTCAGGACTCGCCGTCCTTTTACGATTTCAGTCGTGGGTCATTGACGTGGTACACGATTGATACGGCGCACTTCAAGGTCCACTTTCACGAGGACGACAAAGGGCGTGGAAGCCGACGCTCGGCGACCGTCGTCGCGTCAATAGCGGAGGAGATCTACTCGCCGATAACGCAACTGTATGACTACGAGCCGGACTCAAAGGTGTCGATTGTCCTTCGGGACTTTGAGGACTACTCCAATGGCGCCGCATATTTCTTCGACAACGTGATAGTTATCTGGTCGCCTGCCTTGGATACACCTCTGCGGGGAAGGCACGACTGGCTTCGCAACGTGGTCACACACGAGTTCACCCATATCGTCCAGGTGCAGGCGGCGATGAAGGCGGACAGGCGACTTCCGTTTCAATACTTCCAACTGCTCACCTACGAGGACGTCCGCCGCCCGGACGTGCTCTACGGCTATCCGAACGGGATCGTGACCTACCCCATACCAGTCCTGAACAACCCGGCCTGGCTGGCGGAGGGTACGGCGCAGTATCAGCGGGCCGAAATGGACTTCGACACGTGGGATAGTCATCGCGACATGCTTCTTAGAACACGCGTATTGGCCGGCGAGGAACTGTCGCTTGCAGAGATGGGAGGCTTCTACTCTCACAACAGCCTCGAACGTGAGACCGTTTACAATCAGGGCTTCGCTTTCACCCAGTACATCGCGTCAGAATTCGGGGAGGAATCGCTGGCCAAGGTTTCAAAGTCACTTGGGCGCTGGAAAGTGTGGACGTTCGATCGCGCTGCGTCCAAGGCACTGGGAGTGTCAGGAGATGATCTATACGACCGATGGATTGCGCGGCTCAGAGCCGACTACAAATCCTCTGTTGCCGGCTTGGCAGACAGCGAAGTGGCTGGCCAGTTAGTGGAAGAGAAGGGATTTCTCAACCTGTATCCTCGATACGACCCGACAGGCCGGCGCATTGCTTATCTGTCGAACAAGGGCGGCGATTTCAGCACAACATCTCTCGTTGTGAGGGACTTGTCGACCGGTGACGAGCTGGCCGTCCTGGATGATATCGGGCGACCTGTTGGCTCGCACACCTGCGCGCTTGGTCATCGCGTTGTTCGGGGCGTCCATGGCTCTTTCTCTTGGAGCAACGACGGTAACCGGCTCTTGTTTGCTCGGCGGAAGGATACCGAAGATGGTTCATACTATTCCGACCTGTATGAGTATGATATCGATGCAGAAAAGGCGACGCGGGTGACGTGGAACGAGAGGGCCCGCTCGCCTGCGTACTCTCCAGATGGAAACAGCGTCGCCTTCATTTCTGAACGCGACGGTACGACGAACGTCTTTCTGATAGAAGACGGTCACAAAGAGCCTCGACGAATCACGACATTCAAGAGTGGCGAGTACTTGGCAGATCCCGTCTGGCAGCCGGACGGCAAAGCACTGATGGTTACACGCGATGCCGGCCAGTCCAATGGTATTCATCGAGTCGACGTGGCCACCGGAGCAGTAACCGCTGTCGTCGATTCGCCCGCTGATGAGCGAAATCCATGGATTGGAGTGCAAGACGGCGCCCTCTATTTCGCCTCGGATCGAACGGGGATTTTCAACATCTATCGTATCGATACCGGGGCTTCGCCTCGTCCTGTGCAGCTCACGAATGTCGTTGGCGGTGCATTCATGCCTTCCGACGGACCCGACGGCTCGCTTCTCTTCTCGCGATACGATTGGGACGGGTACAAGATTGCCCAGTTGGACGATCCGGTTGCAGCCAATGTCGACGCAGACTGGATATACCGCCCTCCCGAAGTCATGACGAAATGGAGATCGGTTCAGCGGGCACGCAGCGATATCACGGGCGCAGGGATCGGGTCAATGGTCGACCAGACCGGTTACGCAGAGAAGATGCCACACCCTTCAGCCACACTGAATGTTGATGATGGAATGGATCACCTGCGGAGCGATTCCATGCAGATCGCACCTTATAACAGCACTTTCACGTCGTTCAGTTTCTTTCCAGTTCTGCGGCTCGACCAGTATGTGTCTCGTAGGCAGGGAAGGGCCGAGGTTCGCTTACCGGATCGGAGTCGCGGTGAAACGCTTCTTCGTAACACCAAGGTTGGGTTTTATGTGGCTTCGCGCGAGATCCTCGATGGACTATCGATGCTCGGGGGACTGCTTCTCGGTCCTGCCTCGGGTGACGCGGATTCATTCGGCGACTATGTTGCGCCATCGAGCCTTATCGATCTTGAGCGCGATCTCTTTGTGCAGTTCGACTATCGCAAGGGGATATTCCTCAAGGACAAGCGGTGGTCGCCACAGTTTTCGCTGCAGTTGTTCAATGTGCGCCGCAATGTAGAAAACGGATTGGCCTTTGAAGAGCTTGCATGTACCGCGTGTTTTCCCCCGGACACCACGCTTGCCGATCTCTCCTACAATCTGTGGGAATTGGATCTCGTAGCACGCAGCAAGATTACGCGGCACTTGCTCCTCGAGGCTGGTTACCGCTTCAGCCCATACCGCGTCACGACCGAACGATTCTTCTCCACTGAATTTCAACAGACGATTCCGGCGTCGTCGTCTCGTTATTACATCGGTCGAGCACTTCAGTTAAAGGTGCACTTCGAGGCGCTGAGGCGGCATAGACATGCCGATGTGGTGCAAGACGGTGCAAGTGCGAGGCTGGAGTACGAGTTTGAGCCAGGCCGTTTACTGGATCGCTTTGAAGTCGAGGACGGCATCCTTTCGCCGAAGTATGAGTCGTTTCGCAACCACCGCATCACGGTTGACCTTAAGTACGGAAGAAGACTGATGGCCTCGACCGGATCTCCACACGGAGTACTAATGCGTTTGCGCGGAAGCACGTTGCTCGGCGGTCGAGTGGACGATTTCTTTGATGACTACGTAGGCGGACTGGTCGGAGCGCGTGGTTATCCGTTTTACGCACTTGGAGGCAATGAGACCGTGTGGTTTCAGCTCTCCTATTCTTTGCCTCTATTTCCCGACATCCACCGCCAATTCTGGTTCCTTTACGCTGACAAGCTTTACGCCCGGCTCTATGCGGACGCCGCGTACGCGTGGAGCGGTGCTTTTCCGGGTATCTCGGAAGCGCGGAAGGATGTTGGCGCTGAAGTGAGGCTCGGCCTCGGATCATTTTATCTCCTTCCCACTGCGGTCTTCGTTAGCGCCACGTATGGGATCGATGAATTTGCGTTCAAGCTGGATGATGACTTTGTTACGCCTGATGGAACCACCTCGGTGAACTACGGTCGAGATCTGCAGTGGCACTTCGGCGTACTATTCGGGTTTGATCTTTAGTTCGAGGCAACCAAGAAGGGACGAAGCATTTTAGCAATGGGCGGAATAGGAACACCTTTCATATATGCGGCGGCCATCATCATGATCATGGTGGCAGTCGGTTTGATTGTGGCGCTGCTAGCCGGCAATGACCGAAAAGTACCGCAGGGACCGATCCAGTGGATGGGCACCGTGTTGGCTTTACTCGTCGTCGTCTCAGGGGTCTGGTTGATCATCCTCACATCAGGGGCGGACGCGGTGCCCGCACCGTCGCGGGGAGCCGTCGCGGGTCCCGATCAGATTGAGGATATGGACATAAGCACTCCGGCGGAAGACTTTGCCTTCAAGCTTGTCTCGAGCGGGGAAGAGGCGAGGTTATCAGACTTCAAAGGTAAAGTCATAGTTTTAAATATGTGGGCAACATGGTGTGCTCCATGTCTTTACGAAATCCCCGACTTGAACCGAATTCATCAGAATTATTCAGATTCCGGCGTGGTGGTGGTCTCTCTATCGGACGAGCAGGTAAGCGATCTGAAAGAGTTTTCGACAGTCACGGCGCTTGAGACGATCAGTGGTTACGTCGAGACTCTTGATGGTCTGCCGCAATTGGTTCGAAGCGGCTTTGAGATACGCCCTACCAGCTACGTGATAGACCGGACCGGTACGGTGAGGAAATACATACTTGGAGCGCGCAATTACCGATACTTCCAACGAACCGTATCCGAGCACCTCTGACCCTTTGATGCATAAGAGAACGTTATTCCTGCTGGGCCTTTTCTGCATTGCCGCGACTGCACCCCTGATCTCGCCCGCGTGCGCCGAGGACGTTTCAGCAAAGGACCGGGAGCAAGCCGACCGATTCGTCACAGCATCGTCACTCAGAAGTGCGATTGTCTTTGGTGGTACGAGTTCTGTCAGCGACTCCGATGTCGGGGTTGGAGGGGCTCGGAGCGTAGCCTTGGCAGCCGGGCTCTCAGCAATTCTTCCGGGGGCCGGGCAGGCCTATAATCGACAGTGGCTGAAGGCCGGCATCGGTCTCGCGGTCGAGGCGGCCCTGATCATCGGGTATATCCAGTGGCGAAATGAAGGCCTGGATGCCGAACGTGCTTTCAAGCGCGAGGCTCACGGTGAATGGGACCCGGGACAGTACGCGTCATGGATCAACGACTACACAGTCTTTCTCGAGGAGGTACACGGCGGTTCGTTTTCGTTTGTCGAAATAGAAGTTCCAGCATCGGTCGACTTCACAAATCCTGACGCGTGGACTGAATCGGAGCGGGCAGCGGTTTTCGGTCTCTTTCGAAGCATCCGTTCAGCTGAATCAGAGCTCTTTCATCCCGAGACCGGGGCCAGCTTTTCGCATCAATTGCCGGATTTCGGAGACCAGCAATACTACGAGCTGATTGGGAAATACTTTCAGTTCGCACCTGGATGGGCAGACTACCCGGAGTGGATTGATGAGGAGGGTTACACTGATGCGATTGACCCGGAGCGGACGAATCCTGACGGGTCGAAGACAAGTGTATCACCCAGCTTTTTCCAGTACGCGCGAGACCACGCTCACTCCCAGGACCTGCTTCGTAGAGCCTCCGTGGTTACGTCGGTTCTGGTTGTCAATCACGTGGTTGCTGCAATTGATGCGGCTGTTTTTTCGCGACTACACAACAATCGACTCCATGCGAGTGTGACCATCGGGTACGATGCGTCAGGGTCACCGCAGCCGACTGCAATGTTGACATTCGACTTTTAGGTCCCGTCTCATTCGCGAAAGGCCTACAATTTCGTATCATCGAAATTCGCCGCAATCGAGAAGGCAGTCATGCCCTGGTACCGAAAACTCCACTGGCAAATCATCATCGGCCTTGTGTTGGGTCTGGTGTACGGTATTGTTGCTGCCATTCTTGGATGGGGAGAGTTTACGTCCGACTGGATTGCTCCGTTTGGAACGATCTTCATCAATCTCCTCAAGTTGATCGCGGTGCCTTTGATACTTGCCTCGCTGATCACGGGCGTCGCATCTCTGTCTGACCTTCGAAAGCTATCCCGGATTGGGGGGAAGACGATCGCGATCTACATGTTTACGACGCTGGTTGCGCTAGTAATCGGATTGACGATCGTTAACGTGCTGCAACCGGGCAAGACCGTCCCTCCGGAAATGCGGGCAAAGCTGGAAGCCACCTATGAGGGAGATGTCGCGGAGCGGGAGATACTTGCCGAGGAGACGAAGCAGCGCGGGCCGCTGCAGCCCCTCGTTGATATCGTTCCGGAGAATCTTTTTGACTCCGCGTCTAGCAACCGCAATATGCTGCAGGTAGTCTTCTTCGCCATCTTTGCCGGAGTCGGGCTCCTGATGGTGCCGAGGGAAAAAGCGGAGCCGTTGATCGGCTTTTTCGATGGGCTGAACGCGCTGGTGATCAAGCTGGTGGAGCTCATCATGGTGACGGCTCCACTTGGGGTGTTCGCGTTGCTGGCAGATACGATTAATTCTGTTGCTCGCGACAACATCAATGAGGTAGGCGAACTGCTTGCCGCCCTCGGGTACTACTGCCTGGCCGTAGTAATCGGTCTGATCATCCACGGTGCAGTGACCTATCCGA
>JBFIPX010000095.1:0-11801 GCA_041609895.1 Rhodothermales bacterium
CAACCAACAAATCTTACCTTGCGGAGACGACACCTTAGAGAGGAGCGGAGCTGAGAAGAGAATGGGGTGGGCGACCTTCTCAAAAAGTACTGGCATCTAAGCCGTCGCTTTGGTCTCTACGAGCTTCACAGTTTGCGTGAGATTGCTGGGTTGGCGGACGACACCCCTTCTTCTGGGAGGGCGATTCGCTGATGCGACTTGCTTACCACGGTGGGCCTTACAGTTCCGGCGAGGCACATGCCATCAACAGCGATGGGGCGATTGTTGGCTGGGCCGGTGCGCTGCGGGTTTTGCAGTTAATGCATTTTCGTGGGGGCCACCAGAAATGAACACAAGAAAAGTTATTCCGCAGGCCATGCTGTGCCTGCTTCTATTGTCGGCCTGTGACGAGTCGGAACTGTTCAGTTCCGATGATGCCAACCCAGCCGAGGAAGAAGATCCCTATACGGCCGTGGTCCTTGAGCCACTTGAGGGTTCAATTGCGAGTCGGGCGTACGATTTGAATGACGCTTTTCAGGTTGTAGGCGAGTCGATCGATGATCAAGGGCTGACGCGTGCAACGATGTGGACGACTGCTGCAGGAGTCGCGACCTCCACCCGCTACCTTGGAACAGTAGGGATTGGGTCGACGGCTCTGGCCCTGAATAGTCATGCGCAAGTTGTCGGGCGGAGCAATAGCGCCGACCCGGCCAGCTTCAACAGCAGTCGTCCGTTTGCTTGCACCGAGGCCAACGGGCTTCGTGAACTTTCGCTTCCAAGTACGTCGTGCAGGGGACAGGCATTCGACATCAACGATGTTGGACAGGTAGTGGGGGAAGCGTTTTGCCCCGGACAGGTTACCAGTCACATTTTTGGATGGACGATTGACGCTGCCGGTCACGAGTTGGATCGAACGGATTTTGGAACCTTAGGCGGGACAGCCGCCGCGGCAGTTGCAGTTAACAACACTGGGACGTTTGTTGGGCACATTGACGGACCGGAGGGACCTCCCGGACGGCGTGGGTACGTGTGGACGGCAGCCGAGGGTGTGACCGTGATTCCTGGCAGTGGGGAGGCACTTGGGCTCAATGATGCAGGATGGATCGTCGGATGGACCGCTGGATCTGCCGACAATAAGGCATTCTATTGGACTTCGGGGAACGCCCTGGTAGCCATCGGCACGTTTGGAGGCCCCTCTAGCGTCGCGCTAGACATCAATGAGCGAAATCAGATCGTTGGCAGATCCGACGCGTCCGGAATACAATATCCATTCGTGTGGCAAGAGGGGATAATGATCCGGCTTCCCAATCCTGGTAGCGGCTTTGGGTCTGGACAAGCCGAATCAATCAACGAGGCGGGAGCGGCGGTTGGCTGGCTGTTGCGTTCCGGTATCAATCAGCCTCGCGCCATCCTGTGGCTTCCGCGAGGAGAGGTTTAAGACTAGTAGCGATAGTTCATCCCGTTTGAATGTGCCCAAGAAACTCCATTCGGCTTGGGCACGGGTCGATTGGGCGGGTGTCTGTCGGAGTACTGGGTGCTGGCGGACGTAATGGGCGAGAAGGGTACCACAGGGTCTAAATGCGGACACCTTTTGGTGAGATCCTGTGTGGCCCGCTTGCATTAGCGTCGAAAATTGTTTATCAACGATCATAGGCGCGGGCCACGCGCACGCGTCTAGCCGACTCCAACCGGTAGTTTCATGAACTACTTCACGCAAGGACCGGCGCAATCATTCCGGCTCTGTCCGGGTCGGGCCGCGTTGCCTGTCCTCACACTTCTCCTGGTCGCGCCTTGGGGAACAGCTGCCGGCCAGCCAAAGATCTACTGGCTGAACAACGAAGATCAACACATCAGTCAGGCGAATCTGGACGGCTCGTCCCAGGAAATCCTGATAGAGTATCGATTCCTGGTCCCGGGAGGAATCACGGTTGATACCTCGACTGGCGACCTCTACTGGGCAGACGCTGGTGCGATCGGCCGAACAGGTAATGGCGACCAGGTCGCATACGATATTGAGGTAGGAGGTACTGCGCATGATGTGGCGCTCGACCTCGTCGCCGGAAAGGTGTACTGGACGAATCTAGTGCAGCGCAGGATCGAGAGGGCCAATCTAGATGGGTCCGCGGTAGAGGAGGTTGTTGACGGGGTAGACAGCCCCACGGGCATCGCTGTGGACGTCGGTGCGCAGCAAGTGTACTGGACAGACTCCAGTGGAGACGATGGAGTCGTGCGGCGAGCGAACTTCGACGGGACGGGATCCGAGTTGCTTGTGACGGTCGCATCTGCGGAGCTCGGACACGTGGAGCTGGATGTGGACGGTGGCAAGATGTACTGGACGAACACGTCGGCCGGCGAGATATCGCGCGCAAATCTTGATGGATCGTTCATCGAACAGGTGGTCACCCTCAGCGGCCGTGGCGGGATTAGTCTCGACTTGACTGCGGGCAAGATATACTGGGTCGATTGGGCGGTGGGCTCGGTGGAGGGAATGGTCCGAAGAGCAAGCCTCGACGGCTCGGGCATCGAAGATCTTCCTTTGCAGGTCATCGGTCCGACCGACATCGCAGTCGACCCGGCCCGATCGCGACTCTACGTCCTCGAAGAAGAACGGCGGGAACGGAGCAGTATTCAAGGGTCTAACATCGACGGTCTGGACCAGTCGACGTTCGTCGTCGGAATGTGGTCGGTCAGATCGCTGACTCACGACCTGGGAGCCGGAAAGCTCTACTGGTTGTCGTCCAACCCCTACATCCAGAGGAGCAATCTCGACGGAACCGGGGTCGAAGATCTGTATGGGCCGATCGATGCGGACCAGCTCGTTGTCGACGCGCAAAACGACAGGTTATACTGGATCGACCGCTTCGACGGGATCTTCCGAGTCAACGATGACGGAACCGGTGCGGAACAGGTTGTTGGTGGTCCGTTCTTTTCGGGTGAGAACCTTGTCGTCGACGGTTCGAACGGAAAGATTTACTGGATCGGCGAGAGTCAGGGAAGTATTCAGAGGGCAAACCTGGATGGGTCGGGCGTAGAGGAAGTCGTCACCACGCCGGACATCGAGACGATCAACATCGACCCCTCCGGAGGCAAAATCTACTGGTACAGTGACACGGGGGGAGACCTTCGAATCAGCCGCGCCAATCTCGACGGAACCGGGATGGAGAATGTCGTGACCGGACAGCTCGCCCGGGGCGGACTCGTGCTCCACCCAGCCCAGGGCAAGATATACTGGGCAGACCTCGCGATCTCTCGCGCCGATCTCAACGGCTCGAACGTTGAAGAGCTGGTGGCGCCCTCCGGAGCAACCCAGCACCGGGACCTGGCCCTCGACGTCGTGGATTCCAAAATGTACTGGTTCCGCGGCGAGCGAATCGAGCGCGCAAACCTGGACGGGTCCGAGCACGAAACCATTGTCATGGACACCGGACGTGCGCCTCAAGGGCTGCTGCTGGGCCGCTCCGTAGGTACCTCGGTGGAGGACGTTCTTCCGCCGGCACCCGCAGTGTTCGAAGTGGACTTGGCGTTTCCGAATCCGTTTCGATTGAAGACAGCATTTACACTGAGGGTGTATCGAAGTCAGCAAGTGCGAATCGATCTCTACGACCTGCTCGGGCGGCAGGTGCGGCTGCTGCACGATGGCTGGATTGTTCGGGACGCTGTGCAGCGCATTAGCTTCGAGGCTGCCGACCTCCCGAGCGGACGCTATTTCTACCGCATTCGGGGAGAAGACTTCAACGCGACAGGTAGCGTAGTTCGCGCGAAGTAGCGTCGACGATAGCCGCGGGGCCTTCAGAGTACCCGAGGTTGGACCTTCACGACTGAGGTCAAGAGGCACAGGTGGGCTGCTCGACCAAAAATGCGTACGACCCAGGGGCCGCACAAGAAAACGAGCTGGCTAGGCGGAACGAATGTCGATCAGCAGTTGACGCAAATTCCGAACGCAGACCGAGTGGCCCCGAAAACGAAAGAATCGAACCAGACGCATCTCATTTTTTACGTCTGATCGGATTTCGAGGGGTGGAGCCAAGGGGAGTCGAACCCCTGACCTCTAAAATGCCATCGGGAAGGTCAACGTCTGCAAAGTGTTGCGCGAAAGTCGATCAGGGGTCAACGCTTCCGCAAGCCGAAGAGGGAGTGCAATGGACGGCTTATGACGTCCCGGGTCGATGGACACGATCGTTTGGCGCGTCACGTTGACGCGATCTGCCAACTCCTGCTGCGCGATGTCTTGCAGCAGGCGGTGGCGGCGTACCGTGTTTCGAACCTTGTCCTGACGGGCCACGACAAGAGTGAACAGTTTGCTTTATATCTTTGTATACAGTCATGTAAACTGTACTACTTGTATGAGAACGGCGCGCGCAGTCTTTGTCGGATCGATGGCCATTAGAGGCCCGCGCGGGTGAGTTGGTCTACTCTCTGCCGTCGTGGTTCATGCATCCTCAGCTCTGGACGTTGGCAACGGGCTTCAAAGGTTTCGGGCCATTGAGTTGACGACCCGATCGGAAGTGGACGGAACCAGGTCTGGAGGGTCTGGCAGAGCGAAAACGACGGACCGTACGACAGGGTATTCACCTCGTCGAAAACCGCCTTTCTACCTACCACGATCACGCCTCATCCTCACAGATTGATAACTGACGCTGGGCTACGGTCTCTTCGAACGAAATGAGCTAGTTGGAGGTGTGGATTCTCATGATTAAAGTAAAAAACATCGTCTTACTATCCCTGGTAGCGCTGATAACCTCAGCCTGCACCTCGGACGTTCCCGTGTCGGTCAACGAACAAGCCGCAGCATCCGATTTTCTTGTTGAGTCCACCGATATCGCACTCGGTGCTAAAGCTGTGACGAAACCATTCAAGGGAGCCGTCCACGTTGAAACGATTGTCGCGGAAGGGCCCTTCTTGTGCATGTTCATGCCGGAGGAGTTCTGCGCTCAGAGATGTCCGAGCGCCGCAAGGACACCGACATGGGTGATCGCATTCTCCGCTCAAGGGCAGGCAACCCACCTTGGCCAGTTCGAGGCTTCGGCGGAGCACTGCTCTGACGTTGAATTCGATCCGGTGACCATGATACCGGTATCTGCGGTGTACGGTGACGGTGAATTCGAGATTGTAGCTGCCAATGGCGACCAGATCTTTGGCACCTACGGTAGTTACGGCGAGGGAGGTGACGGTACCGCCGAGACAATTGGGCCGGGCGTCGCAGATTTCCACGACCGAGTCGTCATGACCGGCGGCACCGGTCGTTTCGCGAACGTCGCGGGGACCATCCATGAAGACGGCCTTTTCGATGTCATGACGGGAGCGATCACACAGTGGCAGATGCACGGTGAGATCGTGTACTCGGCGTCGGACCGCAGCAACCGCTAATGCCGGTTGGCGATTGGTGAGGCAACGGATTCGGGTCAACTGGACACTTCCAAGTCCATTCGGCGAATCCAGCAACTGACGAGAAATAGTAGTCCAGCCGTCGGAATCAAGAGGAATGGGAATAACAAGACGTTTGGGTTGACGACCGCGCTGACGACAAAGGCGACGATGACAATCGTACCGCCGAGGAACTCCCATCGCCAGCCGACCATCAGACCCACGAGCCATGCCCCCATTGCCGTGAATCCAACATAGTCATCTGTCCGCAATGATCGCGACGCTTCTTCACCTTCGCCGCTAAGGCCGCTGATCAGGTGAGCCACGATGAAGAAGCCCCAGATTGCCAGGACCACCAGACTGATGCCGCGTGCAGTCCACCGCGAGACCTTCGACAGCGATTGACGGAGTCGGTCGGTTTGATCCTGAGTTGATTTGTCGACAGCACTCACAGGTGGATGAGATTCGTTCTGCATTCTTCTAGCCATGTAGTATTTAGTCTTCGTCCGAGCCCGGTTCGGTCCCAGTCGATTCCGCCGCATTCTTGTCGTCTGCCGGTTTGACGCGAACCAGTGCGATTCCAGAAACCATGAGGGGAACGAGCAGGAGCGTATTTGTAAGCGCAACGGTTGACCAGTCAAGTGCACCCTTGCGTCCGAAGACAAACGCAAGTCCTACGGATATCAATAGCAGAAGAGCGCCTGTGACCCTGGGCCAGCGATGCGCCGTCCAGGCCGGCACGAAGAAGGCCGCGAGCAGAGCGATCGCCGCGAAAATCCCGAGGATCGCTTCCGAGAACTCCACATCGGGGTTTGATTCTCCGACCAATGTGGCGACAACAAAGACAGCCCAGAATGAGCCGAACGTCATCAGCACGAGAGATGCGGTTCTTTGTGCGCCCGAGTAGGACAGCAGTGCGCTGAACATCCACGACATCCAGAGTAGTAGCAGGATGAACCTGATCCACTCTGCCGACTCGTCAAGCGCAGGGCTCCACTCAAGTGCTGAAAGAACGAGTATTGCTGCGAAACCGCCGATGAGATACGCGTGGTATCCGGCCCGATGTGCCGCCTGGCGTTGAAACTCGTCGTGGTCGCGCAACCAGCCCAGTTCCCTCAGCAGTCCGGGGCCAAAAGCTCCAAGTCCGGCCACGAAAAGTAGACTCCTTGATACGAACATCCAGAGGAGAATGCCACAGACGACCAGACCACCTGCGATCAAACCGGTCACGGGAGGGATGGTCCTTGTGGAAAGCCGGTTAGCCATGATCGTTACCTCGATCGAGTTGGAAGAGTGCCTCGACCGGAACCCCAAAAGCTTCCGCAAGCCGAAGAGCCAGCGCTATCGACGGCTTATAACGTCCTGTCTCGATGGACACGATCGTTTGGCGCGTCACGTCGACGCGATCCGCCAGCTCCTGCTGTGTGATGTCTTGCAGCAGGCGGTGGCGGCGTACCGTGTTTCGAACCTTGTCCTGTCGGGCCACGACGAGAGAGTACAACTTGCTTTACATAAAGTCAAGTAAACTGTACTAATAGATATTGATATCTCAGAGGCCGTTCTGAAGCGAACAGCAGGGCACTCGACTGCAGTGAGATCGCGCTTTGGTAGGTAAACAAAGGGTACACGGATTCGAGGATCACAATCTCCCTGTAGGAAATCCGCAGTTGACATTATACACGGTGATTGTCTACCTAGCCATGCACTCGCGTCCGTTCACAATTGGGCAGGGGTGTTCGGTCCTGTTCGCCGGACCCCCCTTGTCGCGCAATGGAGGTCTACAATGCTGAATCGCGCTCTGGGGTCGACGCACATAGTCTTGCCAGCTCTCACCGTCATTTCGTGTGGACGTCAGTCGCTAATTCTACTCACGATAGGGGTCGTGCTTAGTACCAGCGACGCGTTTGCTCAGGCTCCCGATACGCTCTGGGTCCGGACATATGGCGACACGGGTCAAGATTATGGCTACAGTGTCGAAGCAACATCCGACGGCGGGTACATACTCGCGGGTTCGACAGACTCTAATCCGGGCACGATTAGTGATGTGTTGCTGATCAAGACCGATGCAGCCGGCGATACGCTCTGGACCAGGACCTTTGGAGGCGGGCTGCCCGACGGCGCGAATGCGGTGGATCAGACATATGACGGGGGGTACGTTGCAGCCGGCTACTTCGGGAATCGTAACACGGATCCCAATCTCTATCTGATCAGGTTGGACAGTAACGGCGATAGTCTGTGGACCCGTACCTTCGGCGGTCTCCTGAGGAGAGATATCGGCCACGACGTGGTTCAAACCTCTGACAGTGGCTACGTGGTGACGGGAGAAATTCAGGTGACTGGGCCGTTTACTGAGCTGTGGCTACTGAAGACCGACGCCAGTGGTATCGAGCAGTGGAGCCGGGCGCTGGGCGGAGGTGGGATCGAGAAAGGATACTCGGTGCGGCAGACGTCCGATGGCGGTTACGTCGCGGTCGGCGAGACCGCTTCCAGAGGGGTCACTGGTGCCGGAGACGTCTGGATTGTCAAGACGGATGCAAATGGTGACACGCTCTGGACGAGGAACTACGGTGGCCCCGGCTACGATGTCGGAAAAGAGGTGCGACAGACGCCGGACGGCGGTTACGTTGTCGTCGGCTCGTACGCGTCGCCGATAAATGGAGAAAGCGACGTCTGGCTTCTCCGGACCAATGCAGCAGGGGATACGCTCTGGACGAAACGCTTCGACGGCGGGGGCGAGGACGCTGGCGAGTCACTTGATTTGACGATGGATGGCGGTTTTGTCATTTCGGCCTTTCGGGGGCTGGTCGAAGACGAACTCTGGGTGATCAAAACCGATGCAAATGGCAATGCGTTGTGGACGACCAGTTTCGGGGAAGGAGGAAGCGACCGGAGCGGCACGGTCCGGCAGGCGCCTGACGGTGCCTATGTGATAGGGGGCTACACGTCGAGCCGCGGCGCCGGTGGCATCGACTTCTTACTGGTGAAATTGGAAAGCAATCAGCAGCAGACGGCAACAGAACCCGACCGTCCCGGATCGGAGTTCGGGCTTCACCATTATCCAAACCCGGCCGGCTCTCACGTGGTCATTTCGTACAGGTCCGGTCGAGCTTCGCCAGTAGACCTCGCGCTGTATGACGTTCTGGGGCGAAAGGTGTGGCAGCTTGTGGAAGGTTCCTGGGTGGCCGGCAGGCGCGAGGTCAGAGTCGATGTCGCCGGCCTTCCCGCGGGGATCTACTTCTATCGTCTGCACGCTGGGGGCTACATCGGGATTCGGAGCCTGGTTGTCGTGAGGTAGAGATGCGGGCCTGCCAGGCCCGTCGCGACCAAGTACAGTCTGTCTGCTGGCATGCCGCGCGGAAGAGTGAGGCGGCAGTGACCACTGGAGCGCGACGGACGAATCCACACAGCCTTGTCGTTTGGCAGATGTTCATATGCATAGACCGTGTCGCTGGAAAGTACACCGCAGAGAGAGCCTTTGGAATGATTATAGAACGCATGACGATCGCGTGCTATGGCGGTACACCACCGTTTGTAATCTCAGACGAACATGATGTTCAAGATATGCTCCACGCGCTGCTACTGGCCATGTTCGACGACGTTCGGCAGAAGAGGCGACGCCAATCAGTGATTTGAACCGTCGACCTTGGCGACGACAAGCACGCCTGCCAGGCATGGATCGCGGTTGTCCTACCCGACGGCCTCTTTGGGGTCAGCCCTACTCATTCTTGCGCGCAAATCCCCGCAGCATCAGTGCGGCTTGTCCTGTATGACTACTCGCGTATCGCCTTCCTTTTTCGTCCCGACCGGGTCGTTTCGCAGGAATACGGTGAAGAATTGCGATTACGTTTTGTGCGGTCCAGTTCGGGTGACCAGCAAGTGCCATGAATACCATCAAGTTGTCGGTCTTCTGCACGGCCGTCGTCGTTGCTAGTGTCCTACAGATTGTCCCGAAGGAGTCCGTCCCCATCAATGGCACTCCTGTAACCTTAGCCCCGACCCGAACTGCAACGAACGGGGCGGTCGATCTAAACGATGCAAATCAGTTTCGCTTAGTCAAGACCGTCCGGACCCTTCCTATGCGCTTCGAAGCCAACCGTGGCCAGGCGGATGCGGAGGTGCAACTCCTATCTCGAGGCAGAGGCTACTCGCTGCTGCTGAAGCGGACCGAGGTTGTGCTAGCTCTGCAAAACGGGACTCGAGCGGATAAGAAGAATCGTGATCTCAACGACCCCGGTACCCGTACCGAACTACGGATGCGGCTCGTGGGCGGGAATCCCGATCCAAAGGTGGAGCCTGCCGGTGAACTGATCACCAAATCGCATTACTTCATCGGTAGGGATCGGACCAGATGGCAAACAAACGTTCCGAATTATGGCAGAGCAGTCTACCACGATGTCTATCCGGGTATCGATCTGCAACTCTACGGTAATCAGGGACAACTCGAATACGATTTCGTGGTGGCACCCGACAGTGATCCCGATGTGATCACGATGAGCTGGGAAGGCGCTGACGATCTCGCTATTGCCGTTAGCGGTACGCTACGATTGCGTGCCGGCGGTGGAGACGTATTGATCCAGCCGCCGGTCGCATATCAAGAAATCGATGACCGGAGACAAAGGGTGCCGAGCCGGTTCGTGAGTCGGGGCGCCGATCGGGTTGGGTTTGAGATAGGCGACTACAATCGGTCCGAGCCTCTTGTCATCGATCCGGTTCTGTCCTATTCGACTTTTCTTGGTGGATCCGGAATCGACAGCAGCGCGGACGTTGCTGTGGATGCCAAAGGTAATGTCTATTTAACGGGGACCACCTCTTCCGCTGATTTTCCAACTCTGAGCCCTTTGCAGACGTACCAGGGAAGTGATGCGTTCATAGTGAAACTTGATCCCACCGGGGCCACAGTTGTTTACTCGACCTACGTTGGTGGAGGAGGCTTCGATGCAGGCATGGGTATTGCCGTGGATCGCGACGGAAATGCCAGTATGATGGGCGTCACAACCTCGGACGATTTTCCCACGGCAAATGCCGTGCAGAACACACTTGCCGTAAATGTCTTGGGTAACGGTCAGGACGCTTTCGTGACGCAACTGAATCCCACAGGCTCTGATCTCGTGTACTCCACGTACCTCGGCGGAACCGATACCGAATTGGCCGGCGACGGTGGGATCGCCGTGGACACCAGCGGCAACGTCTACGTCACCGGGGATACGTTCTCAACTGACTTCCCGATCGCCAACGCTTTTCAGCCTTCCTTTGGTGGCGGCTCGGATGTCTTCGTCTCCAAGTTCAGCAGTGGCGGGAGTCTCTCGTATTCCTCTTACTATGGCGGTGCAGGTTTTGATGGCGGTCGCGATGTCGCCGTGGATGCCCTGGGAAGTGCCCACGTGACGGGGAGGTGGAATGACCGCCTCGATGACGCTATCGTGCTAAAGGTCAATGCGACCGGCACCAGTCTTGATCGCGCTATACGTCTAACGGCTGATGAGGGCACCGCGGGTACAGGTATAGCGCTGGATACCCTGGGTAATATCTACGTAACAGGTATCACCCTCTTTGGCTTCCCTACAGTAAACGCCGTTCAGCAAGATCCGGGAGGCTTGGGCGACGCGTTCGTAGCCAAACTTAGTCCCGATTTCTTTTTTGTCTACTCCACATTCCTCGGCGGGAGCCGTGAGGAAAATGGGCTTGGCACGGGCGACTGGCACGGCGACATAGCTGTCGACAGGCAAGGGAATGCCTATGTGACGGGGAGTACAAGCTCGGAAGATTTCCCCACGGTTGATGCGCTGCAAACAGCGTTTGGAGGAACCGAGAATCCGGACCTTCCGGTTGGCGATGCCTTTGTGGCGAAACTGAGTCCAAGTGGTAGCACGCTTACGTTTTCGACGTATCTCGGAGGGATGGATGATGACCAGGGCAACGGCATTGCTGTTGACGCGCTCGGCAATATCTACGTTACCGGATGGACGCATTCGACCGATTTTCCCACGGCCAATCCCCTGCAGGGCGAGCTTAGGGGACCAGAGTCCGCTTTCATTACCAAGATTGGCAGCGAAAGGCCATTGAGGGAAGGTGAGGTCTGGCAGATCGTGAAATTCCCGGGCGAGTTCGAATTGAATACGGAGGCCCACACCGCCACGTTCATTAAGAAGACTGACGGGCCAGACCTTATCGTACAGGGCGAAATCGTCGACGTCACGTCCGACACGATTCAGGTACGCGTCCCGGTGGGTCTGCTTGGCGAGAGAGCCGGGGTTCTTTTCCCGCCACCGGAGCGCGCCTGTGATACCCTGGAGGTGCGCATCGACGTGGCACGCGCCGGGCAGGACACGACACACTTCTACTACGACTTCAAGTTCTGGTACCCCTTCTGGTTGATCTACGATCAGGTTACGGTTACGAACCCGCTCATCTTCCCGAATGCTCCAGCCGTCAACTTCCAGCAGATCCTACTGCAGTAC
>JBFIPX010000096.1:0-11790 GCA_041609895.1 Rhodothermales bacterium
CGTCGTCGTGCGGGCGTCCCACGGCAGCTACGAAAGCATCAACCGGCCGAAACTCGAAAGAGGTGACGCCGCTTTCGGAACGAGGCCGTCCCATCACGGCGACGTCGGCGAATACAGATTCTACCTTCAACGCATCACCGTCTCGCATACCGTCGAAGAGCAAATCGATGGTGCGGCGAACGGCCTCCGCGTCATCGGCGCCGGGCTTATGCGCGCCAGCGTCCTGCGCGCGGATCAAGACAAAAGCGGACACGATGGGCAGTATCACAAGCGTGGAGGCAAATCGCGCGGAATGTTTTGAAGCTCGTGATTTCATGATTGATTGTCTGAATTCTTGTTGAGAGGGGAGTGGCTCGGGGAATCATTTCGACTCACGGGCTCGTTGCATTTTGCCGCACGATGTACGCGACCAATGAAAATAGCACACGGCGGATAGCGTCGTCTGCTCGAGACATATGCAACCGAACTCCGAGCTTGTTCTCCGATTTCTGAAGCCGATCTTCTACCGGCACGTCCACCGGCCCGAGTCCAGGATTTTGCGTGATGTCGCATATGTCGCCGACGGTTCGGAGCGTCAGAAGTTGGATTTTTACCTGCCCGACACGGACGTGGTTGATTGGCCCGTCGCGGTGTTCGTGCACGGAGGCGGCTGGAGCGCCGGTGACCGCAAGATGCAGGTGGCCGGAGAAGACATCTATGGTAACATTGGAAGGTACTATGCTGACAATGGTATCGGATGTGCCGTGATTTCTTACCGGCTGCTGCCCGACGTTCACTGGCGAGCGCAGTTTGAGGACGTTGCTGCCGCAGTGACCTGGGTCCAGCAGTATGTCGGCCACTACGGTGGCGACGCAGAACGTACCATCCTGATCGGTCACTCAGCTGGCGCCCACCTTAGCTCGAGGGTAGCCCTCGACACAGAACTGATGACATCGATAGGTGGCAGGCCGGAGCATGTCCGTGGCGTGATTTGCGCGAGCGGAGCCGGATTCGATATGGTCGACGAGACAACCTATCAACTGGGTGCGGACATCGAATACCTCAGGAAGCGATTCGGCCAGTTCGAGAGTCCGGCCGACTGGCAGTACGAGGCGTCTGTCGTCCAATTCATTCGATCCGACCCTCCACCGTTTTTGATTATGTACGGATCGTTGGAGGATCCAGGGTATGGTCGCCAGGCGGAGGTTCTGTCGACTGCTCTGCGCGGTGCCGGCGGCTCCGTCGAGGTCATTGCTGTGCCCGGTCAGACGCATCGACGGATGGTGCCTGCGCTAAGTAAATCTGGCGGGCCGGTTGCCGATGCTGTTCTGCGGTTCATAGCTGAAGTTTCCGCGTCAAATACACCTTCTATTTGACAAGGACGCCAGACCCATTCGCCCACACTTCTAGTCAGTTCCAGGTGAACCGTCCTCAGCCTCGATTTGGGCGACCGTTCTCTCGAGTTCGTCAACGAGAGTCTCGAAAACGCCGATTGTATCAAGTATGGGCTGCGGCGTGGTCATGTCGACGCCCGCCTTGGCAAGCAGTTCGATTGGATAGTCACTCCCGCCTGCCTTGAGCAACGCGATGAAACGCTGCGCTGCCGGCTCACCCTCGTCTAGTATCTGCCGTGCCAGTGCCGTCGCAGCCGCATACGAGGTCGCATATTGATACACGTAATAGTTGCTCGATCGTAAGAAGTGAGGTATGCGGCTCCATTCGCTCGCGTTAAGCGGATGGGGGTGGACGACTTCACCATAGAACGACCGAAAGACGTCTGCGTAGAGTTGATTTACAGCGTCTCGCGTTAGCGGTTGTCCCGCCTCTACCATCTCGTGCGCCCGCATCTCGAAATCGGCGAACGACGCCTGACGGAAGAATGCGCCTCGAAAACGATCCAAATACTCCTGGAGCAGCGGCAGCTTTTCTTCGGGCGATTTTGCTTCGTCCAGCAGACGTTGCAGTACAAGAGCTTCGTTGGTCATGGAAGCGACTTCCGCAATGAACAGTGAATAGCCGCTGTAGGTGTACGGCTGCGACGTATTCGTAAACCATTTGTGCAGAGAGTGGCCATACTCGTGAGCTAGCGTGAGCGCATTCTGCAGTGTGCCCTCAAAGTTCATGGAGAAGTAAGGCTTCGAGGTGTACGTTCCCCACGAGTAAGCGCCACCACGCTTCCCTCGATTTTCCAACACATCGGCCCACTTCTCTTCAAAACCTCGATAGTACAGGTCGACGTATTCATCGCCGAGCGGTCGTAGCCCGTTCGCTACCAAATCCTTGGCTTTCTCGAAAGACATGTTGACCTGCGCCGACTTAGCGAAAGGAGCGTATAGGTCCCAAACTTGAAGCGTGTCCACTCCGAGCAGTTGCTTGCGAACCTCCAGATAGTACTGCAGCGGAGCGGCATTGCTGCGGACGGTTTCCACGAGGTTAGTGTAGACGTCGACAGGAATCGCGTCCGGAAAGAGGCTGGCCTGTAGGGCCGACTCGTAGCCGCGCTCTTTCGCGAAAAATGTCTTCGCCTTTAGATGCCCCTCGTAGTTCGCCGCGAGGGTGTTGCCCAGCTCATCGTACTTCGAGAATAGACCGATCCAGGCGTCATGACGAACACGCCGATTTTCAGAGGTCAGGAATGCGCCATACCGGGCTTTGGTCAGCTCGACTTCCTCACCATCCTCGTTCCTCATGCTGCCGAAAGAGATATCGGCGTTATCGAGTGCAGAATACACACTCTCAAACTTGCTCAGGGGATCCGACGCTCTGGCGAGAATAGCCTCCGATTCTGCGTCCAATGTATAAGGCTTAAGCCGGAGCATCTCGTCCAGATACTGTCTGTATTGTTCGAGGCCCTCCGTCTTATCTACCATCGACCACAAACGGTCCTCGGGGATGGACAACAACTCCGGACGGAAGAAGGAGAGCGCCTCGGAATACCGCGCGGAAAGTCCCCTGGCTCGCGAGAACATGCCGCCATATTCGCTGATTCTCTGGTCCTCGAATGATTTGAGTCCCGCGAAAACATACACGTTTCCGAGAATCTGGCGTACCGTTTCCGTGTACCGTATCGCATCAAGCAGTATCTGGCCGCTTTCCGACAGCCGCCCTTGGAACGAGTCTGCTTCCTCGAGAAGCTGCTCAACTCGATCAAAGTCTGCTTCCCAAGCCTCGACCGAGGCATACATGTCCGTGAGGTCCCACTTGTACCTTTCGTCTATCTCGTCGCGTTCTGGCACAGCGCTCTGTGCATTCACAGACGGTGCGATGACGAGCGCTCCTGGAATCAGCAGTGAAAGCAAGATTCTATTCCGATACGTACTTCGCGGAATTCTGTTTGACACGAATAGTCTCATTTTAGTGACGCTGTGTTTGATTGGATTCCAGCGGTATGATTGGTCGAAGCGGGTAGGATTTCTGAACCTGTCGACCTAGCCCTCGGCGTATTTTTTCGCAAGTGCCACGAAACGACTGGCATTCATGTTCTCTTCAGAGACAACCGCCAGGCGGTCCCAGGCCGACGAGTTGAAGCTCGCTGCTTGACCGCCGGCAAACAAGGTCGCCTTCTTGAGCACGGCCGTGCCTCGTATGCCCTCGACCAACGCCGTCGCCGCCGCGATGTTGTACGGCATCGTTACGGTAATGCCGATGAGGTCTGGCTGCTGCCTTTTGAGATATTCCAGCGTGTCGCTCGTTGGGGTATTCGTGCCGAGGTAGTTGACTCTCCAGCCATCGGCCTCGGCGACATCACCAACCACTTGAAGGCCAAGTTCATGCAACTCTCCCTCAACACCAGTGAGTGCCATGTGGCCGCGAGTGCCGCCCGGACCTGCCCGGAAGTGGCTCTTGCAGTGAGCCATCACGGACTGCACGAGCGCGGTGGCAACGTGTTCCTCGGACACGGAAATGGATCCGTCCTGCCACATCAATCCAATTCGTTCCATGACTGGCTGAATAACACCAACGTACGTGTCAAGCACCTTTAGGCCCGAGCGTATTCCTTCGTCCATGACGGCAAGTGCGCGGTCCCGGTCTCCCCGCAGCAGGGCGGCGAGGAGCAGCTCTCCGGTGAGGCTGATCACCGTATCCGCGGTGTGCTCGGGCCGATCGCTGAGGTCCTCGTGGAGTCCGAGCAGCGCACGATCCAAAATTTGGCCAACCTTATGTCCCAGAGTGCCTTTCAGGGATTGTCTCAGCAGTCGCCGTAACTGCAACAGTTCGTCTTCGATCACATTAGAAGGCAGGCCTCTCGAGCGATTGATCGCTGAAAGCCACCGGGCATGCTGGACGAAAGGCGCGTCTCCGCCGGTCTCGGTGGCTATCGCAAGAGCTTCGAGGAGGCGTGCGACGTCCGACTCAAGCGTGAGACGGCCGACGTCGGCGAGTTCCGGATGGTCGGCGACGAGCTGGTCGCAAGTCATTTCAGCGACGAGCTTTGCACTTACACCTAGCGACTCGCGAGTGTCGATCCGGCGAGGGATGGCGTCCCTGACTAACATGCCAATGTGATTTTCTCGGGTGTATTCAGGAACATGTAATGGAGCGGCCCTCGCATAGCTACTGGTCACCACCGACGGACAACATCTCACGATATCGCTCCATCAGCAGGGTCTGTCGTGACCGGATTGAAGTCTGTTCGCCTGCAATGACGACCATTAACGCATGCGAAGAGAGCTCAAGTGGATCGCCGCTCCAAACGACGAGGTCCGCCTGCTTGCCCGGCTCCAGCGACCCGAGAAGGCTGTCCAGCGAGAAGGCCTTGGCCGGGTTGATCGTTACCGCGCGGAGGGCATCGTCCCACGTCATTCCACATGCGACCGCGTTTCCCGCTTGTTGTTTCAGGAGCCGCGGGTTGTACTCTTCACTGACCGTGAAGGATACAGACACGCCGGCTTTCGACAACACAGCCGCATTGTCGAGCCTGGTAAGCAAGCCGTCGTACGTCGGGATGTTCTCGAGGGGATCGAGTATGACTGCAACATCTGCTTGCGCAAGCCTCGGCGCTACGGTCCAAGCCTCCTTGCTCCCTCGGAGCAACAGGCGAAAGCCAAAGTCCTCTGCCAGCCGGAGAGCCGCTTCAATGTCGCTCCGGCGGTTCGCTGTTAGTAGAAGCGGTAGGGCGCCGTCGAACAAGGGGAGGAGCGCTTCGAGATCCGCCTTGGAAGCAGACAGCTCACGCAGCCGGTTCGCATCGTATTCGTCCTTGTTGTCGCGGTACTGCAACGCGTCCTGAAACAGCGTGCGAAGCCGGGTGAACACGCCGGCCAGGGAACCGCCGGCATACGACCGGGCAGAACGGTTCGCCCGAGCTACGATTGCGGCAGGCGATCGGATCAACATGTCGTCGATGGATTCGCCCGACAGCCTCAGAGCAATCGCTTGGCCCGAGATGAGCCCTCCGGTCGGCACCGAGACGACAGTCGTTACTCCGCCGGCTCGCGTGACAGGGATCAATTGTGATGCCGGATTTACGGCATCGACCAGAGAGAGGCCTGCCGCGACGTGATTGTCGTTAACGCGGGACTCTATCGTTGAAGAGCCGATCTCGATCAAGCCAACTTGAGCATTAGCGTGAATGAAGCCGGGCGTCACAACCCTACCGGCTACGTCAATCACACGCGTCCCTTCCGGCAACTCGATCGCGTGTCCAACAGCCATTATGGTGTCACCAGCGATCAGGACGGTTCCATTCTCGATCGGCGGGCCGCTCACCGGGTATACCGTCCCACCGACGAAAGCGGTCGTTTGTGCATTAGCGATGTGGCCGGCGCACAACGCCAGGGTCGCTAAGACTGCGAACCCGAATCCGTATTCCGCGAGTGCCCTCCGAAGCTGCGGCCTCATTCTGCACCCCTCGTAATCTCGAAGTCCGTGCGCCACGCCGGGTTGCGGGCAGCTCGATCATACACGAGCCATCCATCATTGTACACGGACTCGACTGTGGAATAAACGGAGAAAGGATCGCCGGTCCAGATCACGACGTCGGCCATCTTTCCAGGCTCGAGGGTGCCGGTTACATTGTCGATCTTGAGCGCCCACGCCGGGTTTGCCGTGATCCACCGAAGTGCTTGATCGCGTGTGAGTGGTATGCCGGCGGCAAGTCCTGCGTAATATGCCTTCGCCGCTTCCTGATTGAGTCGTTGAATTCCGACGCCGCTGTCTGAGTGAATAATGGCACGGGCCCCTGCCGCGGTCAAAATTGCCGCGTTCTCCGGAATGCCGTCCATCGACTCTTGCTTGAATCCCCACCAGTCAGCCCAGATCGATGACGCAGCGCCTGCCTTCGCCAGGAGATCTGCGATCTTATATGCCTCTACCGCATGGTGGAACGACCGAATTTCAAAACCGAACTCCCTCGCCAGGTCCAGCATCTGCAACATCTCGTCCGCGCGGTAGCAGTGATTGTGGACGGCTATGTTTCCCTTCAGTACTTCGACCAGGGTTTCCTTTGCCAGATCTCTCTCCGGGGGCGAGACTGTCTTGTTTCGGCGCCACTTCTCCCACAGCGTCCGGTAGTTCTCAGCCTCCGCGAATGCATGACGGTATCCAGCCATGTTACCCATCCGGGTTGAAGGTCCTCCCTTGGACCTGTAGACGCGCTTCGGATTCTCTCCACAGGCCATTTTGAGGCCGTACGGAGCGCCAGGAAACTTCATCTCCTGGACGGACCGCGCTGGCACAAGCTTCAGGGTGACGCTTCGGCCTCCGATGAGGTTGGCTGAGCCCGGCAGGATTTGTGCAGTAGTGACACCGCCGGCGACGGCGAGGGGAAACTGGGGATCCTGTGGCCATACGGAATGCTCGGCCCAGACGTGCGCGGTGTTTGGTTTCACCGCCTCGTTGCCGTCTGACTCCGCGGCCGTTCGGGGAGCCGAGTAGACACCCATGTGACTGTGGGTGTCTATCAGTCCCGGGGTCACAAACTTGTCCGTTCCGTCGACGAGCGTGGCGTCCTCGGGCACGTCGACGTCGGTACCCACAGATTCGATGCGTCCGTTTCGGAGGACGATAGTCGCGTTCGCCCATTCGTCACCGGCAGCCGTCATTATTGTAGCGTTCACGATGGCTACCGGCCCGTAGCTGCGTGTCTCGTATGTTGACGGATACTGCGCGCGGTCCTGGCTCGTCGGTAGGAACCAGGCGGCAGCGGAGCGGGAAGCGACATTCTCCGAAGATGCGCACCCCGGACAGATTGTCAGAATCGTCGCGGCGAGTACAACCCAGCTTCCGGATCGCCTGATAGTGGTTACAGTCAAGGAATTGAATTGGAAGAGGCGATTTCCAGTCAAGTTGCGAAGGCAGGGCCTTCAATGCAAGTCCATGCGTAGGCAAGATGGAGATCCCGGAGTGAAGAGCCGCGGGATCGAAGGTGTATGGAAGTGCATTGGAAGGCGACTAGTTAGGTTACACGGGTAGATAGACCCATTCAAGACAAGCGCGATCGACATCGGTGATTCAGGTTCAAAACATATCTCTTGCATTCGGCGGCCAGAAGGTACTCGATGAGCTGTCGTGGACGGTCAAGCCGAATCGGCGAATAGGTCTTATTGGTCCCAACGGAGCCGGCAAGTCAACGCTTCTGAAGATCCTGGCAGATCTGCAGGGTGTGGATGCCGGTACTGTGACCATGGGGGGATCGGACACCGTCGGTTATCTCGCTCAGGACGCGCAAGAAGGCGGTTCCGAGCAGACCGTTATCAATGAAGCACTTTCGGCGTTTGAACATGTGCTCGCGTTGCAGTCCCGCGAAAAGGCGCTCACTGCGGAAATAGCGGAGGCAGATGATCACCAGAGTGAATCTTATCGCCGATTGCTTGACGAGCTCGATCGGGTCCACGTAGATCTGAATGCCGCCGAAGCACACCTCGTGCGTCCAAAGACCGAGGCAGTGCTTCTCGGCCTCGGCTTCGAGCCCGACGAACTCGATCGACCGATGAGCACTTTTTCGGGGGGCTGGAAGATGAGGGTCGCGCTCGCCAAGATCCTGCTTCGCGAGCCTGAGTATCTCCTGCTTGACGAACCAACCAATCACCTCGATATCGTCAGCATCGATTGGCTCGAAAGTTACCTGAGGAGTTACCGGGGGACCGTCGTCATCGTGTCGCATGACCGGTACTTTCTGGACCGGATGGTCAACACGATCGCGGAATTGTCCCGCGGGAAGATCACCGAGTACGCCGGCAACTATTCGTACTATCTGGAAGAGCGGGTTCATCGTAGAGAGTTGCAGCGCGCTGCATACGAGAATCAACAGAAACAGATCGCAGATACAGAACGATTTATCGAGCGGTTTCGATACAAGAACACGAAGGCGCGTCAAGTTCAGAGCCGGGTCAAAATGCTCGAAAAACTTGAGCGCATTCAGCCGCCGGAATCAGAAGAAGCGGAAATCCGAATTCGCTTTCCCGAGCCGAGACGATCCGGCAAGGTCGTACTCGAAATTTCCCGTTTCAGCAAGGCGTACGAATCTGAAGAGGGGACGGTTGAGGTCTTTCAAGACGCCGGCCCGCTGACGATTCAGCGAGGCGACAAGATTGCCTTGATCGGCAAGAATGGGGCGGGCAAGTCCACGCTTGCCAGGATACTCAACGGGACCGAGGAGTTTTCAGGGACACGCACCGAGGGCCACAACGTCGGTACTACATTCTTCGCGCAACACCAGGCAGACACTCTTCAGCCTGATTTGACGGTTCTGGAATCTTTGCAAGAGGTGGCGCATGGCCAGAATGAGACGGAGCTAAGGACGATTCTCGGGGCATTCCTGTTTACCGGAGACGACGTCTACAAGGAGACCCGCGTGTTGTCCGGTGGTGAGAAGAGCAGAGTCGCCTTCGCTCGAACGCTACTTCATCCAGCCAACTTTCTCATTCTGGACGAACCGACAAACCACCTCGACATCAAGTCGATCAACGTTCTCATTGAGGCGCTCGTCCAGTACGGCGGATCCTTTGTAGTAGTCAGTCACGACCGGCACTTTCTCGACCAGGTCGCCAACAGGGTGTGGTACGTTGGTGAGGGAAACGTCCGGACGTATGACGGCACGTACTCCGAGTATCAATGGTTTCTGGAGCACGGCACGCGACCAGACCGCAATCGAGAGGCACCCCCACAGGCTCGCGCAGAGGTGACGGCAGCGAGTGACGTCAAAGCGTCGAAGACCGGTTCAGGCGGGCCTAAATCGAAGGAGCAAAAGCGGCGCGAGGCTGAGGAACGCAACCGCCGACATCAGGAGCTGCGCGAGGGCAAGCTCGAGGAGTACGAAACACTCACGCCGCGGCAGGTTCGCGCGCTATATGAAAAGGCGGAAGAGGAAATACTACAGCTGGAGGAGCAGAAGGCGAAATTGGAAAAGCAACTGGCAGACCCGGATGTCTACGAGGACGGAGAGCAGGTGCGCGTCGTCACGGCCCAGTATTCGATGGTGAAGGACCGGCTTGAGGAACGCTACCGGGAGTGGGAGTTGTTAGCCGAGCAAGTTGAAGCCTGACGCGTTTGTTCTAGTCTTTGGCACTCCGCAAGTCGAGGATGTACGCGACCATCGCTTCGATTTCCTCGGTACTGTGCTGCGGATGGGGAACCATGGGCTGCGGACCCCAAGCTCCTGATCCGCCTGTACGGACCTTTGCGGCCAGTATGCTCAGGACTCCGTCCTCATCACGATAGCGGTCGGCGATCGCAACGAAAGACGGACCGATTGACGTCTCGTCAACCTTGTGACACGCCATGCAGTCCGAAGACTGAACCATTTGTTTGCCGGCCGATGATGGCGAGTCTCGGTGGCCAGGTTCATGACCCTTGTTCGGTATAGACGCGCCAAGTTGACCTGAAGATCTCTCGGCCTTCGGCCCAGACTCGGGCTTCCACACGAAAGCGTCTTCGGCAGATCGGTACTCGATTCGGGTCAGCCGGGCATCTGGATTCTGAGCCTCCCATTCGGTTCCATATTCCAGTAGATAGAGGACACCGCTCTTATCGAACGCGAGGTCCATCGGTCGCGAAAACTCGACGTCCGGCATGAAGGACTGCATCACCGGGTGCGACCGTGGAGCATCGACGTCGACTACCGCTATCCATCCCCTCATCCATTCATAGATGAAGAATTTGCCGTCGTAGTACCGTGGAAGACCTGGCGGGCCTGTGCCGGTCTCGTACCGGTAGACGGGTCCCGCCATGGCTGTTCTGCCGCCGCTGCCTACAAGCGGAAACTCGTAGGACCTGTCATACGGATACCAGATCCATGCCGGGCGACACGGAGGGACCTGACTCACGCCGCTGTTATTCGGCGAGTCGTTTACGGGAGCGACGCAGTCGAACGCACTGTCAGAGGTACCTGTCAAGAAGTCGTAGTCGGCGTATACCTGGTTGTCAGCAATAGCGTAAGGCCAGCCATAGTTGCCTGCCGCCGATGCCCGATTCAGCTCGTCGTAGCCCCTTGGTCCCAAGGTCGAGTCTCGACCTGCGTCGGGGCCTACTTCACCCCAGAACAGGTCGCCAGAGTGGCTGTCGATGGACAGCCTGAATGGATTGCGATTGCCCATGACGTAGATCTCCGGTCTTCCACCAGAACCGTCCGCCGGAAACAGATTGCCTTCAGGAATCGAGTAGGTTCCGTCGGGCGTCGGCCGGATACGGAGGATCTTGCCCCGGAGGTCGGAGCCATTGGCAGCGGTCCGTTGTGCATCGAAGATTGCTCGGCCCGGCCGCTCGTCGACGGGAGAAAATCCATTCGATTCAAAGGGGTTAGTATTGTCACCTGTCGACAGATAGAGATTGCCGGATCGATCGAATTCGAGAGCGCCTCCGCTATGGCAGCAACCCGGCTTCGGTCCGGCGCGCTGAGTCGGGATCTCTAGCATGACGCTCTCGGAAGCTGCAGCTATGCGGCCCCCTGCAAGCTCGAAGCGAGAGAGTCGCTGTCGTGGCGGGTCGTCCAGCGGAGAGTAGTAGAGGTATATCCACCGGTTGCGAGCATGATCGGGATCGACGGCGATACCGAGGAGGCCGTCCTCACCCAATGTCGTGACGGGCAGGGTGGCGGCTGTTTCCGTCACGCCCTCTTTAGGGTCGTGAATCCGGACACGGCCATGCCGCTCGATGTATATGATCCGACCATCAGGAAGAGGATCGAGCTCCATCGGCTCATTGAGGTTGCTCTCCAGGATCACCTTTCTGAACTGATCGGGCAGCGGTCGAACCCCCTCATCGTTGTAGTTCAACGCGTCCTCTTCGCCCATGGCGTAGCGGATGCCGCCAAGCAGATGACGCAGGTACATCGGCTCGGCGAAGGACTCAATCGTGTGGCCAAGACCGGTGTAGAACGATCTGCCTCCATCATACTCGTGAAACCACGCAATCGGATGCACGTCCGAGGAAGGCTGCTCTTCGGGCCGCTTATAGGAATTCTCGTCAACGGTCAGGAGGACGGTCACGTCCGGATTCACGTAGCGGTAGTCGTACCACTCGTCGCGCCGGATCCACTGTGTCGGTAGATGAGCGGTTGCTTCATGGTCGTGGTTCGCTACCGTAATGATTCCTTCCCTTACGTTCGGGTCATCAGGATGGCCGTCGAAGTATCCACCGACAAGCTGGCCGTACCAGGGCCAGTCATATTCGGTATCCGCTGCCGAATGAATGCCCACGTAGCCGCCGCCCGCTTGGACGTATCTCATGAGTGCGATCTGGCCGGCTGCGTCAAGGACGTCGAGCGAAGTGTTCAGGAACACCACGGCGTCGTATTGCGAGAGCCGGGAGTCCGTAAACAGGCTGGCGTTCTCGGTCGTGTCGACGTCAAAACCGTGCTGAGATCCAAGCGCC
>JBFIPX010000097.1:0-11688 GCA_041609895.1 Rhodothermales bacterium
ATCTGGCTTTACCAGCTCGTCGACCAGTATTCTCACAGCGATCTCGCCCGTGCCAATACCTCCGGTTACCTGTGTCAGGTCTTCATTGGCTTGTCCACCGACAAATCCGGCGGGTAGTGATCGCGGCACCACGACAGCCGCATTCTGAGAGACACCTACGACATTGCCTGCCAAGTCCGTGCTCACGTTGAAGACATTCTCCTGAGGGTCAATCTCCACCTTGGCACTAACACTATCGATGACCCCCCGATCATATGCCACCAGGGCGTAGTAGTACGGGATTCCGTTGGTAACGTCCTCGTCGATATACGAAAATGCCAGTCCCGTGTCGCCACCCAGATTGTAGCTGGCTGCCCCCTCGAAAACCGGCACCGGACCCCTGATACCGTTGACGAGATCCCACTGCGCGATGGGCTTGAAGAAGGTGGGGATGCCGTCGACGTCCGTTATCGTCCGCGCGTCCGAGATGAGAGGATCTGTTCCCTTATAGAGTCGGAAGCCTTCGAAGTCCTGTTCCTGCGTGAAGCGGTCGAAGCTCGCTACAGAAACCGTATCCCATGTCAGGACGACGCGTCCGTCCCCAGGCACCGCCGTTAGAGACGGAGTGAACGGCGGCTGGGCAAAGGAATAGTCGGCATCATAGATCGACTGTACGGTTCGACGGTTCTTGAAGAAGTCGGCCTCATCCGCGCCGAAGATCCACGCTGTCGAGAAGAACGTCGTCGTATTCGGTTCCAACCCGACGGGACCCGAGGTAAAGAGAATAAACGGCTCTGCGCGATCTCCTTCCTGGCCCTCTTTGATTCCCTGAGAGATGTTAATGTTTGGCTCCGCGAATTCCTTAATCCTTTCGAAGAGCCACGTATCGGTACGCAGATTATCTGCATTCTCATAGAACGGACGATCGTTGAGGTCGAATCCTGTAAGACCGATCTGATCTGACTCGTCGACATCGGTTTCGTCGAAGTTGGGCTCGCCTGCGTCAGGTATGCCGTTTCCTTCACCCGTGTCCGGACCCGGGTAGCCGAGATCAAGCGGTCCGAGCCCGTCGAGTCCTACATCATTGTTAACAAACTCCGTGTTCGGATCCCAAACCCCATCGTCGTTCTTGTCTTCAAAAGTTCGCCAATCCAGGTTCTCATCGCCGGTCCACCAGTAGCCGGCCTGGAAAGCCGCCCTTTCCTCGAGTGGACCGTCGAAAGCCTCGAAGGCTGCCAGATCGTAATTGGCCTCAACAAAGGCGCGGATTTCATCCTGGCCCTCTATCAAGATTCCGGGGCCGCCGAAACGCAGTTCGTCCGTGATGCCATCTCCATCGTCGTCTCGTCCATCTCCTTCGCGCGCAGGGCTCTCGAGGAATGCGAAGCCTGTGTAGCCGAGGTCGTACTGCCCGCCCGTGGCGTTGGTACCGACGCCATCGATGTCCCAGCCAAACACCACGTCGAGCTGCGCATCAAACCTCGAGAGCTCGTCTCCCTCTTCCCAGCCCAAGCCGTAGTCCATCAACTGGGAGAACCAGAGCCCAACCTCGTCAGGGCTGTCTTCCGGCAGTCCCGGATTCGGCGCATAGACGGTTTCGCCGGCGTTGGTAATCCGATACAACAAGAACATGACGTCTTCAGCGAGGACGTTGGCCCACTGAAAAATCCTGACTGCCGTCTGCAGGCCGAGTCCTCCCATGGTGGAGTCGCTGGGACTGGGGTAGAAGACTCCGAAGTTGCTCAGGGGCCGACCCGTCTCGGGATCGACCGAATACTCCATGTCCGAGTGGTCGTCGATAACGTAGTAGCTCTCCAGGTCAGCGCTGAATACCCCCTTGCCGAAGAAGCCATTCCACTGCCCGGGCCAACCTGGATCGTCCGGATTGCCTCTTCGATCCGGCCAGTCGTCCGGCCACGAACTAGCGTCGTCGCTCAGCGCAGGCACCGGCTCAAGGTCACCCAATGCGTTACGGCGAGCTGTGTTGTGGAAGCCTGGCAACGGCAGCCAACCCCATCGCTCGCCGGACGGGCCCGTAGTGGTGCCGGCCTCGCGGTACGTCAGTATCACGGGGTTGACCAGCGTGTCGGGCTTACCGCCATAAAAAGGCCACTTGGCTCGCTCACCGACCACACGGCCGGCTACCATTACGCCAATGCCATCGAGGTGCCGATCTCCGATACCACGGGGCCAGATTCCCCACGGCAGATCGTTCCATCGCGACGCTTCCCCGTGATTCCGGAAGTTGGTTTGGATCAGATTACCGTCGAGGATCCCGCGAGCGATCATGTCTTCGTCACCACGAATATCGCGCGGAATGTCACTCTGTCCCGACGCCTCAGCGCCGAATGACAATAGCAAGCCTACAAGTACGAGAATTCGGAGGGGCATGATGAACCTGCTTACTCCACAGATCATGTTAGAATCGATAGCTGACGCCGACACTTACCTTGCGCGGAGCTCCAAACCAGTCCTGCTGGAAGTAAAACTCGTCGAGACTGTTCACTCCGCCTACGATGGACTCTCCAGTCTCCTCCGCGATATCCCGGAAACGCTCCTTCTGCACAGACTCATCCGCAAGCCCGGTGTCGGAGTACACAGCAAATTGGGGGCGCGTATCCAGCAGGTTCTGCACCTGCAGGAAAAGTTGTACGTCCTGCTTGATGAATTTCGGCCGGAAGTAGACACGCAGGTCCGAGAACACCTGCCAAGGCCGGTTGGCGTTGTTAGGCTCACTCGACTGAATGAAGTTCCTGACCGTAGTATATGGCTCACCGCTCCGAAGTCGACCCACAAGCGTGGCCGTAAATCCGTCATACGGCTCGATCGTAAACGTGCCATTGAGTACGTGCCGACGATCCCAATTCAACCGCACAAGCTGGACAATTCGCTCCAGTCCGGCCTGCTGCCGACCGAACGCCTCACCCGGGTCAGACGCTGTACCGTCAGCAAATTGCAGGGTGTAGTCCAGAGTCCACGAGATCGGGCCCGTCGGCCGCTGGAATAACGAGAAGGTTAGTCCTCTTATGGTCCCGTAGTCCCGGTTGACCCAGCGCACGGCGAAGTCACCGTTGGGTGTCCGCAATATTTCCTGACCAGTCAGATTGCGAACATCCTTCGTGAAGAGCGTAAGCTCCAGACCAAGCGCGTCGGTAAGGCCCTGCTGTAGGCCGATCTCGAACGCGAGGGTCCGCTCCGGCTTCAAGTTGGGGTTGCCGAACTGAGTCGAGCTCGACAGCGTGTTGACCTCGTATTCGGGATTCGTGTAGAGCAGGTTCAGCTGTGGAATCTGGAAGAACATCCCTGCCGAGAAACGCATCACGCCGGTAGACGAGATCGGAAATGCGATTCCCAGTCTCGGGCTGAGTTGCAACTCTACTTCGGCGGACGTTCGATTGGAAACCGAGTCAGCGGACGTAATGCCATCGATGTCAGAGAAGCGATCAAAGCAATCCGCCCTCTCCGATTCGTCAAGCGA
This sequence comes from Rhodothermales bacterium, assembly GCA_041609895.1. Classification (GTDB taxonomy): domain Bacteria; phylum Bacteroidota; class Rhodothermia; order Rhodothermales; family JABDKH01; genus JAHHLP01. Next base: position 3,458 of record JBFIPX010000097.1, read on the forward strand.
CAGACAGGGATTGATGATCCGCTCTTCGCTTGCCTGGCTCCAGATGTGTGGGATGTCGTAATCAGGGTCGAAGTAGTCGAAGCGCAGGCCAGCGTTTACGATCAGGCCCTCAAACTCCATCTTATCCTGCGCGTATACCGAAAACTCGGTAGGGCTCGCATCAAGGATGTTGTCCGAAAAGACATTGGGCGAGACCTGCGCCGTGAAGCTGGTTCTAGCTGATTTCTCAATTCCGAAAGAGCGGTTGTCCAAGCTGTGGAGTCTCGCCTGAACACCCACCTTCATAAGGTGGACGCGGCTGACCTGGGAGCTGAAATCAGCGAGGATTGTGTGCGTCTTGGTCAGCTCGTCGTTCGAGAAGAGATCATTTCCCCCTACGCTGAACGCATTGGTTCCCTGAAGCCCGGACAGCGAGGGTGAGGCATAGCGCGAATCAAGTCTGCACGCCTGCAGATTCTCCTCTCGAAGCCGCTCGGAGGGAGGGAGGCCGACACACCTCGACTCATCGTAGCTGCCGGGAAGATCGTATAGTTGGCTGTCAAACTTGTCCCTGAGCAGACTATACGACACGCTTCCAAACGACTTCGCTCCAATCGTATATCGCAGACTAACGATATGCGTTTGACTCGAGAACAAAAACTTGTTGATGCCCTCTGGCACGTACTTGAGTTGGTGGCTGTATCCGCGGCCCTCGCCATCTTGAAAGAACCCGTTGTACTCAAGGCGAATGGCTCCTGACAGCTTGTAGCCGATCGACGCGTTTAGGGACTTGCGCTCGCTCCAGCCGAGAGGTACAAAATCACCATCACCGGTCGATTCGATCTGCCATGTGGACGGATCATTGGTGAGATTCTGCGAGGAATCAGACGGTGAGAAGAGGTCACGGCCAATGAGGTGACCCTTGTCCCGAATGAATCGGCCGGTTGCCTGAATCGACAGTTTGTCCTTTAGGATCGGACCTCCGATTGACGCCTGCACGTCGAGCAAGTTGTCAACGTCCGCTGCTTCCGTGAAGGACACGCGCTCGGACTCAAAGTCGGCGGGAATCAGTCCCCCGCCGGGTCCTGTATTTCGGCCGACAAATTCAAGTTCTTCCGAACTGGCGATAGTGCCGACATATCCAAGAAAGGACCCTGACCATTCCGACGGGAGGTCTTTGGTCACGATGTTGACGACGCCGGACAAGGCTTGACCATACTCCGCGTTGAAAACGCCGCTGATGACCTCCAGGCTGGCCACCATATTCTGTTCGACGTCGAACGCAGCCTGGTTGTTGAAGGCGTTGTTGATGGGTACTCCGTTGACGAGATAGGCAACCTCTCCGGAACGCCCGCCGCGGAAGCGACCGTCCACGACGCCTGCCTGCAGGTTGATGGCGTCCCCGATACCGGTTACCGGCAAGGCCGCCAGCTGCTCACCGTCGACTACTGCTGTCGTCGTAGTCCGGTCCACTTCGACGATGCCGCGCTCAGCCGTGACAACGACTTCCTGGCCTTCAAACACCTCCTCTTCCAGGTTGAAATCGACCGTCGTGGTCTTGTCGACCTGCACCTTCACCCCCTGCACGATCTGCACGGCGAAGCCAATGATGCTTGCACGGAGCGCGTATTCCCCGGGTTTGACCTGTAGAATCACGTAGTAACCGTCAAGGTCGGTCGCAGCACCCTTTGTCGTGCCGTCGATGACGACATTGACGCCTGGTAATGGCTCGCCAGTCGCGGCGTCCACAACTCTACCGGCGATCTTACCGGTGGTACCAGAGAAGGCAAGCGGCGGAAGAGCGGCCCAAAGTGCTATTAGTAGGACCGCGACCCAGCTTTTAGTCGGCACCTCAACGGTCTTCATCATTCAATACTGTTTTGCCAGAAATGTGCTGAGATGTGCAGTTGCAGCCTTTACCCGGAAGACAAGGGCACGTGATCAAGATCGACCACGTGCCCTATGTCCCTTTCTTCACCATGACTCGATGAGTCGTCCCTACTTCACGAGTGTCATCGTCATCGTTCGGCTAAATGCCTTACCGGCATCGAGCCGATAAACGTACACGCCGGATGCGAGTCGGTTGGCACCGTCGAAGCGCACGGCGTACGTGCCGGCCGCCATCGTTTCGCCATCGATGAGCGTCTGAACCTCCCGGCCCAGCACGTCGAAGACTGTCAGACGGACCTTCTCAGCGGAAGGCAGGCTGAAGTTGATGGTCGTCGACGGATTGAACGGGTTAGGATAGTTCTGATCGAGCGTGAACTCGGCCGGTACTTCACCGCCGATTTCTTCGACGGCGACCAGCGTCGAACGACCGGACACCGCTACCGGCTTCCAGGACGTTGGCGTGTTCCATCCGCTGGAGGTCCAGCCCCACTGATCCGACCGCGTTGACGAGCCGGGATCATCATTGTCGTTCACCTGGATCGCGAACGGGATGATCTTGAACGCGTCGTCGGCGGGCTCCGTGAAGAGCGCATCGAGCGGAGGCGTCTGGCTCTGGTTGATGAGCGAGGCAAACGGGAAGTAGGCTAACAGCTTGTAGCCAACTGTTCCCGCACCGAGATCAAGGTTCTCCGCAATCAGGAGTGCGCCTTCCACGGGGCTGTCTACTCCGTTGGAGAAGACCGTTCCGTTACCCTGCGGCATGGACTGCGAAATGCTGCCACTCGCCGGATCGTCCGATGCGACCGTGATCGTCCACTGATAGTCGGGCTCATCGCCACGCAACATGTTGGGATGGCTCGATCCGTCGATCCACGGCACCTCATATGATCCCCAGTTGATCTGGATGCTGTCATACTGCCATCCGTCGCCACCCGGCGTGGACTCACTGAGGAACCCATTCGCGTCGTCGGTGACTTCAGCGTAGAGATACATCTCAGCACCGCCGCCGATGTCCGGTCCGACCCCAAAACGCGCATTCAGTGACATGTCTGCGTTGCTAACGAAGTCGGTGCCCGTATCGCCCGAGAACCAATTATCCTCGTTGATTTGGAACGTGCTTGACTCAGCCGGGAAGTTGGCATCGGTAACGTTGCCCGCCGATATGTCGTCGAAAATCGCATTCGCCTCGGCCTCGGTCAGCACCGGGATCAACTCCTGAACAGCGAGATCGGGATTGACAACTGAAGTTCCGCTGGCCGAAACGTCCTGGTTCTCAACGCCGAACCCACTCAATGAGGTGACCGCATAGTGGATCTCGCCAGCGGCGAGCGACGGATGCGGCACTTCGAGTTCGTGTCTCACCTCCAGGGGTTCGGTGGTCGCCGGGACCGTAGCGCCCAACGCTATGCCACCGCCTGCCTTAGGCAAGCTCGTGATCGGCTCGTCACTGTAGTAGATGTTGTAACTCGCAGCATCGTTGACCGGAGTCCACGTTACGACGTTGACAGGTCCGTCAGGAGAGGCCGATGCGCTCGTCACTGGCGAGGACGGATCCTGGGCCGACGAGATATCGGTGTTCGGGCCGCCGATATAGACATCATCGAGCCAGATCGGGCCGCCACCTGAGTTGTTATCGAAGTGCACGCCGACAAACTGAACCGCATCCCACGAGAACTCTCTGAACAGCGGGTCTTCACACGGGGCGGCCGGAATCGCTTTCGGGTCGAGCGAATTGGGCGCGAGGCAGATGCCGAAGCCTCCGCCGGAGTTGCTCCAAGCCCCGCCATAGACCCAGTACTTGGCCAATGAATCGAGGGGAGCAGCAATTGGGGTGCCGTCGACATTCTTATCTACACGCGCAGAATCCAGTTCGGGGCGCGTCGTAGGTGGCAGCGGGATGGCGAGATCATGCCACGTGTCGTCGTGAACCCACTGCGGAAGGGTCCAGACCAGACGCATCTCATGATCCTGATCAGCTTCATCTGCCGCTGACTCGTCGATCGAGTCGAAGAATGCCAGTCGGAACGTTCCGTCACCTCGGAGTCCCGCGTTCGCCGTAGACGAGCGCAGGCGAACGTACAGCGTGTCACCCGTGTTTGCGCTCATGTCCACGCCTGTGGCGCCGTCCCAGCGCCAGCCAACCGCTGCCCAACCGGCATAATCAAACTGGGCCACGGTGTTAGACGCGTCGTCCGGATCGGCGGTCGTGTTTGTCCACGGGTCGGGTACGACCAGATTTGAGCCGTTGACGAAAAAGATGAATTCGTCGCCAAGCGGCTCTGCCTGCCCAAAAGCATTTCCGGCACTCAGGCCGAAAACTCCGATGAGACTGACGACGAGCACTAGACGGCCCGTAACGTTTGCTGTCATAGCAACCTCCTTGAATTGAACTTGACGGGCCAAGAAAGCCCGCTTAACACTGTCCGAACTACAAGGGGCAGCCGGACGGTGGTCCTGAGACCGCCGAATGGCGACTCATGAAAACCTTTTCACAAAGTTAACGAAGTGACATCGTCCTGTCAACCCATTCCCAGATTACCTCTGCCCTCAATCAACCGCTCGAACTGTCTCGAATTCGCGCTTTCCAACTATCTCGTGATCACAATCGGCTGGACCCGCACTTGATCGCCTGATACCATCCTCACGAAGTAGATCCCGTCCGGGTACGACGCCACGCGAAGCAGATGATCATGCCTGCCTCGGTTTTTCGCACCGTCCACGGGAGTCGCAACGACCCGGCCTATGACGTCTACAATATCAATGCGAACGTCCGCCGCAGCCGGGATTTCATAAGCGATTCGAGCCTCGGCGGAAGCAGGATTCGGATAACTCGGCCCGAGCCTGAATGTCGGACTCAACGGATCTGCCTCCGAAGAAGTCGCCGACTGCAGCCGGAAGTTCAACCAATTCAGCCGCCAGCCTGCCGACAGCATGTCGATACGCAGCTGCTGGACACCCGCCTCAAAAGGCACGCGATTCAGACGCGGGGACGCCCACATCTGAGGTTGTGGTCCCCCATCCGAATCAAAAGTCAGGACCGTGTCGAGGTTGGTGGCACGAAGCCGCATCGACCCCGACCCGAGATTCGAGGACACCCGTGCTATGATTTCGTACAAACCCCCGGTCTCCACGTCGACCGTGTACGTCAGCCACTCCCGCGAATTGATCCCGAACACGTTAAAGCCGCGATCGAGATCGAGCGTCCGACTTACGTCGACCGCTTCATCACCGCGAAACGTGAGCCCGCCACGATTATTAGCATCGGCGTCCCGATAGGCAACGTTGGGACCTCCAAAATCGAAGTTCTCCGCTTCGATCCTACCGGGAATCGCCGCAGGTCGCATTAGATATGGACCCGGCGCGCAGCCCCCGCCAACGGTGATCGAAACGGTATCCGATGTGGCGCTCCGACCCTCGTCGTCAACAACTCGCGCACTCAGGTCGTAGCATCCTGGCTGCAGATTGTCGATTTCGAGCTCGTAGGGAGCCGAAGTGACCTCACCGAGAACTGCACCGCCTTGCATGAACTCAACGCGGTCGACCGTCCCGTCTATGTCAGACGCATCGGCCGACAGCACCGCCGAACTTCCTTGCGCAAATTGCTCGCCGCCCGTTGGATTCGTTAGCGCAACGGCGGGTGTGGCGTTCGGGAGCTTCAGCACGCGCACATAATCGACAATCAGCTGTGCCGGGAAGATCGAATCATCGATGCCCTGCTGCCCTCCCGTGGTGCCGCCAATAGCGAGATTCAGAAGGATGTGAAATGGCTGGTCAAACGGCCAGCTCGTCGCACCCACACCTTCATTTGAGTACGTGTAATGGCTGACATCATCCACAAAGAACTCCAATTTATCCGGCGACCACTCCACCGCGTAAAGGTGAAACGCAGAGACCGCATCGGAGACCGGTGTGGTGACCGTGCGATCGCCGCAACATACCAGACCGTTGTACTTGTTGGTGTGGATTGTAGAAAAAACTTCGTCGGGACTGGATCCAACATGTTCGACAATGTCGATTTCTCCATTGTCTGGCCACCCGCCGTCGCTGTAGCCATCTGTCGAGTGCAGCAGCCAGAACGCGCTCCAGGTGCCCCTCCCGCCAGGCAGTTTCATGCGCGCCTCGAAACGACCATAGGTCCAATTAACGATACCATCCGTTTTCAGTCGGGCCGACGTATAACCCAGCCCCCCGAAGTCCTCCTTACGTGCCTCGATGACCAGACTTCCACTCTCAACACGCGCATTCTCTGTACGATCCGTGTAGTACTGTGCCTCCTCATTTCCCCAGCCGCACCCGGCCGACGTAGCGCAACCGTCGCCGATGTCAAACGTCCACCTTGTAGGATCCGGCGCACCGTCAACGTCGAATTGGTCCTCCCACACGGGCTCCCAGGTCTGACCGAAGACCACAGTTGCAGAAACGGCCAGCACGGCCGCAAGGCAAGCAAGAAAAGATCTAGATGACATCCACACGATTGGTCGATCGATTGTTATTGACTATTGATGAAAAGCAAACATTGTGGTGAGGTCGCCATCATGGAGCGCCTACGATGTTGGGGCGAACTCTACGCAGATCGAAGTAATCTCGCCAGTACGGCCAAACAGTGCACTGCTGAGACGGCGATCCAGTGCAAGCTCCGGAACCTCGATATCGTCTCCTTCCCGTACCGATACCCTGAGTCGGTTGGCTCCCGATGACCGGTAAGTTATGGGCACCTGGCAATACGTGAAGGCCAGTTCGCCGGCCTTCAGGCCGATGCGCCGGTGGTTTCCGCCTACGTCGAAGTACTCAAATTCACCCGCCGCGTTCAAGAACTCTGAAGAACGCAGCAACGAGGGAGAAAAAGAAAGACATCCATCCTCCACAGCAACTCCGAGCTCTTCCCATCTAGCGAGAATATCCTCTTTAACCTGGCCGGTCATTCCCGGCTGCTTGGCACCGGCATTGGCCGGTGTATGCGAATAGGGATCGGTGGGAAACGCTCCAAAAACTTCAGGCCCTTTGTTGAGGCCGATGCCCGCACGAATCTCGTAGTAGTGCTCTACAAGGGCGGCCAGCGTCTTTTCGTCAGCTGCCTCACGGACGGCGCGAGCGTATGTCTCGGCCGTCGCGAGCAACAACTTGGACACCATGTGCCAATAGATACACCCAAGACCCTCGTAGCCGAAGAACGTGCCCGACCGCCCCGTGTACGACCGGTGATCGAAGACACTCTCAAACAGGTCCAGGATCTGTTCTCGTTCCGCGTCAACCTGTGTGAAACCCTCCTTCGCCAGCAAAGTCAGGGCGTCATCCACGTCATGCCGGTTCCGAAAGGTGCCGTTGAAGTGGGTCAACCCGTCGACATCCATCACCACGAGGCGCCGATCGCCTGCTTCCACGAGTCGCGAAAGTAGAAGCGAGCCCGCGATGGCCTCATCCGGGATACGGTTCTTCTCAAGGAAGCGAGGCAGGTCACGGTCAGGGTAGAGCAAGTAGCTGTACTGATCCGATCTGAATAGCGCGCTGTTCTTGAGAGCTGTAAGCACCTCAACCGCCTCGCCTGGAGACAGCAGGCCGCTGCTCAGAACGGCAACCTGACCTTCGAGCATCTCATACAGATATGAGACCGACACCTGATCATCCTTTACTTCCATCAAATTGTAGGCGTGGTAGAGACCGTCCGACCGGCGGTTGGCCCTAATCGACTGATCTGTCCACGCCAGGGCGATGTTGACGAACGCGAGGATGTCTGCGCGACTGACTGACGAAGTCGTGGAATCAAGGTCCGGCTGGTAGACGCTCTCCCGGTATCTGCTGCCGGCCGTGCCGACCGCCTTGAGCACCCGCCAGCGATCCTGATCCGACAACCCGGTATCGAGCAAATTGCTGTGCGACTGCAAAGGCTCGGTCAGGTCAGCCAGAAAACGAGCAACAGCCTCGCTGATTTGAACCGCGTCCCAATCAACGTTTTCAAGAAGATCCTGGAGAAAGCTCAAGAACCTCCGCAGGTAACACAGTGTGACCATCGACACACCGTATCCGACGAGCGCATTGTTCGCATCATTCCACTCCGGCCGCTGCGTATTCAGCCAGATCCCCGCTTCTGGGATGAAGTTCGAGAACTTGGTAAGAACCGAGACCAGCAGCTTCTCGAGCAAACTGGCACGGCGGACTTCACCGTCACCATTCCATACAAGGCGTCCGTCCGCACCGACTTCCTTGACCCGCGCCTCTATGACGGCCTCCAGCTCATCGTCGAAGTCGATGGTCCGGTGGGGATCCTGGACAAGGTTTTCAAATGGTTTGAGACGGTACGGTACGTTCGCGTAGGCAAACTCTTTGGCAAGCAGCATGCGCTCAAGCTCGCCAGGCTGGAATCG
>JBFIPX010000098.1:0-11428 GCA_041609895.1 Rhodothermales bacterium
ACGCTCAAGTGCCTTCCGAAACTTGTCGCGACTTCCCTGCTCGGCTCGCGACCCCAGGTAATCTTCGGTCATCAGTGCCGCCATCTTCTCAGCAACAGCTGTGGTGATAAACTGATTGATGGACACGCCTTCGGCCTCGGCGAGCTTGCGCACGCGGTCGTGCAGCGATTCCGGTAATCGAAGACTAAGGGTGCTCATCTCTGGTATCCTATTTCGTCAAGAAATCCGGCAGGCGTCCACACGTTAAGTCCAAATCCCCGGGCTCCTGCAAAATCTCTCGTATTAAACGTGACGATGCCGTGACAGGCAGCCGCGACAGCAAGTTCCAGTACCATGTCATCTCTCGCGTCCCGAAGATGCGGTCGCCACAGAAAGAATATCTCCTGTCTATGCCCAACCTTGCACAGGTAATCGAGAACGTCGGTCACAACTCGCTTGGGCAGTCGGACGTCACGGCTGGCGCGCAACATTGCGGACTCGTATTCCAGAACCAACGGCACCGACAGCGCAACCGTGAACCGACCCGAGTCGACGAGCGACAGCAGTTTGAACGACGCGCCGCGGCGGGATCGAATCGCAGAAACGAGGACATTGGTGTCTAGGACAATCCGCAAGATCTACATATGGTATCGCTGGTAATACCACTCAAGTTAATAAGAGTTGCCCGACGCCGAGTAGTTTCAGTCGGCAGGCAATCTTTCCGACGAAGATGTCTACTCAGTTTTGTGGCCAAGGCATCTGCATGCAGGTGAGCGTCGCGGCCATGCGAGCGAGAACATCTGGCGCCAATCGAGATCAAGCTGCTCCCGCGATGTGCCGGTAGTCGGCTGGGTAGCGGTCGCCCCTTTAAGCACGACCATATGATCGCCAGCCTTTCATAAGACGCCCCATTGCTGGTCATATGAAAGGCAGCCCCTAACTGGAAAGCTGTTGGCCTGCCGGGTCATGCTTCAGCCGGTATCGTCGGAAGATGTGCTCGATGAATTCCGCCGAACGCTGGAACAGAAATTTGTGATGCCCTTCGCCGAGGCGCGAGTAAGGCAAGTGATTTCTGCAGTTCTGGTCACTTCAACACCACCATCTGTCTCGTCTCCGACACAGGTCCCGCTTGCAGTTGGTAGAAATAAGTCCCCGACGGCAGCCCGATAGCGTCAAACATCACGTCATGGTTTCCTGGTTCTTTGAACCCCAATGCGAGAACGCGAAGTTGACGGCCGAGTACATCAACCACCTTTAGCGTTACGTCGGCAGACTGCGGTAGCGTGAATGAGATGGCCGTCGAAGGGTTGAACGGATTCGGATAGTTCTGCAAGAGGACGAACGCGGCCGGTAAGTCTGCCGACGGATCCGTGTCCGTCGCTCCTGAGGAGAACACCTCAACGACGGCAGACACGCTGGACAGGAACGCGTTCCTTTGCCCGCCAACGGCGTAAAGTGTCCCGCCGACAATCTCCGAAGCAACGAACGCTCGGCTGGTCGGCAACTCCCCTAACTTCAACTCCCACGTATCGGTCGCCGGATCGTAGACCTGGACAGCCGAACTCGCAGACATGCCTCCGATCAGATACAGCTTACCCTGAAACTCTGACATCGACACCGCGGACTTGTTGGACGGAATCGCAGCTCCTAGCGTCCAACTGTCCGAGCCTGGATCATAGATACAAATTTGATCCGAGCCTGCGAGATAGATCTTTCCATCCATTACGGCGGCGCCCGGAAAGTTGAAACAGTTTCCGTCGGGTGCCGCTGATGTGGCCGACCAGGTATCCGTCATCGGATCGTATTCGCTGAGAACATTGCTTGCCACGTAGATACGGCCGCCGACGGCGACAACCGCTTGGCCAATATGTGCCGGACCGCCGGACGAAACGTGCGACCAAGAGTCCGTTGCCGGATCGTACATCTCCACTAGTGACACGCCAGATGTTGAAGCCGTCCTCGATCCGCCTACGACGTAGATCTTGCCATCCACGACCCCACACCCGGCGGCCCATCTCGCGGTCGGCATGTCGGACTTTGCAGACCACGTTCCCGTCGACGGGTCGTACTGCTCAACCGTCTGGAGTGTACCCGACGACGCGCCGCCACCGATCGCATATAGAAAGCCGTCCACCGAGCAGACGGCAGGTCCCGTTCGCGCTGTAGGCATGGCGGTGGCTGAAGACCACGACTGGGCAAGACAGGGATCTAAATATGCCATCAAAGCGACCGCAACTGCCAAGCTGCCGAGGCCCTTGCCGTGAAGCCATCGGAAGGTAACGCGGCGGGCGGTGAACACGTCTCCGGGTGCCTGTACGGAGTGACAACGGCGTCGCTGCTCAACGAGATGACGGAAAGGAGACGTTCGCATGATCGGGGCCTCAAGAAAGAATAGAAACGCGTGCCTCCCTACCTCACCTGTAGGTTTCCACGCTCGATGTCACGGAAGAACGGGTCCACATCTGGAACCGGGTTGTCACACCAGGCTGCCGCGTTCCCGATCGGTCCGAAAGGTCCGCTGAACCGGTCGGCAGGGGCGTGGGCACCCTGTCCGTTGTCAATGACGGCTTGTCCAAAGCCGAGTCCAACGAGCTGGGGCACATTGGAATTTGTAACGACCACCGCACCCCAGGCCTTATTCCCCTCCACCCGCAGACAAACCGGAACAGCATGAATGAAGAGGCCGGAGTTCCTCGCAATACTCTGAATCTGCCCGCTCACCGTACCGTCGGCGTGCTTGATCAGGCTGTTGGTCAGGGTGTGAAAGTCGCCGTGGTCGAAGTGGTGGACCGTACCGGTGACGGAGTGCACGACTCCGTTCTTTTGCAGGGTCTCACCCCGCACGGCAGATAACTCGGATACGGCGCTGTCTTCGGGTTCGGGTCCGAAAGCGGACTCGCATCCGATGACCGTCAGGCAGACACCGAGATAGAGGGTCACGCGACCAAAGATCCGTTTCATGCGGCACCTCATTGCGTTTTTGGCGCTGGAAAGGCGGGTGAAACGGTAAATGACCTAAACCAGGTCTACAATCAGTTGTAGTCGGAAACATCGGTTCGCAGAATCTGATTTTGGGGTCCTTTTTTTCCGAGTGCGAAGCCGCTTCGGAATCGCTCATGAAATCCAATCTGCCAAACCCCTGGGCGTCCGCGCTGGTGGCAATCGCCATGAGGCAAACGGGCGATTCCGAGACGGCAGACTTGCTGGGCCGGTGAATGCGCTGTGCCGGTATCGGGACATGGCGAGGGATGTAGCTTCAGCTGATAAGCCGAATGCAGGTCGACCCACCGTCTGATCCAGATCCCGACCAATCAATCGTATCCGCGTACGTTTACCAACGGATTACCTTGTCGGAGGATTGCAAACCTTCTTGAGACGACGGTGGTGCTATTTCGACGGATACGCGTCCCCAGACACTGATTTCACCGCCATCACGCGGTGCATCCTGTAGCCCATCTTATTAAGGAGCGCCCGCGACCCGTCATTGTCGCTATAGTAGCTTGTTTCGACTCTTGAAACAGACCGGGACGCGAACCATGACTCGGCGTCCGTCATCAGGAGCTGACCTATTCCTTTTCGTTGATCGGAAGGCCTTACGATGACGCTTTCAATGTACCCGTATGGGGAGGTTACAATAGGTCGGCCGGTAGACGTGCGTATCCTCCGTATTAGTCGGCGCAGAATCGACACTCTGCGGTCCGGACTCGATCGCACTCGAAGGTGCGCGAAACCAACGATTTCACGCTGGCTGACGGCCGTCAGTATGATCTGGGAATCAGACCGCAAGATGCCATCAATGTAACCCTGCCAGTCGAAGTCTCGTGTCTCCGTCCAACCGGCGTCGAATTCGCTCTGCTGTGCCAGCAATGCCCGGTATAGTTCTATTAGTGCTTCCGTGTCGCTCGGCTGCGCCACACGAATAGCGACGGAATGCGGTTCTTGCATGGGCTGCGCGTCCTGGCACCGTCAAGCCGATGTCACGGGCGTAGATGCTGATGGCTCCAAGATCTGTTCGAGGTTGGGGACTTTGTCGTAGTGATCCAGGCAATGTGAGCATATGAAGTGGTCGATTCCCCGCACCGCCCCCGTCGTGAAACGGGTAATCTTTTCCGCGTTGATCATCGCGATCTTCTCAACGAGTCGCTTGTGAGCTTCGAAAAAGCTCTCGCGATTCAAGTCGGCGATGATGTCTGTATCTGATTCGCCACCCCGGTAGTTCGACAACATGCAGCAGGCGGTCAGGCGTCCACGACAATCGACGTTGAACTCCCGCATCCGCAACTGATCACACTGGTGAAAGAGAGATGTCGAGTAGTGGTCTCCCGCGAACAAGATCTGCATCCGAAGTGCCGACTGGAGTTGCGCAACTTCACTTTCCACTTCTCGTCGTTCTTTGGCCGTCAGGACGAGTCCCGCCGAGATGGCGTCCGGAGTAGGTTGGCAATGCCCGAAGAATAGCCGCGTGCAGCCAAGGCCGCTGGTCAGCAGCGCCATTTGCTCGATCTCCGTGCGATTGGCGCGGGTCACGACGAAATTTACGTGGTACGAAACTCCTCTCGCACGGCACAGGGTGATGGCTTCCATGAGACGTCGGAACGATCCGTCTCGGCGCCGGATGGCGTCGTGTGTTTCCTCCGTCGCCCCATCGATGCTGAACGTGACACTCTCGAGCCTGGATAGGTGGGCTGCGACCTGACCAAACGTCTTACGCGTAAAATGCCAGCCATTCGTGACAAAACCGAACTTGAGATCGTGCTTGGCGATCACGTCGAGCACGGCTTCAAACGACGGGTGCAACGTCGGCTCGCCACCGGTCAACGCGACGAACGTCACATCCTGATACGACGTGGCTTGGGCAAGCACCTTGTCGATGACATCGAGCTCCAGGTAGTCCGCTGGTCCGTGCTCGTTCCGAATGCAGTGCGTGCAGCCGAAGTTGCACACGTTCGTGAGTTCAAAAATGATCTTTACTCCTTGACCGTTCGCGCCCATTATCTTCTCCCGAGATCGTGTAGAAACCTACGCTGAAGGGTGGAAGGATTGTATCAGATTGCTGATCCGACGCGGACTCCTCAATACATCCGCCCCGGCATTCATTCGCCACCAACTGGATTGGTGCAAGAGCTGCACCAACATCTCCAGATGACTCGCGCCCGACGAGCGGCCGAGCATGAAGGAGACGCTTTGCGACACCAAACCCTGGAGCGCCTGTTTACGATCGATGCTAGCAAACTCACTTTCCGTCTGATTCGCGACGCGAGGAAAAAGAATAAGATCGGGCTTGCACATGTCACGCACTTGGTCTGGATATTCCGCGACCACATCGATTTGCCGCTTGGTGCCGGTATGCCGGTGTGCGTCCTGAGCCTGCGCGGCGGGCCGATGCTCGACCAATCGCAACGCCCGCCTGAGGGTCAGCGCCTCGACGCCTTCCCGACCGATCCGAAGCAGCACAGCGTCGTCAGAGACGTAACCCCAGCCCTCCCGTAGCAGACTGTGAGCGAGTGTCGATTTTCCGCAACCACTCTCTCCGACAATCAAGAGCCCTAGAGTTCCGCGACTCATGGCAGCAGCATGTAACGCGAAGGAGCCTTTAAGCCGCATCAAGGCTAGCAACGCGTACATCAGTACGTCCTCCCGAAACTCCTCCGCATGCGCGGGAACGATGCCATCCAATCGACCGAGACTGGGTTCCAGGTGAAACGTATGGCCCTCCGATATCAGATAGATGCTCCCATCTGCCTCGATGCCTCGCACACCACTCTCTGTACCGCAGTCGAACCCGCTGTCCGGTACCGTGACAGATCCCTGCGTCGACAGGCGACACCGAAGTGGCGCCTTTGTCGTCACGGTGTCATCCTCTCGAAAAGAGTACTGTGCAAGAATGCGCTTGACCCGTTCCGCAATCGGCTGACTATCGAATTCAACGGACAGAAGCGTGCCGTGGACCAGGAAAGAACAAGAGCTTTCCACACTCGACGTCGAAGGAAGGTAGTCGGCGCTACCCGGATGGACCGGGCAAGTCATGACATCACGGCGAGAACGACCCAAAGAACCCGGTCGCCACTTCCAACTTCTCTTCCTTGACGAGCTTCGGCTTTACGAACGGCTTCTTCTCGGTAACTTTGTCGGCCTTTTGATCTTTGGGCCGCGCGTCAGACTCTGGTTTGCCGTGCATGGTCGTAACCTCGATTTTGTTCCATCAAAAAAGTAACCCGGCCGAGGCGCGAATCAACCTATGGACTTCCCGGGTACGAAATCATATGATGTAGATAACGAAACGGCGACGCTACGTCAAGCGTAGCCGTTCTTTTCCGGAGTTAATAGAATTTGCTCGGGCGCGCGTCGCCTGCAATAGTACTCTGTCGCCGAATATGGAATTCGTACTTAACCCCGACATCGTCTCTAGTCAGCTCGATGACGGCGAATCGGTGCTTCTGAACCTGACGACCAGGCAATACTACACCATCAACGAGACTGGTTCTGCCATCTGGGATGGGATACAGCGGGGAGACTTGTTGGATGACATCGTTTTGGACGTCGTAGCCAGATTTGACGTAGATGAGAAGAGTGCGAGAGAGCACGTCAATGATTTCCTCGAGCGGCTTGTCGACAACGGAATCGTGGCGACACGTTGACTGCTCAATGGCGAGCCGGCTCTAGGTCCGCCAATGTGAACGCATTCTCTCTTTGGCCGCAGATGTTGTATGGTCGCTTCAGCGGAGTCGATCGACTTTGTGTCTCTTTGGCGGCGCGTTGCCGCACGCCGTTACCGAAGTGACTTCGCCGGACCGCTGACAAGTCGTGCCACCCCCCACTTGAAGCCGCAACCCTAATGAGGAAGTTCGATCGTCCCGTCGACATCGATTTCCAGCGTAAGCGGTGGAGGCTCCGAATCCGGCGGGCATGCGGACGGTACCTGCGTGCCTGACCAATTGATCGTGCCCACCGCGCCCGCAAATCTTCCGGTACCGCCAGTAACAGAAAGGACGCCTGTGAAAGCGCTGGGCGCGGAGCAGTTGAGGTTGATCACGCCCTCGTACTCACTGCTTCCGAAGATCTTGTCTCCGTTGGCGGCTTCAAGCGTGCCCAGTCCGTCAAATCCACGTAGAAAAGCACTTGGAAATGCAATTCCCGTTAACACCTGGCAAGCTGTACTCGAGAGTGTGGTCAGGCCGAGGTGTCTGATCGGTCCGGTCATTTGAATCCCGATCGGACTCGTAATGGGGCCGACCGGAGGGTCACACTCCACCGCCGGGTCTTCCGGAATGTCTACCGACGTTCCGATGACCGTCCCTTCAAGGTGGCGAGTCTTGGTCGGGCTGCGTTTTGCGTTAGCCGAAAGTGCCGTCGCTTCGACGCTTTCGATTTCGGGTGAGTAGCTGTCGCATCCGCCGATACCGACGAAGACGACCAGGCTGAAAACAATTGAGATGATTGCGACTCGTTGCATGATCTGAGTCTCCGGTTTGCGAACTGTTGAGGGTATGAGGACTCGTCGAGTCCCTTCTCAGTCACCAACCCAGATACCGGGCCCACCTCGATGCGCGTCGCCTCCAATCGACAAGCGACGACACTCTAATAGCCCTGCAACGACGAATCCCTCAAATGGCCAGCCAAAACACGATCACACATAAACGGAATTGTGCACCAGTGTCACCAAAACCCAGACGCGGCGGCAAAGGCGAAAATGCTAACCGTCAATACGACGGCTGGATTGTGCTTGTTAAGGAATTGTGTAGTAATAACCAAGTGTTTCGGTGATTGGCCAATGTCACTGAGTAGTCCCGGGCCCCTCAAGACGCTTGCCACATAGCGCCAAAGTGCATCCGGATCATTATCCGAGCAGCCCGGCGGCACCGTCGGCACGCGCGTGCGCCCTTCCAACATGAGTCTCTACGAAAAACGCCCCGGAGAAAGACTCCGGGGCGTCGTCAATTGCCGCACTGACACTTGTACCTACAGGTCCGACCAGTGCCCGTGCGCCTCCATCCACTGCCCGTTCTCCTTGACCCACGTCTCGCTTCGCCGCGTCCACACCGTCGGACCGCCCGGCGAGGTAATTCCGAGATAGAACGCCAACACCGCGGAGTGGCCGCCGAACGTCTTGACGTGCAGATCTCGCACCTCGATCATCGAGAAGAGACCACCTTCGATGTTGGCCGCCGCCTCGGCCCGCTGCTCCTCTCGCGAAGCGAACTCCTTCAAGACGCCCCCACCGAAGTCGAACCTCGAGAGCTGGGGATGATGTCGTTGTAAATATCCGTCCACGTCTCCAGCCTGAGCTGCTGCGACGTGAGCGTAGAACTCCTTCTTGACGTCGGCCGCGTCGTCAATGCTTGAGACGAGAACGGGCGCGACGCCCAAAACAGCGATCGACACGGTACCGGCAAAAATCGCCAATAAGCCTCTTCGGGTGAAACCATTCATGACTGGACCAGGATTGAATTACGTGGAAGAGCGGCCACCAGAGAGCCACCCCGACTGCAGCGAGTAACTACGCGCCCGAGACCTCTTTGTCAAGGAATATCATCGAATCGAACCGTGTAGAAAGAGCATGGACCGCCCCCACGAAACGCCGTTGGAATCGGTCAAGGGCCTCCTGCGATTCAGGCTTTCCTCCGTTGGCCCGAGTTGCCGTACAGCCTCAAACACCGTAACGTCGCGAAGCCGCGAGCACGGTGCGCGTGTGTCGTCGATGTGTTTGCGTGCGTCGGTGCATCAACTAAGAGTCCAAGGCAAGATCCGGTAGGACTCGCCTGAAACGTTGTCGCCCAAAAGGGCTGGCGAGGGCCCCTGGATCCAAAGTATTCTCGATCTTTACCGGTAGCGGAAAGACGTATTTGCCGGCTCTTCGAGCACACTGCAATGGTGCACCTTTCTTTGACATTGCAGCTCCGAAGCGCTATATACCTGATGCTCATCAGAATTTCTTGCCATTGTCGCCAGGCAGTTCTTGGCCTCAGTGCCTGTCTATCTGGGTCGCTCTTCTTTCTGCCGTTTCTTTCTCTGGCAGCAGCGACTGAGCCTTTCAAATCCTCGGAGCGGTAAAGGCATCGGCAGCTAGCACGTCGTAACGTCGCGCCATTTCGCTCTATCACCTTGTGGAGGAGCGAGCTTATGTCGTCGCGTACGCTACTGTTGTCGATTGTTACTTCCTGTCTTCTGATCCTATCTGGCTTCGCTCCGGTCACTAATGCCTCCACATCGGCGTCACCGAGTGGTGTCCGTCTGGCGTTGAGCGCCGTCGACAGTGTTCGAGCGACGGGGCCCAGCCCCGGTACCACGTTGGAAGATCGCGTCGAGCTCTTGTGGTCTACTGAATTACCTGTCGAAAGCACGAGCTCGTTCCACATTTCCCGCAATGATACTCTCCTCGCCATCGCCGCTCCTTCGGAGACGATTTACGAGGACTTCTCGGCGATTCCGCACGTCACGTACGAGTATTGCGTATCCGTCGTGTCTGCCACTTCCCCTGCGGTGCTCATCGGCTGTGACGACGGAATGCGACTCATCGCCGCACCGACCAGTTTTGACGCGACGGATGGTTTGTACGAAGACCTTGTCCAAACCTCATGGTCGGATCAGTCGGAAATCGAGGGCGGTTTCAACATCTATCGGGACGCGGGCAACGCCCTCCGCTTCGACGGTAACAACGACTTTGTTCAAACCGATGGGAAGGTGGCGCTGGACGAGAGTTTCTCGTTCGAGTTCTGGGCGAGACGCGCCACGACGACGACGTCCGACATCGTGATCAATGTAGAGTCAAATCCCAACGGCGACCCGGTCAACGATGACCTTGAAGTCGGCTTCAGTTCCTCCGGGCAATTAATCTTCCGATTTGGCACGAATGCGCTTGTCGCTACGTACCCCGATCCGAACGACGGTCTATGGCACCACTGGGCCATCGCCTACGACTCACCGAACCTGAGGAGATTCATATATCGAGACGGAGTGCGGATCGCCACGGATGTGCTTCCATCTACCTTTCGGCCGTTTGGGGATCTGGAGTTCGGTCGCGAGGAATCACAGGGCTCGACGCGGAGTCGCGGCCACTTTCACGGAGACCTCGACGAGGTACGCTACTGGGATACCGCGCTCACAGAGGAGCAGGTCGACGACCGCAAGCTACTGCTTCTCACGGGCGACGAGCCAGGCCTTGTCAGCTACTGGCCCATGGACGTTCAGGGAGGTGTTCTGGCGCCTGATGCGGTGGGCGACCATAGCGTGACCCTCATGGACATGGATCCTGGCGCTGCCTGGGTTCCGACGGGCGTCGCCGAATTTCGTGGTGAAGTGGGAGCCGACCTCACGTCATACGCAGATCGAATGGCCGTCATTGGCTACCAGTTTTATGACTACCGAATAGCGGCCTTCGAGGATGTCAATGGCGATGGCATGTATACGCCCGGCACAGACTTCGAGTCGCTGCTCTCGACGCGCCAGATGGACGACGGATGGCGCGGATTTCTCACGCCTCCTGGAGACGTGAGTGCCACGGACGGTCAATACAATGACCGCGTTGTGGTGAGCTGGAACGACCTCACGGATGCGGAGGATAGTTACCGCATTTATCGCGATGGACTTCTAGTCGGGGCTGTGGAGGCTGACGACACGTCCTTCACTCACCTCACAGCACCATCTCCGCCCAACACGTACTGCGTCGCAGCATTTGGAGGCGGAGTCGAATCCGTACGTGCGTGTGACGCGGGGATGGCGGGCGGGCTCGCTCCGCCCGCGGACGTCGCGGCAACAGACCACGTCTTTGACGATCGCGTATCCATCACGTGGTCAGACACGACCGATACCGAAGACGGCTTCCAGCTTTTTCGAGACGATCTCTTGCTCGCAACACTCGATGCGGACACGGAAGAGTACAACGATTTTTCAGCCGCCCAGGGCGCCCTTTATAACTACTGCGTGGGCGCGTTCAGCAAGGCCGACCCACTGGACCCTGCCTATTCGGATACCACGTGCGCGCCGACTCCCGGGCGACGCGCCGTCGTGCTTGAACCGACGAACCTGACGGCAACCGACAACGATTTCGAGGACCGAATCGAGCTGGGTTGGGAGAACCCATCCACAACCGCAATGCTCTTCGTCGTGTACCGGGACGGAGTCCTGATCGAGGTGCTGGACTTCAACAGTACGACCGCAACGGATACGGGAATCGAATCCGATACTGACTTCGGCTACTGCGTCGCAGCAGCAACCGTGGTAACAGCGAACAGCAAGACGCAGTTGCAGGGTCAGGTGGCCCAGGTGCTGCAAACAATTCGGCAAGAAGATGCGGCGCGATTGGAGACCGGGGGTGTGAAGACGCCAGCCTCAGAGATAATGCAAAGTGTATACGAATCGCTCGGAGTGGATAACCTCCAAGCGCAAACACTCAGTAAGGTCTCGGTCGCCGACACCATGGGATTCTTCGAATCCAGTCCCGTGTGTGCCA
>JBFIPX010000099.1:0-11359 GCA_041609895.1 Rhodothermales bacterium
GTAGGCAACAAGGAACTCCTCGTCGCCGCGGACAGCGACAATAAGAACTTCCTGCCTCGTAACGTAGGTGTCTTTGGAACAGTAGGGTCGGGAAAGTCCAACACCGCTCAGGTTCTGATGGAAGAGGCGATTCAGGCAGGATGGGCTGTGGTCGTCGTGGACGTGGAAGGGGAGTACGTCCGCATGAACGAGCCCTCGACGGATGAACACCTGATGCCGATTCTTGCGGAGGACTATGGACTTCGCGGGGAGGGAATCAAAGATTTTCACGTTTATCACCCTACCTCCGGCACCTCGGCCGCCTCTGACCCAATTCCCTTCAAGGTTCCGCTGTCTGCGCTCGACCCGGAGATCGTCGTCGACATCCTCGAGTTCTCTGAGGCCGAAATGCGGGTTTACGGAATGGCCGCGCGCCAAGCCGCTTTATACGCGCCTGAAGAAGCATCCAACGATGAGTCGGTCAGACCCTATGACCTCCAGAACCTGATCGACGGGTTGATGGAAACAAAGGGTCTGAGCGGCAATGCCGTTCGACTGCTGCCACTTTCTAATTCGGACGATGTACTGACCGCGGGCGTGGTCCGCTCGAAATTGCAACATCTGGGCAACTCAAATATCCTCGACTGGAACAAGACAAAAGACGTACCGGAACTGCCGATATCGGAATTACTGATAGGAAGTCGATTGAGTGTCCTCGACGTCTCCGAAACGGATGATCGGAGTCGCAACCTCGCAATCGCCTACGTCTTGCAGCGGCTCTTCCAAAAAGTGATAGATATTCCGCGTGGGCAGCCGATGGAGAACGGACTGCCGCGGCCGCCTGTGCTCGTTGTGATCGAGGAGGTCCACACTTTTGTGTCCCGGGCAGCTGCCTCAAAGATGAAAGCACTACTCGACAATCTCCAGGTGATCAGCCGCCGCGGACGGAAGAGATGGATGGCATTGGCGTTGATCTCGCAGCAGCCGAACCACGTACCCGATGAGATGTTCGAGTTGGCCAACACGAGGTTCATTCATCAAATTAAGTCGATGACCAACCTGCAGCCTGTAAAGGAAACGACGGGTGCGGTCGACGAGAACCTGTGGATGAGCGTTCCGGCAATCGAGCCAGGGCGATGCTTGCTTGCGGGTGCCGCTTTCAAGACGCCATTGTTCATGGATGTCCGGCCAGCGAAATCGCGGCGGATGTTGGTCCACTAGGGGGCATCCAACCTAATCGTGGAACGGCTGAAGCGAACCTGTATGACCAGATTGCGACCCCTAGGGGTAAATCACCCAGGACTCAGACCGTTGGGTCGCGCTAAATAATCGCACTCCGCTCTATGGTCTGTCTTGTGTCCGAACGTAAACAGGCGGATGCGTAGTTTTGGTCCAACGGTCTTACCGCACCTGACCAGTCTGTTGTGACCGCTGCAGTTCTGCTCTCCTCCTTTCGCACGTTCAACCGCTTATGTCTCCCGAAACCACGGCCCGACTCCTGATACGGTGCCACGACCGTCCCGGCATCGTTGCGGCCGTGTCAGGCTTCCTGTTCAACCACGGGGCCAACATCACGCAGCTTGACCAACACTCGACCGACCCCGAAGGCGGTACATTTTTTATGCGATTGGAGTTTCAGACGCCTCATCTCGACCTCTCGAGATCGGTGCTGGAGCGAGCCTTTGGCGAAGCCGTAGCTGAGCGCTACGAAATGGACTGGAGCATCAGTTATGCTGCGCACAAGAAGAAGGCCGCCGTCATGGTGTCAAAGCATTCGCACGCGTTGATGGAACTCCTGTGGAGATGGTCGCGCCGTGAGCTGGCCGCAGAGATTACGATGGTAATCAGCAACCATCCTGACCTTCGTGAGTCGGTCGAGGCGTTCGGTGTTCCATATCATCACATTCCGGTGTCGGCCGATCGCAAGCCTCAGGCAGAGGGCCGTGCGCTCGAGTTGCTCGCAGGAGAAGCCGACGTCATCGTACTGGCCCGCTACATGCAAATCCTTTCGTCAGAGTTTGTCGACAGGTTTCCCAATCGGATCATAAACATACACCACTCGTTCTTGCCGGCCTTCGCAGGAGCGGACCCGTACCGTCAAGCATACGATCGCGGAGTGAAGCGCATCGGAGCGACCGCGCACTACGTTACCGCAGACCTGGACATGGGCCCGATTATCGAGCAGGACGTGCTCACAGTGGACCACCGATACGACGTCGAAGAGTTGAAGGAACTCGGTCGAGACATTGAGCGGACGGTACTTGCACGCGCGGTGAAGTGGCATCTCGAGGATCGAATCATCGTCCACGACAAGCGAACCGTCACCTTCCGAAGGTGAAAAAGTAAAAGGCCGCAATACCAATCCGTCGCTACCACCGCAGAGGCTCAATGATCACTTCCGCGCCGGCCTCCGGATCTTCCATTTCCTCGGACAAGTGGATCAGACAGTTTGCATCCACCAACGCGGAATAAACGGCCGAGCTTTGAGACCCAGATGAGCGGACGCGCGGCCCGCTCGTTGTCTCTGTAGCAACACCTCGTGCGAAGTATCGAAGGCCTCGCACCTTCTTCATGGGTGTCTCTAGGACCGCGGTCCTTTGCTCTCGACCGGACTCGCGCCGACCGAGCATGGCATTGAGCGCCGGTCGCACGTAGCGATCAAAGCAAATCGATGAGGAAACGGGATTACCGGGAAGCCCGAAAACGAGCGTTCCATCTCGTACTCCGAACATCAGGGGCTTGCCGGGCCGCTGTCGCACTTTCCAAAACTTCAGATCAACGTCGAGGTCGCGCAGCGCGTCCTGGACAAGATCATAGGCACCTACGGAAACGCCGCCAGAGAGTACAACGACATCGGCGGCAAGAGCGTCCTCAATCGTGGCTCGCAGCGTTTTAAATTCATCGTCCACCGTTGACGACCCGATCACCGTACCACCTGCCGCCCTTGTTTGCGCAGCCAGAGCCGGTCCGTTCGAGTTGCGTATTTGCCCTAACCGGGGCGGGGTACTGTGATCGACAATCTCGGATCCTGTTGCGACAATCGACACCCTGGGTCTCTTTCGAACTTCGACCGTGCTTCGTCCCAACGAGGCGAGCATTCCCACTACCGGAGGCACTACGAGCGTGCCTTCCGGAATCACAGCGGCTCCCGCAGCAACATCGTCACCTTTGCGGCGAACGGAATAGTGAGGCGGAGGTGTCCGCAAGATCTGAACGCTACCCGGTTCGATCTCTTCCGTCCATTCGATAGGTACCACGCAATCGGCTCCTCGCGGAATGGGCGCGCCCGTCATGATCCGGATACACTCTCCCTTGCCAACCTCCGCCTCGGGCCAGACCCCGGCGGCAATCTCGCCAACGACCGGAAGCTTTGCCGGTAAGGTGTCTAGGTCGTCGTGACGCACGGCGTAGCCGTCCATCGCCGAGTTGTCAAACGGAGGTATCGGGGCATCTGCAACGATGACTTTGGCGACAACACGGTTCAGCGCCTCCTCGATCGCAACGTCTTCCGCCACGCACAAACTGCAGGCAGAGATAACAATGTCGGTCGCCTCCTCAACGCTGATGAAGTCCTTCATTGTCGTATCATTTTGATTATGCAGGTCTTTTCGGACCGTGTTGACGAAATATCGACCAATCAGAACTTGGCCGAGCACTAATTGGAGAGAGGTGGGCGCGAACGCTGACGCAGCGTGATGAAGTTAGTACGCCTCTCGTGGAAATCCACAGAATTCCGATTCATGACCGACATGTCAATCGTAGGGCCCGTTACGCTCGACAGGATCCGAGACGAGCGGGTGGAGTGGACGGGCCCGGGGGGTGTGCCATACTATGCGGCACTGGCGGCAGTACAAATGGGGTGCCGCGTTAACGTCTCTACGGTGTTGGCGAAAGAACACGAAGATATTCTCCTCACAGAACTGCGCAAGGCAGGTGTTGACCTGCGCGTTTCGTGGTCTGAGTCGTCCACCATGTTCGTGAATAGTTACCTCGAAGGTGACGATCGGAGTCAGGAACTGATCGCCGTCGCGCGCCCGATCCGACCTTCCGACCTGAATCAAGATGACACCCTACTGTGGTACTTTGGTCCGTTGTCAAGGACAGACATCGCACCAGATTGCTTCGAGGCGGCGCGAGAGCGAGGCGGCCGGTTGGCTCTGGACGGTCAGGGGCTGATTCGGCGCGTGGACGGACACCGTGTGCTCTTCGGCCGCAACGCAAATTTCACCGCAATGCTGCCCACTATTGATTTCTTGAAACTAACAGAACGTGAGCTCTATGTGGCGACAGGGAATCCGGCGTTACGGGAGGCTATGATGGCCCTGGTTCAGAACGGCGCGAAAGATATTGTCGTGACGAGGGGCTCGGCAGGCTCGTGTATTGTTGCAAACGGACGCTTCTTCCAAATCCCGTCTTTTCCCGCCGCCCCGTTGCAGGACACAACCGGGTGCGGCGACACCTACTTTGCCGTCTATCTCTGTGCTCGCCTGAAGGATGAAGAACCAGAGTGGGCGGGACGACTTGCCGCCGCCGCGGCCGCACTAAAAGCAACTCGGCGAGGTGGGCTGACAGCCACGCGCAGCCAGATCGAGCGCCTGGCAAAGGGCGCGTGAAACCGAGAGCCTTGGACGGGATAGTGGTCGATTTAACCTAAATTAGTTGCTCAACCCCAGAGACTGAGATTGTAAGCCCAAGAGAAGCCTGTATGGCTGATTCGGTGCAGGTAACGCGTACGCGAGAGATTGAGGAGCTTTCAAACCTCTATCTGGTCCACCCGGTCAGTAAGGCGTTCGTGCGCGTCTTCGCGCGGGTGGGCGTTCATCCGAATGCTGTATCGGTCCTCGGAATGATCTTTGGTGCGCTTGCCGCCCTGGCGTACTTCAACTACCGCGAGTGGGAATATGCGGTCGCCGGCTTCTTGTGTATGTTTCTCTGGCACGTCATGGATGGCGCAGACGGCCAGCTCGCGCGGCTAACCGGAAAGACGAGTGAGATTGGAAAGGTGTTGGATGGGCTGTGCGACCACCTCTCTTTTTCCTTGGTATACGTGGCGATCGCGACGGCGCTGACGATAGATCGCGGTGCGTGGGTGTGGATACCTGCATTCGCGGCCGGTTTCAGCCATATTGCTCAGTCGAGCGCGTACGAGTTTCAGCGCCAAAACTATGACTACTGGGTGCACGGTAAGGAATCAGCCCGCGTACTCGGATCAGCCGAGATACGAGAAGCACTCCGAAGCCGTAAAGGCATTTCAGCAATCTTCGCCCGTGTTCAGCTTCTTTATGTCAGCATTCAAGAAAAGGTCGCTGCCTACGATAGTGATTTGATGGCTCGCCTCGAAGAGCTAAGGCGAAAGGAAGGACCACGTTTCGCGCGTATTCGGGACCTGTATCGGTCGGTCAACATGCCCACTGTTCGGAGGTGGTCGATTTTGAGCTCGAATTACCGCACGCTGGCGATCTTCGTCTCCGTCGTCAGTGGTTTCCCACTACTGTATTTCCTCTTCGAGATCGTCGTTCTGAATATTGCCCTTATGCTTCTACTCAGGACGCAGAAGAAAGCGTACGCAACACTTCGCGGACGTCTCGATGCTGGCCAAATCGAGACCCCTTCGGAGCACTCGCATCAGGCTCTTGGAGCCTGAGGTTACCAGGTCATTTCCGGAAGCACGTCGGCCTGAAGACGAAACATTTCGTTAATCATCTCTACCGAGAGTTGATAAGAATGTACGCTGGGGTCGATAAGCATTGCCTGCAAGAGGGGCTCGCGCCCACGAGAGGAGAAAGCCTCAACAAGTAGCTTGTTAATGCTGACCTGGGTTTGCAGCATAGCAAGAACACCTTCGGGTAGGCGACTCATCGACACGGGATGAATTCCATCTCCGTTGCTTTCAGCAGGTACCTCGACGATCGCATCCTCTGGAAGGCCAGGCACGAGAAAGCCGTCGTTCGGCACGTTCACCGCGTCAAGGATGTGATCAACACCGCAGGACAGGCTTTCCATTATCGGGACTGCAAGTTCGCCGGAGAATATCAATCGAGCCGGAGCTGTCCGGCGACCGCTCGAGATCGTTGGGACGTCCTGCTCCGGAAACATTGGTGTAGATGTGGGATGTGCTTCGAGATTGTAGATCCATGTAGGGATCGCGCCGGTTTGCCACGGATTGCGCTCGCGTCGATCGTAGAAGAACTGCAGCTTGTCGCTCGCCAAGAACTCACTGGCAAACGATACATATTCACCGATATGATTTGCGCCTGGTGATGGATAGAGACCGTACGTCCTCAGAAGGATGCGGCTGAGAGCAATCTCATCCCATTCTGCCATCCAGTGTGCCTTTCGTTCCGCGTCCTTCAATCGGGGGTACAGGTCTTCACCCGTTCCACGATCGCGTATGCTTTCGAACCACGTAAAGTGGTTAATACCACTAGCTCGTGCATCCACATTCTCGGTGTCCATGCCGAGAAAATGTGCAATCTGCTTTTTGCCCTGATAAACCCCATGACACAGACCAATCGCTTTGATCGGAGAAAGAGTTGTCAGCGCTTGGCACAGTTTGGTCAAGGGATTCGTGAAGTTCAACAGGATCGCATCCGGGCAGGCACGTTCCATCGCTGACGCGATCTCGAGCATGGGTCCGATGTTACGCAGGGCATGAAAAAGTCCTCCTGGCCCACCGTTCTCCCCATAGACCTGGCGAAATCCGTATTTACGAGGTATGTGGAAGTCTTGCGACCAGTAGTAATAGCGGTTGACCTCGATTGCGGAAATCACATAGTTAGCGCTTCGCAGCGCGTCGTCCAAGTCAGACGTTGCTCGAAAACGAATCCTGGATTGCATCCTAGCGACGGCCTCAAGGGCAAACGTGAGAGCAGTGGGCAGGCTCTCCGCGTCGCGGTCCATCAGTACTACCTCGCACTCAAGAGCGCCGATCGCTTCGCTTAGCAGAATGTCGGATATCATCGCAGGTCCGAACTCACGACTGCCTGCACCGACTATCACGATTTTCAACAATTCCACCCTCTCATTGACTAACCTGATGTTTTGCCGCCTTAAGCGTCGCCGCACCGCTACCAAGTGCCGTCACCAGGAAGATCACGCCGATGGCCGACTTGCCCGTTGATACGTACCCGAGTCCGAGGATGCTGGAATAGATGAACAGGACGCCAAAGAACCAGCCGATCCATTTTCTGGTCGCCCCGGTATCGGCGACGACTTCCGGCGCTCTCG
The DNA here is from genome assembly GCA_041609895.1 of Rhodothermales bacterium. GTDB lineage: Bacteria > Bacteroidota > Rhodothermia > Rhodothermales > JABDKH01 > JAHHLP01. The sequence goes on from JBFIPX010000099.1 coordinate 7,207, forward strand.
CCGCCGACGGCCCCCACCAGCCCCCGGGGCGTACTTTTTGGTAGAAGGCGTCCAGCGTCTCTGCTTCAGTCGGCCGCGAATATAGGGCGACCAACACTGAGATCAGACCACAAACAGTCAGAATAAAAACGGCGCGTACGAGATTGAATTCATCCCCATAGAAGGTCAGGATGGTCTGGCCCAGAGATTCCGAGACGATCCCGCCAGAAACCAACCACTTCAACCAGACGCCACCGTTCGCAATGACAAAGCACGACACAAGTGCCCAGATCTCCGCCCAAGCATTGAGCCGCCACCAATACCACCGTAGCAGCCACACGACCGCAAGTCCGGCGGTTATCTCGATTATGTAGATCCAGGCGCGTTCGATGGAGTCCATCTGCCACGCCGTCATCGCCGCGAGAAGGACCAGAAACAGTACAGCGATACGTGACGCAACGACATAATGTCGTTCCCCGCCGTCCGCCTTGATGAAGCGGCGATACACGTCGGTGACCAGATAGGAAGCGCCCCAGCAGAGGTGAGTGTCCATTGTGCTCATGAAGGCGGCAAGAAACGCGGCCACCAACAGGCCGCGAAGGCCGACCGGCATCAGCTCCGCGATCATCATTGGGTAAGCCAGCTCCGGGTCGGCAGCAAGAGCTGGAGCGGCCGATGCAATCGGAAAGATCACCAACGAGCCGAGCCCAACTATTACCCACGGCCACGTCATCAGAACCGTGCCGGCGAAACTAAACCACAGTGCGGCAAGAAGTGATTGCCGTTCATCCTTGGTCGCAAAGAGTCGTTGGGCGATGTAGCCGTCGTGACCACTCCGTGTCCACAACACGAGGATCAGGCACAGATAAGACGCCATCTCCAAACCGCTGATATGTCGGGGATTGGGTAGTACGTCCAGTTGTCTCGGTTCGAATGCCTCTGTTGCCCGAATCGCCTCAACCATCCCGGTTGGCCCGTCCAGCTTCCACAGCACGATGCCGGCGAGTATGAGAGACCCGATCATGCCTGCCACGAATTGGAATAGGTCTGTCACGATAACTCCCCAGAGTCCGGCGGCGACCGTATAAACAAGCGCGAGCGACACACACACGATAAGTGTGAACTCGGGCTCCCAGCCAAGTAGCACCTTCGAAAACTTGACCATCGCGAGCATCACCCAGCCCATAACGACGCAGTTTCGAATCACCCCGTGATATATGGCAGCGAAGCCTCTGAGCGTTGATGCTGGTTTGCCCGAATACCGGAGTTCAATAAACTCTGCGTCCGTAATTATCCCGGCCCGACGCCATAGCTTGGCATAGAAGAAAACGAGCAACAGGATGCCGGCCGACTCATACCACCACAGCCAGTTGCCGAAAATCCCCTGCTGACGGACGAGAGACGCGGTCGCCAACGGAGCATCCGAGGCAAACCATGTAGCGGCGATCGAGGTACCTGCCAACCACCATGGCAGAGTTCTGCCGGCAACAAAGAACTCTTCCACGCTGCTGCCGGCCCGGCGGGTGAACCACATGCCGATCGTCACAGTCGCGGATATGTAGATCGCAACGACAATCCAGTCTATGGTGTGGAGCTGCATACGGTAAGGCCGGCCTGGATGTCACATCGAGGTTGCGGTGAAATATATCCGGCAGTGAGGGAAACGACCACACCCGGACGCCCAGACTTACCGCACGGGAGCATCTACCAAATAGCGTATCATCCTTGGGAGCCAGAAATACTCTCAGTGACGGGGGTCTCACGGTGCCCACAAAACGGTTTGGACCATATGCGTTCGAAGTCGAGCGGGAGGAAAAGCTTTTCTTCGCGACCGCCGGCTTTTCAAAGGCCGATTTGATGGCCTACTATGCGGCTGTCGCTCGATTCATGATACCGCACTTGCGCGATCGTCCCTTGACACTCCAGCGGTTTCCGGACGGTATATCAAATGAGGGATTTTTTCAGCAGCAGGCTTCGGATTACTTCCCGGACTGGATCGCGCGTGCCACCGTTGAAAAGCAAGACGGGCACGTGACCCACGTTGTGGCGCAAAACGAGGCGACGCTGGTCTACCTTGCAAGTCAGGCCTGCATTTGCATACACGCTTGGCTCAGCCGGATGGACAAACCGCGTCATCCGGATCGGATTGTCTTTGATCTCGACCCGCCGGGTGATTCGTTCGATGGCGTTGTTGCGGGCGCGGTACTTATTAAGGACAAGTTGGCAGATCTCGGATTGTCGTGCTTTGTGATGAGCACAGGTTCCCGTGGGCTACACGTAGTGGTGCCCATCTCGCGCGCTCAGAATTTTGACGACACGCGAGAGTTTGCCAAGGCCGTTGCAGATAGGGTGGTGCGCGAGCGGCCAACTGAAGTCACTGTTGAGCAACGAAAAGCGAAGCGGCGGGGCCGTTTGTACATCGATGTCATGCGAAACGCCTACGGCCAAACTGCTGTCGCGCCGTACTCAGTTCGCGCGAAGCCAGGTGCGCCCGTCGCCATCCCGCTGACCTGGGAGGAGGTGGAGAGTGGCGGCGTTTGTCCTTCAGACTTTACGATCGAGAACGTTCCCCTCAGATTAGAGAAGCGTGGAGATGTTTGGCACGCGTTAGGACGCGGCGCGCAGTCGCTGACGAAAGCGGAGCGAGCGCTGGCACGCTACAGTGGGTAGATAGGCTGGAATTCACAAGGCCTTTGAACCTTGTGCAGTACCGGCCCGTTTTATTAATGCTTGTTTAAACAAGCTTAAAGTAGGTAATCGCAATAAGTCGAAATCCAAATCCGTGAATACATCCTTAGTTGTAGAAAAGAATCCGATCGGTCTTAAGGAAGAAGTGGCATCAGAAATAGTGAATGACCTCAACAATCACGTTGCAACTCTGGCCGTTCTGTTCCACCAATATCAAAAGCATCACTGGTTGGTAGACGGTCCCCAGTTCCGTGATCTCCACATTTATCTCGAGGAGTCATACGCTGAGGTTCAAGACAATCTCGATGAGTTGGCTGAGAGAATAACTATCCTCGGTGGAATTCCATCCAGTAGCCCGAAGGCTCAAGCAACCGTGTCCTACGTACAGCACGAAGATGAAGGTGCCGTACGGGTCCGAACCATGCTCGAGAACGACCTCACTGCGGAACAGGAAATAATCAACCGTCTCCGCGACAGCATTGAGCGCGCGACAGCTGGAAAAGACTTCGGAACCGAACGTCTGCTGAAGAAGGTCTTGTACGCTGCTGAAAACAGAGCGCATCATCTGGATCATTATCTGGAGCGAAATAGTTTGGTGCCGACTTCGGAGTCGACAAACGGAATCCTGCATTAAGGAACTGCGTGACGCGCTGCTGCACGATCAGGCTGTGCGTTGACTGGTCCAGATGCACCGTTATGGGCATCAGAAAGGGCAGAGGCTCTGTCCTCTCTGGTGCCCGTTCTGTATGTTACATAAACGCATCACGATCAAACCGACCCCCCGGTCTTCCGCCCTATGCTGAATCCTTCAGAAGATTGGAGCAGAGCGCACGACCTTGCTCTCGTCTACGTTGCTCTCGCGTATGGTACCGACTCAAATCTCTCCGACGACGAATTGGAAACCACCGTACAGGCTTTGTGCGCTTGGCGCCCGGACGTCGATGAGGAAACGATGCGGGAAGTATCACTCGAAGCTCTCGCTGTCTTACTGGACGTCAATTCGTCCGACGAGGTCGTGGCAGCCATTGATAGGCTCCGAAAGTCTTTGACCGAAGAAGAAAGAGAAAAAGCGCTTAATGACATTGTAACGATCGCTCGTGCGGACGGTATTCTGATTGGTCGTGAACGTACCTTTATCAGTCACGTTGCCGGGGCATGGGGAGTCAAAAGTCAGGCGGCAGCGCTACTCCAGCAAGCGTCACCCGACGAGGTGCGAGATGATTGGAGTCTGCTGCACGATCTGGGACTCTTGTACATTGTACTTGCGCATAGCAGCGACAACAAACTGAGTGACTCGGAGATTTCCGCGATGGTTGAGCGACTGAGCCAATGGCAGCCCGAACTCAACGAGAGTCAACTTCGTGAGGTTCTTAGAGAGTCATTACAGTTCTATTCGAAGAGTCCGGGGGTCGACGAGATCGGTACGTCGGTCTCGTCGCTGAAGCAGGCGCTTCCGTATCTGCAGCGTGTAGCTGTTCTGGATGAC
>JBFIPX010000100.1:0-11207 GCA_041609895.1 Rhodothermales bacterium
CGCAAAACAGAATGGTAAGAGCCACCAGAGAAGGTGATCATCCAAAAACAGACGTTGCTCCTCCGATGTGTCGTTGCCGGCGATTGCACGGTGCAGAAGGTGCCCGAGTACCTCGAGCTGACTCGAAATGTGATCAGCCGATTCAGACGACTCTCTGGTCGCCATGAGTAGTGGCTGAAGAGGCTTTGGGCTGCTGGAGATACCGCCCAGCAATCCAGTCTTGTGGAGATACCACCCGGCATGAGGGACGACGTTCATGCCAAGCACGTCATAGTGCCGCGCACCCCAATCGCCCGAATTGACAGATGAAGGGATAACGTCTTGCAGGTCCTCGACCACGTCAAGCCGCGTTAGAAGATCCGACGTGAGGCCATCGCGAAAGAAATCGGCAAACAGACGATACGCAAGCACACGTCCAATCAGGTTATCTCGCGTTTCATCCATGACTCAGGCGACTTGCTTCACTGCCGGTGATCTTGAGCCGAACTCGCACGAATCAAGTCGTCATTGTGACGGGAGTGCATACGCATTTCGAACCGGTTTGAGTGGACGCTTGAGCCAGTACGGCCGCCTTGTCCCATCCGGGCTGTGCTCGGTTGCGGGGCGCGCCAGAGAAACCCATCGGCGATACACCTCCATAGACTTCGCCGTGTCGACATACACGTCGCCGTGCCGGTCACCTACGTCGGCCTTGCGGACATTCGTCGCCTTCTGAAGCCAACAGTGCGCTCCACTAATGGGGTCCGGGTGTACGCCATGCGTGAGGTTCTGATGGACACCTACATCCTTCCACCAGATTCGGCTCGTATCCGGATCAAACGACTCCCACGCCGCCGCGCCGTGAACCACCTTGAGACCGTAACGACCGTTCTCTCCCTCCTGCAGATCGACGAGATTGGACGCGCCGCGATTCACGCCGGAATCCTCGCGGAGGCGCCAGCGGCCAAGGTGATGGCTCATGGCGATCACGCCGGGCTTGATCCCTTCGGTTACCCACGCCTTGTCTACGAAGTAACCGATCTCCGTCTCTACCCGGACCAGATCGCCCGTTTCAACTCCGAGTCTTGCAGCGTCTTCAGGGTGCAACCACACGGGGTTCTTGTGACTCAGCTCGTACAGCCATTTTGCGTTTGCGCTACGCGTGTGAATCAGGGTTGGCAGGCGGAACGTCGGCAGCAATAGCATCTCTCCGGCCGATCGATTGATCTCATCCGGATGAACGTGACTCTTCAGCGTCCACGGCACCACGTATTCCAGTTCGGTCCATCCCCACTCGTGCAATGTCGGACTGACGAACTCGAGCTTCCGGCTCGGCGTCTTGAAACCCACGCGCGGGTCGTCATCCGCCATCACACCTACAACGCGCCCGTCCGATTCGAGTCGCCCCAAAGCGTCCTTCCTATCCCAGCTGCTGACTGACTTTTCATAAGGCTGAAAGTTTTCTGCCGTTATCTCGAACGCTCCATACTTCCGCATGTAGGCGAGCGGTTCCAGTCCCTCCTCAGCCGCCTTCTCCGGCAATCCCGGTACGCTGTTCTCAAAAATCCAGCGATAGTACTCGTCGACCGTGATGATTTTCCCGGGTCGATATGGACTCTCGAAATGCTGCCGGATCTCAAGGCTGCCGTCCGGGTCCATGCGAGCCGACAACTGGATCCAGAACTCGTTCTCCTCCCACACCTCTCCTGGATTCGCCTCGTAGGTGAAGTCAACCTTCTTGCCTAACCGTTCGAGGGCAACGCGCCTCACCGGCTGCCGAAAGGCAATCCACTGACCCGAATGTGTCTCCTGACTCATCAGGTCGTGACGCTCGCCAGAGTGCCCCATGGGAAGGACGTAGTCGGCAAACCACGCCGACTCATTCCACGTCGGCGTCAAGGCTACGTGCAACTTCAACTTCTGCTCGTCCTTCAGGGCCTTCAACCACATGAACCCGTCCGGGTTGATCCACATCGGGTTGTACACGCGCGTGAAGTAGACGTCGACGTCGCCGCGGCCCTCCTCGAGGAAATGCGGCAGCAGGAAACTCATCTCGTAGAATGCCAGTGGCCACTCGACGGGAAGATGCAGCTCGTTCCACGCGTCAAAGGGCGGTGGGGAATCGAAAGGCTTCGGGACAAACTTATTCCAATCGTTCATCGCGGTGCCACCTCGCGTACCGACGCTGCCCGTCAACACGTTCAGAAAGTAGAGGCAGCGGGAGACTTGCCATCCGCCAAGATTTCCGATTGACGCACTGCGCCACGTGTGGGTAGCGAGTCGCCCATCGCAGTCAGCGATGTACTCGGCGGTTTTTCGAATTCGATCGACGGGGACCTGCGACTCTTCGGCCGCGCGTTCAAACGTGAACTCCGCGTACAGGTGTTTGAGCAGTCGATCAAACGCATCGAAATCGTCACCGCTTACGGTAATTTCAGGAGCGAGATTCCTGTTTTGCCGGAAGTGTTCCAGCGACTCGCGCCAGTTAACCCATCTTCGGACGAACGACTTGTCGTAGAGGTCATTCTGTATGAGATGGTTGGCAACCGCGAGAAGGACGAAGGTCTCAGAACCCGGCCAAGTGGGCAGCCAGACGTCACTCTTGCTGGCGGTGTTGCTCAGTCGGGGGTCCATCGTGATCAGTTTCGCGCCTCGCTCCATGCCCTCCATGATGCGCTGGGCATGCGGGTTGAAATAATGGCCGGTTTCGAGATGACTTGATATCAGAAGGATGACCCGGGCGGAAGCGTGATCGGGGCTCGGCCTGTCGCTGCCGGTCCAGAACGCGTAGCCGGCTCGCGCACCGGCGGAGCAAATGTTGGTGTGGCTATTATGCCCATCGACGCCCCATGCCTGAATGCAGCGGTTCGTGTAACCGTCTTCACCGGGGCGACCTACATGGTACATGATACCGTCGCGACGGCGCTGTCGACTCTCCCGCATCTTCGCTGCAATGTCTTCCAGCACCTCGTCCCACGAGACACGCTTCCATTTACCTTCGCCTCTTTGGCCGACGCGCTTCAGCGGATATAGAATGCGCTCCGGATCATAGATCTGATTAAGAGTAGCCGGCCCCTTCGCGCAGTTTCGGCCGCGACTTCCTGGATGGGCCGGATTGCCCTCGAATTTCTTGATGTCGAGAGTCTCACGATCCATGTACGCAAGCAGACCGCACGCGCTCTCGCAATTGAAGCATACTGTCGGTACAAGCATGTATCGACGAGCCACCTTTCGCGGCCACTGACGGCCGTCCCATTCGACCCAATCATCCCATCGGTCAGGCGGCGGATACTGACTCATACGCCCGTCGGGATGCACCACAGTAGTGAGGTCGACCGGCTCCGGTTGTAGCTCGCTTTCCGTGAAGCGCGGCAGCCCAAACTCTTCGCCTTCGGGCACCGTGTCAGGGCTCCGATACGGACTCCGCAAGAGTGAAGCCAGCAGCCGTTCTACTCTGTTGTCCTTCGATCCCATCGACTCAGCTGTTTGGTACTTCTTGAGGTGCCATCACGAAAGCATACTCGTAGAGATAGAGACCTACCAGCGCCGCTGCGGCAGCGACGACCGTAGCGATCGATCCGCCGACGGCCCAGAGCAGCAACGGCAGCACGTGTCCCATCACGAGAACTCCAAAGCGATACATGGTCCGGTAGCGACCATGGCTGATCTCGTGCGCCGCGCTTGCGGCCGCCTCGGACGCATGGGGCATTCCAAACTCGCCCGCGACGACCATGATCAGATCGAAAACGACGGTTCCAAAAAAGACGGTTGCTGACAGGTCGGCGATGTCGGCTGGCAGGTCTACAGCGATGCCAAGAAGAAGCATGACCGCAGACCCGGCCATCAACGCCTGTACGATCAGGTGTGCCGGCAAGAGGGTACTCTGCCACAGATCGCGGCCCTCCGCCTGGCCGAACAGAAAGGCCGTATACACTGCCGTGCCAAGCGCCAGCGGTGCACCGATCCACAGCAACGGCAGCCGCACCGCATCAGTCACGTCGCCGGACCAAAATCCTACCAGCGCTCCGGCTTCCATTACCCACCATACTCCGACAACAGTCGAAAACCCGATCAACAGAAAGGCGCCTCGTACAAGCCAGCTTTTCCATTGCGGCCGAAATACTATTCGGAGGAATCGTTCCGGTCGCTCCAGGTCGTAAACGAGAAGCCCAGTCGTAACCACGGTGAACAGGACCGAGAGCAGGCCTGCACAAACAAATGAGGGGGCGTCGAACGCAATAAGGTCAAGGCCGTATCCGATCGAGAGCAGCAGGAAAATGCCCGCAGCAATTCCTTTGGTGACCAGATATGCGGGTACGGGCCAGTGCCACGGAATCTTGTGTTGAGCATTGTATGTCACTTGCACCATCTGCTCGGCCATCCTGCCCTGGCCTATCATGACGGGCCCCGCGTCGGGTACACCTTGAGGCTGCGCCCTTCGAAGTAGCGTTCCGGAAGAAGCTCGTCGTTTGGTGGTTTCCTTAATGGCCGGAGGTGGACTGGCTGCACCGTCGCCGCTGTGAGCTCCGTCGCTGCCATCGTCATGAAGCGGAACGACGTCCGCCCACGCAAAAGACTCTGGCGTACGCTCGACCGCCGTCGGCGTGAGATTGGCCTCACTGCCTTCGACATAAAACAGCTTGGGGGCCGTACCCTGTTCGGGCTTTCGCACGGTGACCTGGTTGGCAGCGATCATCTGGGAGATCTCGGACAGCGGGTCGTCGAGATCACCCGCAATGATTGCGTGCTCGGGACAGACGACGACGCAGGCGGGCTCGAGCCTCATCTCGACCCGATGCGCGCAGTAGTGGCACTTTGCAGCTGTACCGTTGTTCGGATCGATGTATATCGCGTCGTAGGGACAGGCTTGCAGACAGGCCTTACAACCAATGCAGACGTCCGGGTCAAACTCGACGATACCGTCATCGCGCTGATACATCGCCGTGACGGGGCATATCCGGACGCAGGGCGGATTTGCACAATGGTTGCACCGCGTGACCTGGAATTGACGTCTCACGTTCGGGTACGCGCCCGTCTCGACGCTCTTCACCCATGTACGGTTCACGCCGAGAGGGACTTCGTTCTCGCTCTTGCACGCCGTAGAGCAGGCGTGACAGCCGATGCACCGGTCATTCCGAATCAGAAACCCGTAGTTCAAAAGAGGTCACCGTTTCATAGAACAGATGGACTCAGCGCAGAGCGAAAGATATGCAGGGAACTTACTTGTCATATCAAGTCATGTCAAATTGATAACGACCCTTGTTTTTCGAGGCCCACAGTGGTCCCGTGATTCACTTCGTCCGCTTCTTGATTATGGGTGCGAGATCTCGAACAGGTGTTGGACTGTCCCCACCGTGTTCGCGCTGAAGCTCGAGCTCGTATGCCACAAGATCGCTGCGATAGTACCGCCTCTGGTAGTAGACGGGCTTGTCGCCGACGGTTCGCGAAAGCCTTTCTACCAGCAACAGGGCACGTCCTCGGGGCACCTCGAGAATTTCCGCGATATCGGGCTTCGCATTCACCGACTCGATTCGATAGCGACCCGACAGTACAGGAATATCGAACTCGTCCTCGAGAATCGCATAGATGGTCCGCTCGCCCAGATCGTGATCCTCGAGCAGGTGGCCGTAAAGAATCGGCAGCCACGTGCGGTCAAATGCAACAGGTTGCCCATCGCCCAGTCGGAGCCGCTCCAGGCAGACGACCGACTTGCCTGCTTGTATTCCAAGAGCGTCCGAAACCACCGCCGGTGCCAGCACCGTCTCCAAATTCAGGGTCCGGGATGCCGCTTTCAAGCCAGCTGCTGCCATGTCCTCTACGAAATCTGACAGAAACACGAGTCCCTGACGAAGCGGTCTCGAGTGAACAAAAGATCCGAGGCCCTGCTTGCGATATATCAACCCCTCGCTCTCGAGGGTATGCAAGGCTCTTCGAACGGTAATTCGAGACACTCCGAATTGACGACCCAGTTCGGCTTCCGACGGGAGTTGGTCGTCCGGCGAAAGCATCCCGGAATCTATCTGTTCACGCAGCCACGTGCTGATCTGCTGGTGTCGCGGCTCCCCGGTTCGAAGCATCGTTAGTAAGTCCCTTGTGTCGGACGACACCGTATGATAGCGATAAACTGCCCCCGATTAAATACAGGTCATGACAACTTCGTTCACAGGCCACTGCCAGGCGTGCACTGCAAAGGGGCTGGCAACCAGACGACTCGCGCGGCTGCGCCGAACGCAAGCTGAAGATCAGGACGACTTATCATCCGGGCGGCGACCGAACTTCAAACGATACGCGTTAAGTACCAACTCGGTCATCTCCGCAAGGTTATACGTGGCGGAGTTCAAAACAATATCGTAATCCGACGATGCGTCAACGTCCCGGCGGAACTGATACTGGACAAACTCGGAGCGCTCGGCATCGCTGTTTTGTATTGCCTGCCGTGCCTCCTTTTCCGACATCCCTTGACGACTGGCGTACCCCACCACGCGCTTTTCGAGTGGAGCTACCACGCGGACGCGCAGCACATCGTCCGGGGGAAGTATATAGTTCGCTCCACGTCCAACGATGATCGCTGAACCGTGAGCAGAGATTGCCTGAACGAGGCGCATCAGCGACCTGAGGTATTGAACGTTGGTCACCTTCGAACCCATTAGCGCACCCATTACAGCGTCTTCCAAAGCCTTTCGCCGACGCTCGTCAAGCGAGTCGATGATCTCTTGACTCGCTTCGCTGTCATCGGCGATCGCCTGGACCAGTGCTCGATTCCAAACGGCGAACCCGATCTTCTGATTGATCTGGTCGGCGAGCGCGGCTCCCCGCGCACCGAATTCGCGAGACACGGTTATGACCGGCCAGTGAGTTGCGATGCGTCCTTCCCGCTCAGCCGACCTCAGACTCTCACTCCAGACACGAACCTGCTTATCGACGATAGACTCGACATTCGGCATTTGCTGACCTCGTTTTGATTCGCAGCCCGTTCCAGTAAGAACGATACGCACTTTTCGCTAGATCGTACAGTCGGGCAAGCAGGTCTTGAGTCCGGTCGGAGACCCTACGGAGGGTGCCGGGACAACCCCGACATTTACCGGGCTTTGATGCCACACAAAAGGCCCCGCCTCCAACTGGAAACGGGGCCCCTTCGGAACTGCCCATCACGGTTGAATACTGTCAGGGAGTATACTCGGGGTCTATTACGGTGTATACGGAATCGGGGTGGGCGCCAGTGACACGAATCACCACCTGGTTGCCGAGTTCGGGGTTGGTCCCTCGGATCACCAGGTTTTGGGGCTCCGAAGACGGATCAATCTCGATCATTCCGTGATAGGTATGGAGGTTGCCGTCGCTCTCAGCGCCATATCCGAATTTTTCGAGCGTCGCAGCAGTCCAGTCGCAGCGTGATGCAGCAGCGCAAGTGTCCCCTCCGCCTCCAAAGAACTCAGGTTTACGCATCCAGCGAATAGCGTCCACCGCTACTTCATAGGCATCCTGGGACAAGGCATCCAGGTTTGCTTTCTTGCGGCCTTCGCCGAATCCGCGTACCGCAAGAACGGCTGCAATTCCGACGATGACGATGCCGAGTACGATCAGCATGAATTGGGATTGACTCATGAGAATCCGGACATTTGGGGCGGGAAATTGGGAATGCTTTGCACATCTAGCCTTTTCGGGTATCGGACCGGACTGTGATTCGCTTAAGAGCAGTACAGGCCGGCAATCACCAGCATCTTCTGCACACGAGTCCACTCAGAACTTTGCGGGGCGCAGGTTATCCTTGCCAATCCTGCATATCACCATTCATTACGTACTGCCATGCGATCTGGATTTCGACCTTTGGACAACTTCGTCACGTATAGCGAATCTGAAATGCGAGGTAGAAGCGAACGCTTCTTTGATGAGGTTCGCAGGCGTCGATCTGTAAGACAGTTCTCAAAGAGCCCGGTGCCCCGAGATGTAATCGAGAACTGCATTCGAGCTGCCGGTACGGCGCCGAGCGGTGCCAATCGCCAGCCGTGGCATTTTGTTGTCGTGTCTGATCAGGCTGTCAAGGCCGAAATTCGGGCAGCCGCGGAGGAGGAAGAGCGGGCGTTTTATCATGAGCGTGCTCCCGCCGACTGGCTCGAGGCCTTGGCTCCATTCGGTACCGACGAGCAAAAGCCGTTTCTCGAAGACGCTCCCTATCTGATCGTCGTGTTTGCGGAAGCGTATGGCGAGGCCGCTGACGGCGAGCGAGTCAAGAACTACTACGTCAGCGAGTCCGTCGGAATTGCTACCGGAATGCTGATCACGGCGCTACACGACGCGGGCTTGGCGACGTTGACACACACGCCCAGTCCCATGAAATTTCTTAACGACATTCTTGGGCGGCCGGCGCGAGAGCGTCCCTTCGTACTCATGCCGGTGGGTTTACCGGCGAAAGAAGCCGTCGTGCCGGACATACAGCGTAAGGGTCTTTGGGAGATATCATCCTGGATTTGAGTCGCTCCCGGCCTTTGCAAACCGGCGTGCCCGTCGGCCGGAATTACTGGCCGACGGTTCACCGGTAAGCGGCCTTTAGCAGCCGCAGCCACCGCCACAGCAGTCGCCGTCGCAGCCGCAAGAGCATCTGTCGTATGTCATTCGAGACCTCCACCTTCCGGTGAGCTGTGAGCGCGGGCTCGCTGACCGGCCTGCGCTCTAATTGCTAATCGTTTATCGCAACTATACGATAATAGAAATAAAAGTTGCAAGATTTGGTGGTTCATTTACATTGTGCACGCTCTTCAATTCAAATACGTGAGTCTCCCAGCCTTGCGCCCGCCTGCCGTCTTCGGATGTAGCTTGTGTACCGCACTATTACTCGCGTCCTGCGCGGGAAGCGCCGACACCCAATCATTATTCTCTCATTCCCTGCCCCGGGACGTGGTCCGTCACGCCGTCTGGGAGGTTCATCGGCCAGGGGGTGTGGTTGCCGAGGGAATCCGCAAGAATCTTGCGCCCGGCGACTCAGCGTCTCTTGGCGGTTTGACCATTCGGCTTCAGGAGATGATTGTGTCGGGAGACACTTCAAGAGCCGACAGCGTGCGCATCAAACTTAGGTGGAACTCGCAGTCGTCAGCGACGGTCGTTGGTGAAGGTCACGCCTTCAACTGGGGACCCTATCACATCGCCGTGCTTGCGGCCCGCACCGATCCGGGCGAACTGGGCGCGGGGATCGCCGAGATCGAGGTCAGCCGCACCGAAGATCTTCCAGAGGATATCGCTGCCGCACAGTCGATCGACGGTCCTCGGACGCGCCTCAGAATTCCGCACCAGATTCGAATGATTACGTTGCACCACAGTGGTAGTTCTGAGCCTTTGAGACCGGAGGACGACGTACCGGAGAAACTTCGGGAGCTGCAACTATGGAGCGAAGACAACCGAAATTGGTGGGACGTCCCCTACCACTTTCTTATAGGCCTCGACGGAACCATCTACGAAGGCCGCGACTATCGATTTCGCGGCGAGACCAATACGCGGTACGACGTTGATGGCCACTTGCTCGTCAGCGTCCTCGGGAACTACGAGTTGCAAGAACCAACCCCCGAGCAGATTGAGGCCATCACGGACCTGATGGCGTGGGGAGTGGCGGGGTTCGACGTACCGCTGGAGAGGGTTTACGGGCATTCGGACCTCGCCGAAACGAGTTGCCCGGGGAAGCACCTGCGACGCTACCTTGAGGACGGCACTTTCACGGACGGCATTCGAGAAAGACTGGGTTCGGCTGTGACACCGTGAGGAGCGGAGTCCATTCAGCCACCCTAACGACTGAGCAGCACGGAGACCGCGTTACCTTCCCCACCAGCGGTAACAATGTCGAGCCGACCATCACCGTTTAAGTCGCCCACGTCGAGTCGCCAGGCTCCTCCTCCGATTTGGTAGGGTGAGCCGGGTGCAGAAAGTAGTGAGCCATCTTCGTGACCCAGCAAGACTCCGACGCGGTCGCCCGCTACCCCAACCACATCGCCGCGACCATCGCCATTCACGTCCGCGACCGAGATCTCGAAAGCGGTGACGCCAGATGAGAATGGTGAGCCGGATATCTCCCTCCAGCCACCTGTCTCCGGATCGAACTCCAGGACGGAGATCAGCGCACGCTCCCAGTGAGCGAGTACCACTTTCCCGGGGCCATCAACGCCGCTGACCGAAGCGTTTCCAATCGCGGCTACCCACGGTTGAGGTGTCTTCAGCAAGCCCCTCCCCGCAGCAAAGCTACCCGATCCATCACCCACAAGAATTTCGACCCTTCCCTCTCCCGACCGTACCGTGCTCGGCACAGCGATGTCAAGGAATCCGTCTCCATTAGCATCCCCGATACCCGGCGGATATGGACTCGGACCCACTGGAAACGGAGAACCAGGCGCCGGGCCAAATCGCCCCTCACCCTCAGAGAGCATCACACATACATCATTGTCCTCATTGTTGACCGTCACTACATCGACAAGACCGTCCTTGTTTATGTCCGCGAGGACGAGTCCATGCGTGTGAGGCCTGTCGCCCCTACGCATTCGAAGTGGTTCCGTCGCCGGGCTAAGGCCGCCGCGACCATCACCGAAGAAAAGCCACACGTCATATGAGTCGTGACTTCCGACTGCTACATCGACGTGGCCGTCGCCGTTCAAATCGTCGACGGCCAGCTCCGTCGGCTCGAGAGGCACGGAGACGCGGGCTGTCGGCTGCGGATCAAACGCCCCGTTGCCGTCGCCGCGAAGAACACTTATCGCTTTGCCCGATGAGTGGCCGACCACAAAATCAAGTCGCTCATCTCCGTCGAAGTCCGCAAGACGCACGATCGAGGGACCGCCCTCAAGGGCGAACGGTGAACCCGGTGCACTTTGGAAAATGGATTCCTGTGCGCACGCCGGTGCTACAAGAAATATGAGCACTACAAACGTAACAGCGTGAAAGAATCTCATCGGTAAAGGTGTTCAAATGAACGGCGGGGATGAATATCGTAGCAAAGCGTGATCGAGCGCTTGTCCGACACTGCCCACGTGCAGGCTTCTTGCAGACCTTGGATGCAACGCCTTGTAGAAGTACTAACGAACGTACGCCGTCAAAAATTATGTGACGCGGAGTCGCTTCGACAAACTGATCGCGGCGCTTACGAGCCATCAATTATCCCAGATGCCGGAGACCGCAAAGAATCTCTTCGCGTTGTCATATTACTCCGGAATAATCCATACGTGATGTTACGATATCCGAATCGCGCTTTC
>JBFIPX010000101.1:0-11072 GCA_041609895.1 Rhodothermales bacterium
AGAGGGTGGCGTTAATTCGATACTCCGCCGTGTTCGTCCAGTAATTTGGTCCCGGCTCGCCCGTCAGCGTTCGAGTGCCCGCCTCAACGGCACTGAGAAACTGAGGCGATGGAAAGGTGGGATAGGGGATCGGGCGGTTATCTTGCCCCAGGGCAGCAGGTGAAATATTCGGGACGACCAGAATCGCTGCTGTGATTAGGAACCCGCACCTGATCAGAAAGCGCGTCGGGTTTTTGCCACAATGTTGCGGCGCTGCGTTTGAAAGCGTCATAGGAGTTGGGATTGTTCACCGAAGGTTGCCTGTCTATCCGTCAGGACGAGCCTCGTTCCCGCTTCTCAGGACTCGATCAATTTTGGGGATAGGTCGTTAGTAACGGCATGATACCGTGGAGCATTGATTGTGGCGCTGAGGGTGATTGAAGTGTTGGAGAAGCGGCTCTTGAAAAATTGTTTAAACGACGTTTTAGGGGATTTCTTCATGAACCGAGAGCGGGGCGGCTCGTCGGATGATAATACGGGTTGCGGTCGCGGCCATCCGCTCAGGGCGTCGAGGTAATATGATCAAGTCTACTGTTTTCGAGAGGTTCGTCACTATGAAAGCTGTCTGTCCCGCTATTCTTTTCCTCGTCTTCTCGACTGGCGTGATGGCACAGAGCTGGGTCGGCGGAGAAGCGCTGGTTCGCGATCAGATCGGATTTGGGTCGGCGGCCGCTATCGCCGGTGACCAGATCCTCATCTCCGAGCCGGCGAACGACTATACATCCGGCTTTGTGTACGTGTACGAGCGTGAGGGAGACGATTGGAAGGAGGTGACCCGGCTGGGGGCTCCGGACGGCAAGTGGTCCGACAACTTCGGAACGGCTCTGGACGTGGATGGTGGTACACTTGCAGTCGGCGCCACAAGTCAACGCGACGGTCAGGGAGCGATCTACATTTTCGAGCGGGACGAGCAGGGTGTTTGGGAATACTCGACAACTTTGACTGCGGCCGAGGGATCGCTCAAGCTTGGGAGGAGCATTGACATCAATGGCGACCGGCTTCTCGCCGGTTCCGCGGGCGATACGCGACAGCCGGGTCCTGCCTATGTCTTCGGCCGCGCTGCCGATGGAGAGTGGATGGAAGAGGCTGTGCTAGTGGCGGACTCGGCCAAGGCAATGACCGGTTACGCGTCTTCCGTGGCATGGGTTGGTGATCGCGCCGTTGTGGCGGCACCGCAGCAGGAAAGTGGACTCGCATACGTGTTCCGGTATGACGAAGTAAGCGGCTCTTGGGTTGAGGAGGATGGCATTTATGCCTCGGATGGGCAGGCGGGTGATGCTTTTGGAACCTCGATGGCCACTCGCAAGAACTTTCTGCTGGTGGGCGCACCCGGCGCCGATGGTCGGACAGGGAGCGCTTATCTATTTGAGCTAAATGCAGTGACGAGCAACTGGACGCAAGCCGCCAAGCTAACTCCTTTCGACAGCCCGTCGCGCGCAACTTTCGGATCGGCGGTCGGCTTCCGGGGGGGCGAACTGTGGGTAGGCGCCCCCCTCTCTGCGCTTTATCGGGGATCCATATATGTCTATGAACATGATGGCGAGCAGTTCATGTCGGCGTGGAAGCTGCTCATGCCGGATGCAGACCGCGGCGATCTGTTCGGCGGCTCCTTTGCGATCGCTGAGGATCTCGCCGTCGTTGGCATCCGCGGGGCGGACTTCGGCTTCGGCAATGCTGCTGTCTTCGGTCACGACGGCTCCGGATGGTCGATGCAAGCTCGGCTTGCAGGCGAGAACAGCACCCTCAAGCCGATCACAGGTGAAAAGGTGTCTTGCGAGGACGGCAAGTCATTCATTTTCACCTGCAAAAACGTGGACATGATTTCGCTGCTGCCCGTAAGTGAGCTCGGCGGACGGCGAGGCGTTCGCGTAAACGATATGTGGGGCTGGGAAGACCCGCTCACAGGGCGAGAGTACGCACTGGTCGGCAGGGTGGATGGCACCTCCTTCGTTGATGTAACTGACCCGTACAACCCAAGGTATCTCGGCGACCTGCCACGAACCAAAGGAACACCCGCAAGCGTCTGGCGCGATATCAAAGTGTATAAGGACTACGCCTACATTGTTGCAGATGGCGCGGGTCAGCACGGGATCCAGATCTTCGACCTCACACAACTTCGCGACGTTGCGGATGCACCCGTTACATTCGAGGAGACGGCTCGGTACGACAAGATCAACAGCGCACACAACATCGTAATTAATGAGTCAACCGGGTTCGGCTACGCGGTCGGCAACAGTGGCGGTGGCGAAACTTGCGGGGGCGGCCTGCACATGCTCGACCTCAGCGACCCGGCAGCCCCAGTGTTTGCGGGATGCTTCGCTGATGCGACGACCGGCCGACGCAACACGGGTTACTCACACGACGCGCAGTGCGTTATCTATGCGGGACCGGATGTCGACTACTCGGGCCGCGAAATTTGTTTCGGCTCGAATGAGACGGCCATCAGCATCGCTGACGTGACCGAAAAGGATGACCCGATCGCAGTCGCGGCAGCCAAGTACCCGAATGTCGCCTATACCCACCAGGGATGGTTGACCGAGGACCACCGCTACTTCCTCGTGAACGATGAAGGAGACGAACCGTCGGGGCTGGTAGAAGGTACGCGCACGCTGATCTGGGATGTGCAGGACCTGGACGACCCGCAGCTGATCGCCGAATACATCGCGGATAATCCCGCCACTGATCATAACCTGTACATCAAGGGCGATCTCGTCTTCCAGTCGAATTACCGAAGCGGACTGCGCATACTCGATATCTCTGACGTAACGAATCCCGTCGAGGTGGGCTACTTCGACACGGTTCCGTTCGGCGACGACAAGTCGGGGGTAGGCGGTTCCTGGAGCAATTACCCCTACTTCAAGAACGGCATCATCGGTGTGACCAGCGCATACGAAGGGCTGTTTCTGCTGAAGCGGTCGGACGAGGAACTCTAACAGCAAGTTGTTCTTCCCCGGGGTCGCCACTGAGGCGGCCCCGTTCTATTTTGTGCCTCATCACAAAACAGGGCGATAGTCGTGTCGGAAATCGTTGCAGGAAAGAAAAGTCAAGGTGCCTGGGAGTCGCGTAAAAACACGGTGTATGCTGCGGCTCTCTTTGTGGCGATCTTTGTGCTTGGCCTTTCGAGCGTCTCGTGTTCAGGAACGAGCGCGTCGGTCGCAGCTGCGTCGAAGGTGAATCCGAATGCTGTCGAGGACGCGGCGGAGTTCGCGACCGAAACGAGCGATGGTGAAGTCCAACGTGGCTCGGTGGCCGATAGCAGTTGGGCCATGGCGTCCTCGATATTGGCTGAGAAGTGCGTCGATTGTCACGGGACCCAAAGAACGGAATCCGGACTTAGCGTATCCAATTGGAAGGCCGTGATGACCGGGTCGGATTACGGCGAGGCGGTGATCCCGTTTGATCCGGACAACAGCCTTCTTGTCGAGCTAGCATCGCAGCGGGTCGGTGGAGCGCACCCCGGCGAGTTCGACGCCGATACCTTGACGTCGGCCGAAATAGAGGCTTTGCGACGGTGGATCGGTGCGGGAGCGCCGTCAGCCGACGGTGCGGTGGCGTTCGCTGCTTCGAAGAATCTCGTGTATGTGGCAAACCAGGGCGAGGCGAGTGTTTCAATTATCGACGCTGAGGCCAACGTCGTTGCTCGGCGCGTCGACCTTAGCAGACTCGGCTTCTCGAAGACGGCAAAACCGCACCACATTGCGGTAGAGGGTGACGGGTCACACTGGTACGTCTCTCTAATCGGTGAGAATCGGGTACTCAAGCTCGATCGAGATAATCGCCTCGTGGGAAAAGTCGAGCTCGAGGTTCCGGGACTGCTCGTGCTGGATGAGCAGACCGACCGGTTGTACGTGGGACGGTCCATGAGTGCAGTCAACGCCCCGTCCAGTATAGGCGTGATTGGCTTATCAACGGGTCAGCTCGAAGAGATAGATGTCTTCTTTCCGCGCCCACACGCACTCGCTGTCGCACCACCGGGCCGCTTCGTCTATTCTGCCAGTTTGGCCGAGAACACGATCGCGGCAATCAACGCAGAGACGTTCGAGACGGAGTTGATCAGGTTGGGCGGGAATCCGGAGGTGCTCGTTCAATTTGCGGTGTCGCCAGACGGTCTGATGATGATAGCCGGCGGACAGCTGTCAGGTGACATCCACTTCTTCGACATCAGTAATCCCCCGTGGTTGACTCGTACCGGCTGGACGACCGTCGGTCTCGGGGCGTGGCATCCGGTCTTTTCAAGGGACGGGACACGTGCTTTCGTGCCGAACAAGATGGTCAACACGGTGACCGTTCTCAATATGAGCACGCGTGAGGTCGACGAAGTGATATCGGGTGACGGACTGGCGGAGCCGCACGGCGCATCACTGTCGCCGGACGGACGATATCTCTACGTGTCCAACAACAACCTGAAGGGTACGTACAGGCCGCGTCATGATCTGGAAGGCAATGCAAACGTCGGCACCGTCGTTGTGATTGACACCCGGACGAGTGAAATCGTGAAGGTACTGGAGGTAGGCAGCAACGCCACAGGCATAGGATCGAGACGCGGCGGGCAATGATGAGAATTGAGGGCAGGCGATCTGATACCCGGGCGCCGTTGTCGGTCTTGGGCGTCGTGCTGCTTCTGGTAGGTCTTGTCAGTTGTGCCGCACCCTCCGTGTTGACTGAAGACGATGCAGGACAAGAGGAGCGGGGCGCTTCACCTGGCTACGTTATCGACGTGGACGGGCCGTTCGACGTCAGAGACCCGTCCGGGCGACCGTACCATCACCCTTTTCTCGGTGGGTTCAACGTGCCCAGACCCCAGTTGCTGGACATCGACGGTGACGGCGACCTGGACCTGTTCCTGCAGGAGGAGCCGGATGCGGTCATGTACTTCGAGAATACAGGAGTACGTGGCAACGATGCCTACGGCAACGATGGTAGTCGAGCCGGCGATGCTTTTGTCTACCGATCATCGAAGTATGCCGGAATCGATGTTGGTGAGTGGTTCCGGTACGTGGACCTCGACGAGGACGGGTTGCCGGATCTCTTGACGGAACAGCCATTCAGCTATGTTCGATATCTGCAGAACCGCGGGCAACCGGGCGAGCCACGCTTTGAGGTTGCCGCTGACACACTGAAAGATGTTGCCGGAGAACCGATCTTTTCTGACCGGCAGAACATCCCGAATGTCGCCGACATTGATTGCGACCGAAACCCTGATCTCTTCATCGGCCGTCTCGAAGGCACGATTACACGGTACGAATGGGCCGAAGTACGCGAGGGCGTACCGCGGTTCGCGTTCGTTTCCGACCGTTTTCAGGGAATCGAGATCATCGGTCAGATACTCGGTTCGATGCGGGGTGCGGCCAGCACGTCGCCGGCTACGCTCGGCGTCGGCGACGCCGTAACGATGCACGGCGCGAACACCCTGTCATTCGTCGACATCGACGCAGACGGGGACCAGGATATCCTGTGGGGCGATTACTTCGAGCCGGGCTTGCTGCTGATCGAGAATACGGGTTCGTGTCGGCGGATCGCATTTGGCCGTGAGCCTCGTCCATTCCCGCTCAACGATCCCATCAAGACGAGCGGCTACAACGCGCCTGCCCCTGGCGACGTCGATGGAGACGGCGATACGGACCTGATCGTCGGCGTCCTTGGCGGTGCCTTCAACGCTAACACGACGACGGCCGACAACCTCCTCTATCTCGACCAAACGAAACCAGACGAATTTGCGTTGCGAAGCGATCGATTCATATACACGGTAGATGTAGGGGCCGAGAGCATCGCGGCGGTCGGCGACATCGATAATGACGGGGATCACGACCTCCTGCTGTCGAATCAGATTGAGCCGCACATCACCGAGACATCGGGGATGTACCTCTTCAGCATGCACGCCGAAGACGGCGACCTTTTTTGGCAGCTCACGGATACGCTCCGCTTCAAGCCGGCTTACCACTACGCACCGGCCCTCGGCGATCTGGATGGCGACGGGGATTTGGACATGATCCTGGGTACGTGGCGCAATGAGCTGCAGTGGTATCGAAACGAGTCGGCAAATGGAACGATACGCCTGATTCCAGAGGAAGGCGTCGCCGCAAGACTCTCGCGGGGAAGTAATGCGACCCCGGCGCTTGTCGACATCGACGCCGACGGAGACCTTGACCTGTTCGTAGGCGAGACGACCGGGACGATCAACTTCTTTCGGAACGTGGGTACACCGGCCTCGCCGCAGTTCGAAGAGGTAACCGATGAGTTTGGTGACATCGACGTAGGTCGTCGCAGCTTTCCCACATTCGAGGACCTTGATGGCGATGGCGATTTTGATCTGGTGGTCGGTCGGGACGAGAAGTCTCTAGCGGTATTTCGAAACACCGGTACGCCGTTGTCGTCGTCGTTCGAAGCCGTCGAAGACGATAAAGCATCGGGCGTGTTTGCGATGCTTGCTCGGCTGACTGTCTCGAAGCTTGCAACGCCAGTCTTCGTCGATCTAGACGGCGACGGAGATCGCGATTTCGTCAGCGGCTCCGAGGGCGGAGGAATTGTGTACCTGGAGCGGCGCTAACTGCGGCGAGGCGCTGACCTCCCAAGAAACGTCCTGTAACCGATTAGGGGACGACTAACTGCCCCTTCGCGCCAGCACCCCGATTGGCTTTTGCTTCATCCCATCTTCATGTTCGGGAAGCTTACCAAGACCTCCTGAACGCCGATCCTCATCGTGTTAGCTGTAGAGATCCGGCAAACGACCGCTTACAACGTTAAGTATTTGTTTTTACAGAGTTACAGATGAAAAGACTAATACGATCGAGCTTCTGGACAGCAGCCCTTGTGGTGGCTTTCAGTGCGACAGCTGCAGGCCAGGTATCGCTTTCTTTCGATACTTTCTCACTCCAGTCTGGTACGGACCTGCAGGCCGGCGCCGTCTACTGTTTCACGGATGTTACCGGTACGACCGATGCGGAGGTTGAAATTGTCGCTCTCGCAAACGGCGCCACGCTGACGCAGATTGACGATCCCAACACCAGCTCAGCGCCTCTTCAACCGCAGATGTCGGCTACGCCGAACCTGGACGGCCGCGTAGATCTCGCGATAACGCTTGTATCGAGTTGCGCCGGATCGGTCGGTACGGTCAGTGGCCTCGAGATCTCTGCTATCGACGTGGATGGCGCTACCGGACAGCAGGAGTTTGTCGAACTTACGGGGGTGGAGTCGTACACGCTCGAGGGAACGCCGGCTTCGCTGCTTACCGTCTCGACCAACGAACGGGGCCTGCGATTTCTCGGTCCGGAAACGACCTTTGGCGGCATCGATCCCGCGGTAACTGAGGTGATCGCCGTGGCCGACGCTGGCAGCACGCGACGCATTCCGATCAGCATTGGGCAGACGGGCACGGGAACGACCGCCGGCAACCGCCTCTTCTCGCTCGACTTTACGATCAACGCCGTGACGTTTACAAATCCGCAGGTCACGAACCTGACGGCTCAGATTGGAACGGCCATGTCCGTCGGTACGATCGTGGATAACGGCAACGGAACGTACGACGTCCCCATGACAGTGACGCTCGAAGGGTTCAGCGACGTGTCGCTATTTGATCTTCAGATAACGAACGATCTTGCGACGTCCTTTGGCACCCATGTGGCCGGGACACCGACGGCTGAGGGAACGTACACGGTGAGCACGCCGAGCGTCGGAACCTTGACCGGAGGAGCCGTCATCGACGCGGGTAGCCCCAACGCAAGCTTCGACGGATCCAGCGACCAGAATCTGCTGGACCTCGTCGCTGGAAATGTTCTTCCTGTCGGCGCGACCGCGGAGATCTCTTTCACGGTAACGTGGTACCCGACGGGAGGCACGACTAGCACCACGAATCAGTCTACCGGCCGGGGTGACTATTCGGAGAATGGAACCTCCGACGGCTCCAGCACGGACCTGTCGCACGAAGGTAACGATCCTGATCCAGACTCCGACGGACCTGGGAATAACTCGACGGTTACGACCATCGATATCAGCGGCCTGCCCGTAGAACTTGCGGAGTTCCAAGCGATTCGAGACGGTGCCGATGTAACCTTGACCTGGACGACCTACTCGGAGACGCGCAACAGCGGCTTCGACATCGAGCACAACGCTCCCACAGACTCTGACGGCCTTTTCCGCCGGATAGCCTTTGTGCCCGGTGCCGGTGACTCGCAGGAGGCCATCAATTATCGATTCGAGCTCGGTAACATGGAGGCCGGCACGCATCGCTTCCGTCTCCGCCAGAAAGACTTCGACGGCAGTTTCGCCTACAGCGAGGTGCTGACTCTCGACGTCGAACTCGCGGAGCTTTTCCTACTGGAAGAGGCGTACCCGAATCCATTCAATCCGGTTACGACGATTCGGTTTGCTCTCAAGGAATCAGGGCCCGTCCGGCTCAGCGTGTTTGACATTACGGGCCGTGAAGTCCGGTCGCTTGCCGTGGGTCCATATCCCGCGGGTAGCCACCAGGTACGTTTCGAGGCCGGCGATCTCCCCAGTGGCTTGTACGTGTATCGCCTCGTTACGGAATCGGGCACTGCCTCTATGCCGGTCGTGCTTCTCAAATAGACGCGTATGCTTGACGCGAAATGGTAAAGGGCCTTCCGGTTGTTGGGAGGCCCTTTCTTTTTTTGCATGAGCTATCGCGCGTCGAGCAAGTGACGGGCGGCCACGGGGTCGACGAATCCCTTCTTCGCTGCGTGCTCTGCAATTGCGCGACTGTCGCGGGCAACGATCATCTCACCGCCACAATGGCGGACTGCGCGAGCGAGGGCGCGCACCTCATCGTCGCGCCGGCTCCCACTTACGTCACGGATGTAAACGGCCGGTACACGTTCCGGAAAGTGCTCCACTGCCATCCTGTATATCTCGGGGTCGTGCTGTCCGCTGTCGCCGATGAGAATGAAGGGCAGGTCGGGGAAAGTCATCATGAGGTGCTGGATCTGGGCAAGCTTGTGACTCTCGTGGGACGACTTGAGGAACTTAGTGCGATCGATGCCGATATCGCGCAGTAGAAGCGGCCCCCGTGGGAGCTGATGAATCTCCATGAACTCCGTCAGGAAGTCATAGAGGTTCCATGGGCTGCTCGACAGGTAAAAGATGGGGTTTGGTGCGTCGTCCGCCCCACGGTGCAGCGCGCGGTACAGTTCGGATACGCCAGGAAATGGAAGTCGCGTGCGCGCGTTACCGAAGAGCGTCGTCCGCAGCATCTGCAGGCGCTGCGTCGCGTTTGTGATCAGAATCGTGTCGTCGATGTCGCTGATCACGCCGAAGGAAGCCTGCGCGTGAGGGACGAGAGCGGAGCCGGTGGTCTGATGTAGTGCGTCGGCGTCCGTTCTCGGCTCCAGAAGCGAGAGCTCCACGGGCAGCCAACGATGGTCGGATGCACCGGAGTCCGACTGCCGGACTATCGGCATCCGTATGTCGAAGTAACCTTCATCGTCCGCTACGACTTCAATTCGATGTTCGTGGACGGCTGCAGCGATCCGTGCAAACGGCACTTCATCGCTTTCGAACCGTCGATACATTGCGCGCAGATTGTGGAAGACGCGACGCGTATCGGAGGCAGGTGCTAGCTGCTTCTCCTCGAGGACACGACCCTTCAGGAAGATCTCATTCGATGTGCCGAATCCTCGATACGGCACGATCACGGCACCGTCGCGCCGGCGTGCTCGCCGCTTGTATCGCCAGCGATCAAGTCGCTCTTCGACTCCGGCGGCGGTCTTCAATATGAGGTTGGTCCAGGAACCCATCGTTACAGGTTGGACTCACGAAGTGCGGCGTCCGTTTCGATGACAAGAGTCGGGAACTCGTCGACCGGAGGTTGATCGTCCCAGCTGATTGATGAATCAACCGTAACAAATCCAACATCGGCGTGGCGAATTGGTAATTTGACAGGTACGGTCGCCCGGTGGTGCCCGAAGCACGTCTTACAATGCAGTGAATTGGGCGCCTCCCGACCGGTCGCCTGGTATACGAACGGTGCGCGTTCGTGAATTGCATTCATCTTCATACTTCAACACCACCATGGAAACGCTCCAAGCTGCAAGCATCGCCAATGGCCAGGTAGCGATTGGCGATCAGGCTATTGCCGAACTGGCTGCGCGTCTGCGCGGTCCTCTCATTCATCGGGGCGACGACGGGTATGACGAAGCCCGTGCCGTCCACAACGGGATGATAAACAAGCACCCGGCGCTGATTGCTCAGTGCCGTG
This sequence comes from Rhodothermales bacterium, assembly GCA_041609895.1. Classification (GTDB taxonomy): domain Bacteria; phylum Bacteroidota; class Rhodothermia; order Rhodothermales; family JABDKH01; genus JAHHLP01. Next base: position 10,250 of record JBFIPX010000101.1, read on the forward strand.
ACGTCGCCGACGTGATCGCCTGCGTGAATTTCGCCCGGGAAAACGAACTTCTGGTCGCCATTCGAGGTGGAGGCCATAGTGGACCCGGACTGTCAACATGCGAAGGCGGGCTTGTGATCGACCTCTCGGATATCAATTACGTAACCGTAGACCCTGACGCGCGGACGGCCAGAGTCGGAGGCGGGGCCACGTGGGGCGACGTCGATCACGCCTCGCACGTTTTCGGTCTCGCAGCCGTAAGCGGCATCATTTCAACGACAGGTGTTGGTGGGCTGACCCTGGGGGGCGGCCACGGATACCTGACGAGGAAATACGGCCTCACTATAGACAATCTGCTCGAGGTCGAGATGGTGCTCGCGGACGGCGCGTTCGTGACCGCAAACGAGAAGCAAAACGCTGACCTTTTCTGGGCGGTACGTGGCGGCGGCGGCAACTTCGGCGTAGTCACTTCATTCCTGTTCCGTTTGCATCCGGTCAAGACTGTTTTTGGTGGACCGACTTTCTGGTCGGAGGATCAGGGGGCCGATGTTCTACGATGGTACTGCGACTTCATCAAGAAGGCTGATTAGGACATGTACGGGTGGTTCGGATTCATCGAGGTCCCGCCCGCACCCTTCATACCGGAGCATCTGCATGGCGAGAAGATGGCGGCCATCATGTGGTGCTACACAGGTTCGCAGGAAAGGGCCGAGGAGGCGTTCAAGCCGGTCAGGAGTCTCGGAGAATTATCTTTCGACGGCCTACACGAAGCGCCGTACCCGGCCATTCAGAGTGCATTCGATGCGCTGTATCCGAAAGGTGTTCACAGCTACTGGAAGGGCGA
>JBFIPX010000102.1:0-11038 GCA_041609895.1 Rhodothermales bacterium
ACTGAGCTACAGGCCTGAAACGGCCTTATTATAATGTATAACACATCGCGGGATCTGCGTTAGACAGCTTTTCACGTTCATGGCCGCAGCCCAGTAGATGCCCCACCGGCCCCAACTTCAGTGTACTTGACAGTCTGATGGCAACCTCCCCCCGCGGGACAACTTACATGTTTCTTGCCGCGGTCTTTTTCAGCATCATGACCGTCTTTGTGAAGATGCTGGACACAAGACTTCCTGCGTCGGAGGTGGTCTTCGTGCGCAGCGTGATCTCGCTGGTTATCACAAGCTACATGCTTCGGCACGCTGGTTTCTCGGCATTTGGCAATCGGCGCGGACTATTGCTGCTTCGCGGCCTTGTTGGATTTGCCGCTCTGGTCTGCTTCTTCTATGCCATCCCGCGAATGCCATTGGCTGACGTAACCGTCATCCAGTACACAAACCCCGTTTTTGTTGCGATCCTTGCGGCCATCTTTCTCAGTGAGGGTATCCGACAACGAGAGGTGGTCAGCGTCGCGCTGAGTCTGGCGGGCGTGGTTGCGATTTCGCGACCCGCATTCATCTCGAAAATCAGTTCGGTCGACTTTGACTTGCTTACCGCTGGGATTGCCTTGGCGGGTGCGGTTTTGGCGGCAGGTGCCTATACATTGGTCCGCAAGTTGCGCGAGACGGAGGACCCGTTGGTGGTCGTTTTATACTTTCCGCTGGTGTCTGTGCCGGCAGCGGTCCCATTGATGTGGAACGACATGGTGTGGCCGACGCCACACGAGTGGCTTCTGCTTGCAGGAATTGGAATCACCACTCAGATCGCACAGATATTCCTCACGAAGGGGCTGCATGCCGAGCGTGCGGCGCGCGCAACGGCTGTGTCCTACATCCAAATAGTTTTTGCGACGCTCTGGGGTGTGGTTTTCTTTCAGGAGGTACCTGACGTTGTTACCGTGGCCGGCGGATTGCTTGTAGTAATCGGGATCGCGTTTGTGAGCCGGAAAGCGTGAGTGACGGTCTCGATCGATCTGTCCAAATGCAAGGACGTACTATTGTGTGTGGTCGTGAAAGAATATTCACTTTAGTTTCGTTCTGTAGTTGATGCCAAAATCAAGTGTTGCGCAGACGATACAGACCGAGACATGGCAGGCCTACTCAGATCATACCCCGCCCAGACTCTAGTAGTCGTCTCCGCCGCAACTTATATCGCTCTAACACCCTTAATCCCAGAGTCTGTTACTCTTCCACAGTATGATGCTAAGCGCATAGTACAGATTATCCTCCTCGTTGCTACGGCAGGCAGCATCATGGTGCTGTCTGGGCTGCGATCAGATGTTGTCACCGCGTGGAGACGGTTAAGCGGTTTAACACGATACGGTCTTCTCGTTGTTCTAGCAATCGGAATAGTGTCGTCGGCATTATCAAATGATCCTGCACACGCGTTCCTTGAGGTATCCCACCTTACTCTTCTTGGCGCACTATGTATTACCGTTGCGTCGCTGGCGAAGGATCGTCCACAAGAGTGTTGTCGACTCGTAGTTTGGCTTCTGTTTTTCGGAGCACTCATCTATACGGTATTGTTTCTTCGAGACTATTTGTACAGCCAACTCGATTTGACATATAGCTTTCGACGCGGCCAAGTCGATGGCTTGTGGCCGGACGGAGAGTTTCTTGGCTACACTCACCGTCGAATCTTCAATCACGTCCAGACACTTGCAATCCCGTTCCTGGCATTGCCGGCGTTGTGGGCTCAGCGGAAGCCCAACTCAACAAGCCTCATTATGTTACTAGTGGCTTCGAGTTGGTGGGTTATGGTCTTTGCAAGCGGTGCTCGAGGAACGTTGGTCAGCAGTCTTATCGCCTTCTTCCTCACCTTCTTTCTACTACGCCGGGCGGCTCTACGTTACTACGGCTACAATGCCTTGGCATTCGTTGTTGGGCTCGCTGCTTTCTATGTGTTGTTCATTGTAATGGGAGAAACGCTGGCGAGCTCTCTTGATCAGCGAAATCTCGCCACGACTTCCGGACGTATCGGCTTTTGGAAACATGCATACGAACTGTTTAATACCAGTCCAGTATTTGGCATCGGACCAATGCATTATGCTCGATTTCATCCCCTTTGGGCAGCAAGTCCACACAGTTCTCTCATACAGATATTGACAGAATGGGGACTCATGGCAGCCGTCCTTGTGGTGGCTGTATCAGTACGCGGTGTTGTTCAACTCGGGCGCCAGCTTATCTACTCTCTGTCCGACATTCCAGAGTATCTCGATGCAGCACTACTCACCAGCGTCCTCGCGGCCCTTGGCCACAGTATGCTTACTGGTCTCCTTGTCAGTCCGCCTGGACAAACAGCCTTAGCCTTGGTGCTCGGTCTTGCGGTCGGGGTGACGCTGAACGCCAAAGGCGACTACCAAGGATCAACCCGACGGCAAAGCGAAACTTCCAAGAGACAGGCCACCGCGATCGCGGTTCTTTTGTCAATAGTTGTCGTAACTGAATGCTCCCTCTCGCTCAAGAGTTTTCAGGGCCGCGAGGAGCGACGCCTTTCAGCAACTAGTCAGAATATCGACCACCGCCGGCTACCCCGCTTCTGGAATTGGGGCTGCATCATGGATTATTCGGAAGCGAATGTCGACTCCAGCGTACGGTGACCATTCTTGTATCGGCAGCGTTGCAAAGCGACCGTCGCGGCCGCCGCGCTACAAGTCCAACTCCTCCACGTCGGCTGCATTCTCCATGATGAATGCAAAACGCGGCGATGAGTCCTTGCCCATCAAATCGCTGATTGTGTTTTCGGTGGTGAGACGGTCGCCCTCCGGGATGGACACTTGAAGCAGCCTTCGCTTCTCAGGATCTAACGTAGTCTCACGCAGGGTTGCTGGCATCATCTCACCCAGACCTTTGAATCGCTGGATGTCGATCTTGATGTCCTTGCGCTTCTTGCGTAGGTCCGCCGTGATCTTCTCGCGATCCGATTCGTCGAGTGCCCAGAAGGTCTCCTTGCCGGCGTCGAGGCGATACAGCGGGGGCTGGGCGATGTAGACGTAGCCCTCGTCGATTAGCGGCCGCATGTAACGGTAGAGGAAGGTCAAGAGCAAGGTGGCGATGTGATGACCGTCCGAGTCAGCGTCCATCAGAAGGATCACTTTGTGATAGCGCAGGTGATTCAGATTCAGTTGGTCGCCGATTCCGCAGCCCAGCGCCTGCACGATGTTCGACAGTTCCTTGTTGGCCTGCACCTTCGCCAACGTCGCCTGCTCCGCGTTAAGTACCTTCCCGCGAAGAGGCAGGATGGCCTGATGATGACGATCGCGTCCCTGCTTGGCTGAGCCACCAGCGGAATCACCTTCTACGATAAAGAGCTCGCTCTCAGAAGGATCCGTCGATGAACAGTCGGCGAGCTTGCCCGGCAGATTTAGCCGGTGGCTAATGCTCGTCTTGCGACGAACGGTTCGCGCCGCAGCCCTACTCGCGATGCGGGCCCGCGCCGACTGGATTACGCGCGCTGCGATCGCTTCTCCTGTGGACGGATGTGCGTTCAGATACTGCTCGAGTTCAAGACGCAAGGCCCCTACGATCAAGGACCGAGCTTCCGGGTTGTTAAGCTTCTCCTTGGTTTGTCCTTGAAACTGCGGGTCCACCATGAACAGATTAATAATCGACACCAACCCTTCCCGAATATCGTCGGCCGTTATGTCAACTCCCTTCGGAAGTAGATCGTGCGTGTCCATATAAGCGCGAATGGCGCTGCGGACAGCATCCTTCAGGCCTTGCTCGTGTGTTCCTCCATCAACCGTAGGAATTCCGTTGACATACGAAATGGTCGTCTCCCGGGGAGCTTCCGTCCACTGAAGTGCAATCTCAACGCGAGCCCCGGCCAGCATTCGATCCTGACGGACGATGAAAGGATCCTGCTGAACGACACGCAGTCCTCCATCACTGACGACTTTCTCCAGAAACTCGGCGATGCCTCCTTCGTGCTTGAACTCAAATCGTTCTCCCGATTGTTCGTTGACGAAGATGATCCGGAGATCACTGTTCAGGTATGTTTTGACCTCCAGTCGCTCTCGAATCAGGTCGGAATCAAACTCGACCGTGTCGAAAATCTCAGTGTCGGGGCGAAAGAAGATGCTGGTTCCGGATCCACGCGTTTTGCCGCTGACCTTCTTCAGCTTGTTCCTCGGCTTCCCGCGTGAATACTTCTGCTGATACTTGGCGCCGTCTCGCTTGACCGTAGCGACCAGTTCCTCCGAGAGAGCATTGACGACGGAGGAACCGACGCCGTGCAGACCTCCCGATGTGATATAGTTGGAGCTGTCGAATTTACCGCCGGAGTGAAGCGTCGTTAGGATCAACTCCAGAGTGGGAATCTTCTTCTTCGGGTGAATATCGACCGGGATTCCTCGTCCGTTGTCGGTGATCGTAACGCTTTGTCCGTCGCGATGCAGGGTCACCTCAATTTGCGACGCGTATCCATTGGTGGCCTCGTCCACCGCATTATCGACGAGCTCCCACAGCAGGTGATGTAGTCCGGGTCTACCAGTGCCCCCGATGTACATGCCCGGTCGTTTGCGGACGGGTTCGAGTCCTTCGAGGACCTGGATGTCCTTGCCGGTGTACGTGCTGGTCAAGACCTCTGCCATTACGCTTTACCTATCCCCTGCTCTTTCCGTTAAGTCGAACCTCGATGGGCTCGACGATAACTCGGTTGATCCCGCCGCGCTTAATGATGGCTCGCCCTTTGTTACCCCGGTTGGCTACGCTGAACTTGGTCGTGCGGACAACCTCACGACGACCGCGTGAAGTTTCGACTTCCAGACCCTGGCGGGCAGCTGAAGAAAGTGCAAATCCGATTAGCTCGTCCCCTTTTGACAGGCGCATTGCGATCACACCCTTTGCCGCCGTTTTGACGACCGAGATCTGGCTGACGGGAAAAATGAGAACGTTACCGCCCCGTGAGGCAAGACAAACGTTCTCGTCGCCCGCCGAAATGTAGGCGGCAACGACGACCTGCCCCTTTGCCAAACGCATGTACATGCGACCATTCTTCGTTGACGGCTCCTCAAATCCGGACGCAGGTATCCTGACCGCTAAGCCTGCGGACGAGACGGCTACGATATGAGGGCCATCCGGATCTGCCGACGTCTCGTCGCCAAACAGGTCGGTGGACTCTGAATGGTCGGATGCAACCTCTGGCAGGACACGGTCGTCCATTGACACGACGCCGACCACTCGTTCGCGATCACTGAAATCAAACAGTTTTTGGACGGGGTCACCATGTCCCGTCGTCGAAGGTAGCTCGTCGATGCGTAGCGTGTACGCCTTGCCATAGCTCGATAGGAAGCAGATTGATGAGCGCGTGGATCCGGGAAGAACCCAACCGATCTCATCTCCTTCACGAACGCGAATGCTTGAGAGATCCGTGTAGGATCGTTGTCGCTTTACCCAGCCATCGCGCGTGACGATCACTGCTACATCCTCATCGACGATGTAGTCTTCCTCCGAATATTCAAGCTTGCGATCAGGCCCGCCAACGACTGTGCGTCGTTCGTCGGAAAACGTCGATCGAACCTTCTTCAGCTCTTCTCTCACCAGTTTCCAACGAGCATCCTCGTCGTCAAGCAGATCGCGAATATCGGCCGCGCGGGCCTCTTTCTCTTCCAATTCCTGCCGGATCGCATCTATCTCCATACGGGAAAGCTTATACAGCTTGATCTCGAGAATCGCGTCCGCCTGGACGTCGTCAAGCTTGAATCGATGCATGAGGCGTTGGGCGGCGTCGGCCTTGTTTTCGGACGAACGGATGATGCGAATCGCCTCGTCGAGAGCATCAAATACTTTCTCGAAGCCGCGGAGAACGTGGATGCGCTTCTCCAGTTGCTCCAGCTCGTGTTGAAGGCGCCGCGTCACGACTTCGAGACGGAAAGCCAGGAACTGCTTCAGAATGGTCTTCAAGTTGACCTTCGAAGGCGTACAAACATCCGTACCCGCATTGGGAAGCAAGCAGGTCATGTTGACGTGAAAGCGAATCTGCAACGGCGTATGCTTGAACAGGTACGCCATGGCCGCCTCCGAATTCGCACCACGCTTCAGCTCGAGTACAATCCTAACGGTTTCTGTCGATTCATCCCGGATATCGACGAGTTGTGGAACGCGGCCACGCATGATGTGGTCGGCAATCGATTCAATCAGACTGCTCTTCGTCACGCCGTAAGGAATCGAAGTGATGATTGCGCGGGACTTGCCCTCCATCTCGAACTCGCCGCGTATCTCGACTGGCCCTTCGCCCTGCTCGTAGATCTGCAGGAGTGATTCCGGATCATTTAGAATGCGACCGCCAGTGGGAAAATCGGGCGCCGGTACGTACTTGTTCACCAGTGTCGACGTCCGCGCATCAGGAGATCCGATCAGGTGGATGGCAGCGCTGATCACCTCCTTCAAGTTGTGAGGCGGTATGTTTGTCGCCATCCCGACGGCAATGCCCGTGGCTCCATTCACCAGCAGGTTCGGGTACTGAGCGGGCAAAACAACGGGCTCGTTCAGTGAACCATCGAAGTTGGGGCGAAAGTCTACTGTTTGCCGTCTGATCTCCTCCAGAAGGGTGATCGCGAGCGGACGGAGCTTGACCTCCGTATAGCGCATGGCAGCCGGGCTGTCGCCGTCGAGAGAGCCAAAATTTCCCTGCCCATCAACCAGCGGAGCACGGAGCGAAAAGTCCTGGGCCATTCGGACCATCGCGTCATATATGGCTGTATCGCCATGCGGATGGTACTTGCCCATTACCTCACCGACAACGGCGGCGCTCTTGCGGTGGCGTGCCTCGGGATAGAGACGCAGATTGGCGTACATCGCGTACAGAATCCGTCGTTGCACCGGCTTCAGTCCGTCGCGAATGTCCGGAAGCGCGCGGCTGGTAATAACGGACAATGCGTAGTTGAGGTATCGATCACGCGCCGTTTCGTACAGCGGTATTACATCGACGACAGGCATGTGTGGTGGGCAATAACGGAGTTCACAGTGGGACTTCCAAGATAAGAAAATCGCACGGCAATGTTATCTGCAGTGGCTTCGTGACCCCGCCACGTTAGACCCGCTCGGCAACAGTGAAATAGTCCTTGGTTTCCGTCGGGTGCAAAATCAGAATGTCCGCCCGCGTAAGAAGAACGAGCGTGCGAGAAGCCGATCGAAGTGAGATGTTTGCGATCTTGGCGAACTGGTCCACGGTGATACGACCGTAAGCTTCCAGATAGCGCATGAGCGTGTGTTCCTTATCTCCAAACTCAAACATCACATCGTCTTCCCGGCGGCGATGCTTCATTAGCCTGACCGCTTCGCGGCTGGCGACAACGCTCTTGTCCCGCACACGAAGGTATGGCGTCCGCTCCGTCCCTCCGGGCTCAACAAGATAGTGCGGCTTTTGACTACTCGACTTCACCCATACTGAAATCACGTCTCGCCGACGGGAAATCTGGATGCGCTCGAGCTCAATCTCGACCTTGGGCTCGCAGTAGTTGTCCAGAGCGTCTCGCAACGAGTATATCTCCTCGTCCGCATCACGCACTCCCAAAATTGTCCCGCTGTCGTCTACGCCAAGAAGAAGATGTCCACCAGCGCCGTTAGCGAATGCGATCACCTCCTTGGCAAGTCGTCCAGCTTCCGGAACCCGTCGTTTGAATTCCAGATGCTGCCCCTCACCTATCGAGACAAGTCTTTGAAGCTCCTGATGGGTCATACTCACTACAGCGAAATATCGCCGCGGCCAACTCAGTCTTCTACGAGATGTGGAAGCCAATCCTCGTTCTTCGCCGACCGCGTCATCAGATCGTTCACGGCATCAGACGGCTTCTTGCCTTCAAATAGAATCCGGTAGACGGCCTCTGTAATCGGCATCTCGATGCCGTGTCGCCTGGCAAGTTCGTGAACTGACTGGGTGGTGCGAACACCCTCGGCAACCATCTGCATTTCGTCAAGAACCTCGTCGAGCGTCCTACCGCGGCCAATTTGCTCACCAAGAAAACGGTTCCTGCTGTGCTTGCTCATGCACGTGACTACCAAGTCGCCAATACCCGCAAGGCCTGAGAACGTTGTTGGATTCGCACCGACGGCTACTCCGAGTCGGCGGATCTCGGCGATGCCCCGGGTAATGAGAGCAGCCTTCGCATTATCCCCGTAACCCACGCCTTCGGCGATGCCGGCGGCGATGGCCATTACGTTCTTCACCGATCCGGCGATCTCGACGCCAATGACGTCGTTGTTCGCGTAGACTCGTAATCGGCTCGTCATAAAGAGATCCTGAATGGCCTGAGCGATCCGCGGCGAATTCGCAGCCGCCACGACAGTCGTCGGTACCCCTGCGGCCACTTCCTCTGCGTGACTCGGTCCGTAGAGTACGCCGATCTGCGACCGCGGAAGATCCTTCAAGACATCAGCCAGCACCTTGGTCGACGTGAACAGAGTTTCGTTCTCGATTCCCTTGCTCACGGACACGATGATCAACTCGGGATGAATGTGAACCGAGACGCGTTCAGCGGCCCGGCGCAGGGCGTGTGAGGGTGTTGCAAAAACCCAGAAATCTGCTCCGCGTACAGCCTCATCAAGATCCGCTGTTACGTTAACAGAGTCGGGAATTACGGCATCCGGGAGATAGGATGGGTTATGTCTTGTGCGGGATATCGCGTCCGCCGCCTCGGCTCTCCGAGCCCACAGTGTTACGTCATGACCCTCGGAGGCGAGGCTGATGGCGAGTGCGGTCCCCCAGCTACCCGCTCCGATGATAGCCACTTTCTTGTTGTTGTCCGGCATGTGCAGGTCACTGACTTTGACTTAGCTCTCCGCGGCCAAGCATGCCGCGCGCCGGCCGAAACGTACCTACCCGGTTCTCAGTGCCGTCAATCAGCCGCCGTATGTTCGAACGATGCGCCCAGATCAGTCCAACGGCAATCAGAATACTGATGATGAACAGGCTGGCATCGAGCTGGTCGATTCCCAGATAGTACTTGCGAATCCCAACGCTGATCGGGAAGGCGATCGCCGCCGTCATGGAAGCCAAAGACACGGCCTTGCGGGCCAGCAGAACAAAGATGAAAACTGCTACGGACACGCTGATGGAGACGGGTGTGATAGCAAGCAAGATGCCCATCGAAGTGTTCATTCCCTTGCCGCCCTTGAATCCGGCAAAGACGGGAAACATATGTCCCCCGATCGCGGCGACGCCTGCGACAAGTTGGGTAACTGTCTCTATGCGCCAAAACGGGAGATTCTGTGGAAGGCCGTCAATGCGGACGAGTTCCGCGATGACGCCCGCCGCAAGAAAACCTTTGCCGACGTCGACCACCGTGGCTAGAACACCGGCTTTCCAGCCCAGAACCCGAAAGACGTTCGTTGCGCCTGCATTGCCGCTGCCATGCTCTCGGACGTCAACACCGTGCATCAGCTTGCCTACCCAGAGACTCCCCGGTATTGACCCGACGAGATAACTCAGTATTACGATAACGGTGATGGAAATCATGGTGGACGGCTAGAAGGAACCGGACGCGTTCATAACACTACAAAATTCGCTGACAGTTTCATTGAGCGGTCACCTCACCCACAACGAGGGGTGATTCCTGAGCGTCTTTCAGCACACCCGTCACCGCATCGGCCCCCTCCCGCGCCACCACAATCACGAGCCCAATACCCAGATTGAACGTGCGTCTCATATCATCTTCGGGCACGCGGCCCATATCCTGGATAAGCTGAAATATCGGATGGCGCCGCCAACTGTTATAGGCGATACGGGTAGACAACGGCGGTCGTACGATTCGAGCTATGTTTCCTGACATTCCGCCGCCGGTGATATGTGCGAATCCGCGAACACCCGGCATGCTCCTGACGGCGCGAATCGGCGCAAGGTATGATCGGTGAACCTTCAGTAGAGCGTCGGCAACGGTGCTGCCCTCGAGAGGCTCCGGCGATGAATCGAGAGATATGTCCCGCAGCACGCGGCGCGCAAGTGAGTAGCCGTTCGTGTGCAGACCCGTCGATGGGATTCCAACCAACAGGTCTCCTGCTTGGGTGGATGCACCATCAAGAATCTCATCCTTCTCGACTATACCAACTACCGTCCCCGCGAGATCGTATTCAGTCCCTTCGTACAGTCCGGGCATTTCCGCTGTCTCTCCGCCGACAAGGGCGCATCCGTTCTCGCGACACGCTTTTGCGAATCCCCGAATCACCTGCTCCCCTATTTCCGGCACCAGCCGGCCGGTCGCGAAATAGTCGAGAAAGTACAACGGATCGGCGCCGCAAACGGCAATGTCGTTAACACAGTGGTTCACCAGATCCTGACCTACAGAGTCGTGCCGGCCAACCTCGTGAGCCAGCTTAAGCTTGGTACCGACGCCATCAACCGAAGACACCAGTACCGGCCTTTTGTACGAACCAAGATCAAGCTCGAAAAAGGCACCGAAGGCACCGATGTCAGCGAGGACACCGGGGGTGAAGGTCTCGCTTACTATGGGCTTTATTCGCCTGACAAGCTCTTCGCCGGCATCAATATCCACCCCTGCGTCTCGATAGGTTGTCATGCTACACACATGGTTTAAATATATCGCGCACTACGCTGTGGCATAGTTATTTACCTTTAAACGTCATTCGGCCGAATCGTGCCTGGTACCGTACTTGTGCACGGTGATAGCGCGAAAGAAGGATAGGGCCTGACCACAGATCGTACTTCTGCCGCTCGATCGCATTGAGCATCTCGAGTCCGCCTAGCCACCAGCGCCGAAAACTGGCTGCCTGTCTTCGCGGCAGCTCTCGAGCGAGCGGAAGCGCTTGGGCAAATTGGTCGCGGATACGCACTGTCTGCTTCCACAGTAGCTTGCGGACGGTCTCACCCGGAGGGCCATCGCGCAGTTGGTCGAGGCCGATGTTAAAAAATTGCATCTCCTCCTTGGGAAAGAAAGATCTGCCCGCAGCGACATCTTCAGGCAGCTCGAGGAGCCGCGCAAGCAGGAAGTACCCCCTGCTCAACGCATCGACCCAAGGGATTTGCCAATCCCGGTCCGATCCT
>JBFIPX010000103.1:0-10784 GCA_041609895.1 Rhodothermales bacterium
TACTCGATCAAAGTTCTTCTCGAATCGGCGTTGCGCGGATGCGACGGCCGTCTGATTACCAAGGAAGACGTCGAGAAGCTCGCTACCTACGATCCGTCGAAGCCGGCGCGCATCGAGGTGCCTTTCATGCCCGGCCGCGTCTTGCTACAGGACTTTACGGGCGTTCCGGCGGTCGTTGACCTGGCCGCCATGCGCTCCGCCATGGGCCGGCTTGGAGGAGACCCAAATGAGATCAACCCGCGCGTACCCGTACACCTCGTCATTGACCACTCGGTGCAAGTTGATGCCTTCGGGACGCCAGCGGCCTTGCAGATCAACGCGGACCGCGAGTTCGAGCGCAATAGAGAGCGGTATGAGTTTCTTCGTTGGGGGCAGCAGGCCTTCGATAACTTCTCGGTGGTTCCGCCCGCCAGCGGAATATGCCATCAGGTGAATCTCGAGTACATCGCGCGATGTGTCTGGACTTCGCCGACTGAAGACGGTCTGCCGGTCGCCTATCCCGACTCATTGGTCGGAACCGACAGTCACACGACGATGATCGACGGTCTCGGCGTCGTCGGATGGGGCGTTGGGGGAATCGAGGCGGAGGCCGTCATGCTCGGTCAGCCAATCTATATGCTGATGCCCGAAGTAGTCGGTTTCAAGTTGAAGGGTGAGTTGCCGGAGGGATCCACGGCGACGGATTTGGTGCTCGTCGTGACGCAGATGCTGCGCAAGTACGGCGTCGTCGGAAAGTTTGTCGAGTTCTTCGGACCCGGACTCGACAACATGACAATACCCGATCGCGCAACGATTGCAAATATGTCGCCCGAGTACGGCGCCACCATGGGATTCTTCCCGGTTGACGCAGAGACCCTGGGGTACATGCGACGGACCGGTCGCAGCGAGGATCTCGTAGAGATGGTCGAGCGCTACACCAAGGAACAGGGTCTATTCAGAACCTCTGACTCACCCGATCCGGATTTCATCGACGTCCTCGAGCTGGATCTGGGTGACGTGACCCCGAGCCTCTCCGGGCCTAAGCGGCCGCAGGATAGGATCGACCTTCCGGCCATTCAAAAGACGTTCCGGGAATCTCTAACGTCGCCAGCCGGGCCAAGAGGATTCGGACTTGATGACGGCGCGCTGTCGGCAACGGCCATGATTCGTGGAGAGACCGAGGGATTCGGATTTCCGGAAAGCGGAGACCCGGTCAAGAAATACGAGGACGAGAACGGAGAACCGCTCCACCTGCAGCACGGCGATGTTGTCATATCCGCTATCACCAGCTGCACCAATACGAGCAACCCGTCCGTCATGATCGGGGCAGGTCTCGTCGCCAAGAAAGCGGTCGAACGTGGGCTCAAGGTCAAACCCTATGTCAAGACGAGCCTTGCCCCCGGTTCGAAGGTCGTCACAGACTATCTGTACGAAGCCGGCCTGACGCCGTACCTCGATCAGCTGGGGTTCAACCTCGTCGGGTACGGTTGCACGACCTGCATCGGTAACTCGGGCCCGTTGCCAAAGCCGGTGGGGGACGCGATCAAGCAGGGGGACCTCATTGTCGCCGGCGTACTCTCGGGGAATCGAAACTTCGAAGGGCGCATCCACCCGCTCGTTCAGGCCAATTTCCTGGCGTCGCCGCCTCTCGTCGTGGCTTTCGCTCTTGCCGGCACCGTAGACATTGATTTGACGACGGATCCAATTGGAACGGATTCATCGGGCCACAATGTCTTCCTCAAGGACATCTGGCCGACGAGTGAGGAGATTCGAGAGCTGATCCAGAAGAGCGTCAAGCCCGAGATGTTTGAGAAGGAGTACAACGGCATCGAGGAATCGAATGAGGCGTGGAACAAGATCAAGATTCCGGAGGGGTCTATCTACGAGTGGGATGCGTCCTCGACCTACGTCCAGGAGCCGCCGTTCTTTGTCGGACTCGATCCTGCCACGCCCGATATCAAACCGGTCGAGGGCGCTAGGGTGTTGGTCAAGGTGGGTGACTCTACGACCACCGACCACATCTCTCCAGCCGGTTCGATCCCGCCGAATGGTCCAGCGGGCAAGTACCTGAAATCTCATGACGTCGAATACCTTGACTTCAACTCGTTTGGATCGAGACGCGGCAACCACGAAGTGATGATGCGCGGCACGTTCGCCAACATCCGCATCAAGAACCAGCTTGTGCCCGGTACGGAAGGCGGCGTCACGCGGTACTTCCCAAGCGATGAGGTTATGCCGATTTATGACGCGGCAATGAAGTATCAAGATGACGGTACTCCCTTGATTGTCCTTGCGGGCAAGGACTACGGCATGGGGTCCAGCCGAGACTGGGCGGCCAAGGGCACCATTCTTCTCGGCGTGCGCGTCGTGATTGCCGATAGCTTTGAGCGGATTCACCGATCAAACCTGATTGGCATGGGAGTGCTTCCCCTTCAATTCCAGAAAGGTGAAAACGCAGCCTCCCTCGGCCTCGACGGTACCGAGTCCTTCGACGTGCCCGTCACGAACGACGTCAAACCAGGTCAAGAGATCACGGTCACAGCCCGCTCGACGGACGGTTCAGAGAAAGCGTTCGATGCTGTCTGCCGTCTTGACACTCCCGTTGATGTGGAGTACTACCGCAACGGTGGCATTCTGCATTTCGTCCTCAGGGAGTTCCTTGACCGATCAGCCGTAGAGGCGTAGGAGTTTATCGAGCGGCTGCCCCGAGGTAGCCGCTCCGCAATTAGTCATCTGATCGAGGACAACGTGCGCACCATCCTGCTATACCTGTGTCTTCTCTTAACCGCCTGCTCCGGACCCGAGGTGAGCGGCCAGGTTGGACCGTATGATTCGGGTGGCGTCTTGATGCCTGAACAGGCGTCGTACGACGTGACTTACTACGACCTTGATCTGGAGGTCAGTCCGTCCGACAGCACCATCGAAGGCAACCTGATCGTCCACGCAAGGGTTGGCTCGCCGCTTGAGTGGCTGGTCCTTGACCTTGTTCCGGATCTCGAGGTGCATGGCACCAAGATCCGAAGACAGGACGATTGGGGGACCGCGTTCTACTCGAGGCTCGGAGGCAAGATCTGGATACGACTCCCGCGAACTTTTCAGCCGGAAGAGATCTTGATTGCCTCGGTGGCTTACGGCGGGCGGCCGCGGGTGGCTCGCAACGCCCCGTGGGATGGCGGTTTTTCGTGGGACACGACGTCGACTGGTGCACCGTGGATAGCGACGACGTGTCAAGGTGAAGGTGCGGACCTATGGTGGCCCGTTAAGGATCACGTCTCAGACGAACCCGACTCCATGGCAATCCGTGTGACCGTGCCCGATCCGCTGGTCGTTGCCTCGAACGGACGATTAAGGGGAACGCAGACGTTGAGCCCAGGCAAAACGACCTTCGACTGGTTCGTCTCGAACCCCATCAACACCTATGCCGTGGCGCTCAACATTGCACCCTATAGGCTCATCCAGGGCGAGCTCGAAAGCGTGGCGGGTGACGTCTTCCCCGTTCAGTTCTTCGTATTGAACGAAGACTACGAACAAGGTATGGCCTTCTTTCCCGAGATACTCGATCACGTTCGCTGGTTCGAAAGCAGATTCGGACCATATCCATTCCGGTCAGACAAGTATGGCGTCGTTCAGACTCCCCATCTCGGAATGGAGCATCAGTCGATCATCGCCTATGGTGCCGACTTTAACCCGAACGTTTTTATCCAGCGTGACTTCGGGTTTGATCAACTGCATCATCATGAGCTTGCCCATGAATGGTGGGGAAACCTGGTCACGAATGCGGATTGGAAGGATGCGTGGCTTCATGAGGGGATTGGAACATATACGCAGGCCATGTACGCCGAGGACCTCGGTGGAGAAGAGGCGTACCACGCCTACATACGTGCAAATCGCGGCATGATATCCAACAGGCTCGCCGTGGCGCCGGAGGAAATCAGTTCGGTCAACGAGATGTTCGAGCGACCGCACGACATCTACGCTAAGGGTGCATGGATCCTACATTCGCTCAGATACGTGATTGGCCGCGACGCCTTGAACGAGTCCCTTCGCAGGATGGCATATCCCGATTCCATAGCTGCTCGCCGCGCTCACTGCCAGTGTCGTTTCGCGTCATCCAACGACTTCATACAAACGGTGGAGGAGGTGACGGGACGTGACCTGGACTGGTTCTTCCGCGTCTACTTGCGGCAGCCGAACCTTCCTGAGTTATCCGTTGACAGGGATGGCAATCGTGTCAGGCTATCATGGAAAGTGCCGGGCGACCTCCATTTTCCCATGCCCATTCGGGTATTGGTGGGCGATGAGTTGAGAGAAGTCGACATGCTCGAAGGTACTGCAGAACTGGAGGCCGATCCGAAGACAAAGATCACCATGGATCCTGACCGTTGGATCCTGATGCAGCGTTGAGCGCGCGCTCATCTGACTTCTTCCAGGAGGACGGGTGATCCGTCGGCCGGATCCACGTAGACCATGCCGTAAGACACGAATGTAGTTTTTCCGGAGTAGGCGTCTCGCAAGATCGTGTTATCCGGGAAGATCGTCGAGACATTGACACTGGTCTTTCCGTTGGCACCGAGGACGACCACGACGTCGTCCCGCCACGGACCCACGTGAAGTGACCGCGTGAATATGTGCGGGTCAATTGCCAACGTCTCATGCGCTCCCATGGCGATAGCAGGGTGCCGCGCGCGGAACTGCCCCAGCTTCTGCCAGTGCTCGAGCAACTCGTCGTCTATCTCTCCCCAATTCATGGGAGATCGCGTGCGATCCGTTCCAATCGCCTCGGCCGGTCCCGGTGGGCGACCGGTCTCGTCCCCATAGAATATCTGGACCGTGCCCGGCGTCAACAGAAACACGGTGGCCGCTTCAAAGAGCCTGTTGCGTGCAAACAGCTTTGTGTCGTGAGAAGAAAGGTAGCTGAGTACGTTGAATTCCGGCTGGCCATTGATTCGTTCGGCGTAGGTACGAAAGAGCGAGTCCACGTTCGCACCTTCCTCGAGATCCGGCTGAAACGAGAAGTTTATGACGGAATTCAAGCCGGCGTCGAAATACTCGCTGCGATCTACGCCGTGGCCAAAGATCTCGCCCGTCATCCAGAAGTCCAGGTCGTCCAAGCTCTGTTCAGAGTTCTTTCCTTTCCAAGCCCTCAGTGCGACAGTCCCTGCCCTCTTCAACGCCGAAATGGTGGGCAGGTCGAGGTTGCGCGCTGTATCCAGTCGAAAGCCGTCAATACCGTACGTCTGCACCCAATAGGTGAGCCAACGAACGAGGTGTTCTGACGGCGTCGCCCGCGCTTCGGTTGAGTCAAGTGAGTCGCCCGGATCCTCCGTCGATGCGTCTGTTGACGATCCGTTGGTCGGTGGGGAGGCATCGATGGTATCTACGGCCGGACTAATTGCCATGTCGACGGGGTTTGGAAACCGTTCATCAGGTCTCACGGCCCACTTTCGAACCAAAAATTCCGGAACGGTTACCTCCCGAGTGGACTCTGTCTTGAAGTCCGGCAGACTCGATGTACACGTGGTACTGTCATCGTCACCGCAGCGATCGTAGCCGGCGAGGTCTGCGCGCACCCACTGCGGCCCCCACCATCGGGCCCACGCACTGGAGTCGGAGTAGTCGATGAACCGGTCATGGTAGCCGTGCCAGCTCTCGCCGGCAACGGGCCTCCAGTTCTTCCAGGTCGAGTCGCGAATCGCGCCGAAATTCAACCTGGACATGTCTGCGAGCGTGTTGTATCCCGCGTGGTTGATGACCACGTCCATGATCACACGGATCCCGCGGTCGTGGCAGGCCCGGACAAACGATGAGAAGTCTGACTCTGTGCCGAAATTCGCGTCGATGGATGTGAAGTCGAGAGGCCAGTAGCCATGATATCCATACGAAGGGTAGGCGCCGTCCGGTCCGCCTACCCAGCCACCTACTTGCTCGAGCGGACTGGAGATCCAGATTGCATTTACACCCAGCCTTGAGAAGTAGCCCTCCTCCACCTTGTCTGTTAGCCCCTTCAGGTCGCCGCCAAAAAAGCGGGCAGGAGAGTCAGCGTGGATGGGTGTGCCGTTGAGGCCAAGACCGCGGCCGTAAGAGTGGTCGTTCGACGGATCGCCATTCTGAAACCGGTCGATCATCACCCAATAGACGATCGCGTTGTCCCACGAGAACGGCTGCGACCATGCCTCGGCAGAGACGAGCACTGATAGACAGACGATGATGGCGATTCGCAACACGCTTCGACCGTAGGCGCAAGAACGGTGAACGACATCTCGCAACTTAGCGCCTGTGCGTCACTAGTTCCATTTCTGGAACTGCGTTCGAGAGTCGAGGCGAGAACCGTGCCTTCAGGCTGCGCGGGTCGCGCGACGCCCGGCACGCGCAAAGATTCCGTCTCGGTTTACGTGCCCCACGTAACGACCGAGGACTGTTACTTCCTCAAACACGTCCGGCGCGATATGGATGTCCTCGAATTCCTCGTTGGCCGCCTCCAGTCGAATTGTGCTGCCTTCGTGGTAGATCCGCTTCAGAGAGGTCTCCCCGTCGTAGAGAACAGCTCCGATGCCGCCGTTGGGAATGTCGTCATCGACCAGCAGGACGTAGTCGCCGTCGCCAATACCCTCACCAATCATCGAGCGCCCGGATACACGAATCGCGAATATCCTGTCGAGATTAGGAAAGAGAGTCTCCAATGTGATATTTCCGAGGTCTGCCTCTACCGCTTCCTGCAGTGCACCGGCAGCAATTACACCACGGATCGGAATCGCGTTCGCGGCCTTTGGCGAGTCTTCTTCCGCGAGCTCGTACCCGTACTCATCCCGCTTCAGATATCCTTTCTTGTGTAGAGCCTGAAGGTTCTGGGTGACGCTGTTGGGTGATCGGAATCCGAAATGATCGCTAATCTCCCGGTAAGTTGGCCAGACGCCATGCTCCCGCAGATAGGCGCGGAGATAGCGGATGAAGTCACGCTGCTTCTCGGTAAGGTCGCGGCGACTCATGAAACTCGGAGGGATGAAGGGATGAATATCTTTTAAACATATGTAATCTACATGTGTTTGAGGTAAAGGTCAATTCTCCCGCGTCAGATCAGCATCTGGGTGATCACTTTTCGTGATCGGCTCGGGTACGATTCCTCGAGGTGATATTTCATGTACGCCTCTACGAGATGCTCGACCTCGGTTCGCGTGCGATCATCGACGACCATCTTTAGGATGATGTCGGCGTCGGCGGAAGCGTAGACCGCAAACGCGCGCAGGGCTTTTCTTGACCCCGCCTCGGAGAAGGGGCCGCCGCGGGACGACGAAATGGCTCCACTATCGAAAGCGAGGAATCCACCGTCAGTGTCGAGGGTTTCGACCTCTTCCTTCTGAATGAGTGGAGCGAATCCGAGTTCAGCGGCCAAACGCAACTCGAAAAAAGGGAGCAGGTTTTCCAAGCGCTGCGTCGAGAAGTTGAGTCTTTGGAGTGTGTCGACCGTCAGATTGAACATGCTCGGACTCTGCTCCTCCTCCTGGAGCACCGCATCGATCAGTTCCATCATCCGCAAGCCAATTGAGATTTTACGAAGGTCCTTGGCCAGATTAGGAAAGCGGAGTATGTGACCGGCTTCTGATAGGGTCTGCAGGGATCGTCCTTGCTTCACGTAGACGACCACCTCGGTATGTGACATCGGAAGCAACGCCGACCCGAAGCGGCTACGGGTACGGCGAGCGCCTTTTGCGATCACCGACAGCTTACCCCGCGATCGCGTGAAGAGCGTGGCGATACGGCTCGATTCTCCGTATCGCATGCTGCGAAGAACGACGGCTTCGGTCCTGACGATCAAGATTAGTCTCCGGCGAGCCGCATCAGGTTATGGAGTAGCCAACGATTGTGTCCATTCAAAATAACGGCATGGTCTGTACACGAGTTCTCCGTGCGTCGATCTTTTCGCAACAAGGTGGTCAGGCTACGGCACCGGCTCTCGATGACTCGAAGCGAGTTCAATGCGATCTGCTTCGCGTGTGGTCTTCTTCTGTTTGGCTACGCAGCAGATTCTGTTGCACACTGGAGGAGTCGCCAACCGTCGGAACGATATGCGCAAAGCGACAGCATCTTTTTTGCGCTTGCCGAGGCGGGTACGACTGCAGCCATTGGAGAGGGACCGTTCGATCAGGATACGACGACACTGCCGGACCAGGCAGTGGACAGTGGCAGCGACTCGCGCCCTCGCGATAACGCACGACTCGATCTGAACACGGCGACGCATGCACAACTGGTCACCCTTCCGGGAATCGGGCCTGCCCTTGCGAACCGTATCATAGAATCCCGGCGACGACTGGGGCCCTTCGCGAGCGTTACCGATCTGCAGCGGGTCACGGGCATAGGGCCGGCAAAGTCGGGCCGCATTGCCGCACTTGTGGTCGCCATTGATTCGACTAGCGCTTCGGCCTCACAGCGCTAGGGGTCCGGGGTGCGCTTAAGCTCCGAGATCTTGTCCTCGGTCCACTCCTCGCTGATCTTCTCTTCCTTGTTCAAGAACCTCCAAACAGGCACCAGCAGGATCGCGGCCAACGCGAAGAATCCGATTGTCGTCAAAATGATTGCGATGAGGTATTTGTCCATGAACAAGATCCAGCCACAATCCACAGTTGCATGGCGATTAAACCCCAAGCGATCTAAAAGTGTCCTCTGATGGTCGTCCCTTTTTTGTTAAGTTGAAATACGACTCGTCAACGGTACGTAGGAAGCGAGGGCAAAGTATCGCAGCTCACTTGCCATTGATGGTTTTGACCCCGTAACGGCTTGGTCTGTTGCGGCAACCCATTATCCAAAGCCACTAGGCGCAATGAAAGCGAATCTCGACATAGACCTGGCTGGGCGGCTGGCGACCGTCTACGTGTCACTCGCATTCAGGGCGTCCGGGGATCCCTCTCGAGAATATCTGAACGAGATCGCCCGCGCGGTCGCGAAGTGGACTCTGCCTGCGGTTAGCATCGATGAGATACATGCCGTCGTCGACACATCTGTATCCACGGTACGATCAGAGTTGGGCCGTCGAGCACTGGCGGAGTCGATTCGTACGCTAAGTCACGTTGCCGACCTGGAAACGCGGCGTGCCTTCTTGTACGACCTGGTACAGCTGGCTCTTCATGACGACTGGTACGTGCACGAAGAAGGTCGTTTCATCAGTGCCGTGGCGCGGCGATGGGATGTGCATCCGGCAGAGGAGGGACGCTCGCGGCTATGGAGCGTCATGAACACGCACCACACGGAGTCGGAGTGGACACCAGTACATGATCTGGCGTTGGTTTATCTAATGCTTGCGCATCGCGCGGACGATGAGCTTTCCCAGTCCGAGCTTGACGCCATCACCAAAAAGCTTTCCGAATGGCTCCCGGCAGCTCTGCCGTCGGACGTGGTGGTAATCGTTTCCGAGGCTCTGCATATATACGCGTCCGGAGTGGCGAACGATGCTCTTGCGAAATCGGTTGAACGAATAAAGCATGCCGTGCCTGGACACCAGAGGGCCGCCTTGGTTGCGGATCTCGAGTACGTGGCCCGAGCAGATAATGTGATGCTCGTCGAAGAGAAGGCAATCATATCAGAGTTGGCCGCTGCATGGGGTATTGAGCCCGAGAAGGTCTGATCTCTTAAACCAATCCCTGTCGACTATTGCCGCGATCGGATCGTATCCCATTTGATAT
The DNA here is from genome assembly GCA_041609895.1 of Rhodothermales bacterium. Lineage (GTDB taxonomy): Bacteria > Bacteroidota > Rhodothermia > Rhodothermales > JABDKH01 > JAHHLP01. The sequence goes on from JBFIPX010000103.1 coordinate 9,654, forward strand.
ACAGGGACACCGGGGTGCTCGCGGCCTGCTTCCCGAGAACACGATACCTGGATTTCGTCGAGCGCTGGAACTAGGGGTTGCTACGCTGGAGATGGACGTCGTCGTTTCCCAGGACAAAAAGGTCGTCGTATCTCACGATCACTATTTCCATCCCGCGATCTCGACTTGGCCGGACGGACGTCCGGTAACCGAACAGGAATCGAAGGAACTCGTTCTCTATTGCATGCCCTACGATGAGATTGCGACCTTCGACTGCGGTCTCAGGCGTCACCCGCGTTTTCCGCATCAGCAGCCGGTGCCGGCCGTCAAGCCACTATTGTCGGACGTGATTTCCATGGCGGAGTCCGAATCCGCTCGACTCGGTCGTGCACCACTGATGTACAATATTGAGACGAAGAGTCGCAAATCGGGAGACAACGTTCTGCATCCGCCTCCCGCCGAATTCACGCAACTACTATACGACGTGCTTATTGAGGGGCGGGTTCTCGACCGCTCCGTCATACAGTCCTTTGATGTGCGCACCCTTCGTCAGGCGAGGCGCCTTGACCCCAACTGGCGGACGTCGCTATTGACTGGACGACTAACGGGTCGATTTATGGTCCTGAAAATGCGGGAATTAGGCTTCAGGCCAAATATATACAGTCCTCACCACGCTGTTGTCGGGCGAAGAATGATCCGTCGTGCACACCGCAAAGGAGTGCAGGTCATGCCGTGGACAGTTAACGACGCCGCTTCAATGGTCCGACTCGCAGACGTTGGAGTTGACGGCTTGATCACGGATTACCCCGACGTCGCTATTCAGACCTTGGAACGATTCTTGACATAAGAATAGTAATAGACGTCGGGCGGGTGCGTCCGCGTTTACTGTTCTTAGTCATTTACGTAGTTTGAAGGGTGCTCGACGAGCCTAAAATGGGCGAGTGCGAGCCGTCTGTAGCGGACGAACGCGCAGAGATTTGGTCGCAGCGAGGGTATCGCACCTCGACACCTCCTGGCCGCACCTCTCGCGCGATCTTCTTGACGAGCCCCCGATTTACCGCTACGGGCCCGACACGACTCGATGTCATGAGTTCCTGAAGTCGGGTAGCGCGGACAAAATCTCGCCGGATTCTGGCAAGAATGAACAGCGAA
>JBFIPX010000104.1:0-10768 GCA_041609895.1 Rhodothermales bacterium
ACGCGCGCGCTCACAAAACAACGCGGGGCCTGAATTGGCGCTGCAGTAGAAACTGGTTCCGTTACGATTTCGATCGTCGCAGGCGCCGTACGAGCGGCGACGAACATGTAGAAATTGAGCAGGAATAGAACGGCGGCTGCCCAGAGCATGATGCGTACTCTGCCGCGATCGCCGAAGCTGCGGTGTTCCATTTGGAGCCTCCGAACTTGAGAAGGGCTGGAGCAAACGACTTAATAATCAACGAGGCGTGGGTGTTGATTATTGTCGGGGCACCCAAGATTACCTTAATTGACCCAGGATCGTCTCCTTTAATCGCATAGCGAGGCGGACGAGTACCGATCCAGGTCAAGGTCGTCTTTGTAGTTCCAGCACCAGATCTTCTGGCACGGAAAACAATTTTCATACAGAGCTCGACCAACAACCACGGAGTCGACTCGATACTGCTCCAGCTCGCTCACCCGCAGAAGGTCTCGATAGCCCGAGACGCCACCGGAAGCTGTTATTCTTGCTTTCTCGAGCGCGGCTCCCATTTCGCGATAGGCTTGTACGTTGGGGCCTTCGAGAGTCCCATCACGTGATATGTCCGTGTAGATGAACCGGGTGCAGCCAAGCTGCTCCATCTGTGTTGCGAAGTCAACGGCAGGTAGACCTGAACCTTCCGTCCAACCCTCGACCCTGACTTCGCCGTCTCGTGCGTCTATTGCGACAACAATGCGACGATCACCAAACCGGTCGATCGCTGCCTTGATAACCTCCGGTTCACGCACGGCCGACGTTCCCATCACCACGCGATACGCACCTGCGTCGAGGAGTCGCTCTGCATCCTCAATGCTCCGAATGCCACCACCGACCTGGACAGGTATGTCCAGACACTGACAAATCGCGTGAATCACTTCGTCGTTGATGCCCCGATCGCCGCGCGCCGCATCAAGATCGACCACATGCAACACCTTGGCGTTCTGAATTCGCCAAAGCTTGGCCATCTTGACAGGATCGTTGAAATACACCTTTTCCTGTTCATAAGAACCCTGGTAGAGACGCACACAACGTCCGTCCTTGATGTCGATAGCTGGGATTACGAGGGTCATCGAGTGTCCAATTCGGATCGTCGCGGATTAAAAGATTCCCGATCCGGACGGTTCCTCAGGACGCACCTAGTCATCCTTGAGTTGGCTGAGTTCGCGAGATCGCGCAGTAGCTGTGGCAACGGCATTGATGAGCATGGTTCGCAATCCGTGCGACTCGAGATCGGCTACCGCGGCGATCGCCGTTCCGCCGGGGGTGGTCACTTCGTCGCGAAGGATAGCCGGATGCTTGCCCGTCTCGACGACAAGCTTGGCGGAGCCAAACACCGTTTGCGCTGCAAGGCGAAGCGCGATTGGTCGAGGTATACCCTGCTTTACGCCTCCGTCGGTGAGGGCCTCAATGACCATGTAGACGTAAGCTGGGCCGCTTCCTGAGAGCCCAGTCACAGCATCCATGAGACCTTCCGGCACTTCTTCAACCTTGCCGACTGCCTCGAACATCTGCCGACAGATGCCCAGATGTCTGTCTCCGGCCTGGGGCCCGCGAGCGATCGCCGTTGCTCCTTCATCGACAAGCATAGGCGTATTGGGCATTGTGCGGACAACGGGCAGGTCTTTGCCGAACGCGTGTCTCAACGCTTCGGTCGTGATGCCGGCCAGTACGGAGACGACCAGTGTATCTTCGGAGACCACGTCACGGATCTCGTCGACTACCTGCAGGGCATACTGTGGTTTGATCGCAAGTACTACGACTGTCGCGTCTGAAACGGCCGCTCGGTTGTCGGTCGTAGTCTGAATTCCGGGGAACTGCTCGGTAAGGTCCATGAGAGAAGTTTCACTTCGGCGCGTAGCACGAATTTGAGAGGGATCAAACTCATGGGCATTCAACAGGCCACCGATGAGCGCTCGGCCGATGTTTCCGGCTCCAATGACGGCGACGACCTGGTCGGTAAGGTTCATATTGTCCGACTTGATATCCACGTTGTTGCACGTATCAAACACTATCTGTCAAAGATACGAATGCGGCTACGAGAGCATTTCCCGTTGCGATTCGTTAGGTATGCTCGGTCGGTCGGAATTTTTCACCGCTGATTGGAAGAACGTGCGTTCGGAATAGATCCGACCTGCCGTATGTTGCGCTCGTGGTGCGGCGACTCATCGACCCGAGTTGGATTGTGTTACCCGCGTAAGTCAGTCGCCTGCTATCCCTAAGCTGAATAACAAGAGCTCGCGCCCATGGCCGGTGTGAAAAAGCGATTCCTCGTCACGTCTGCGCTGCCGTATGCGAACGGTCCCGTTCACGTCGGGCACCTGGCCGGCGCATACCTGCCAGCCGATCTGTTCTGTCGCTACCTGCGTCTTAAGGGCGAAGATGTTGTCTACATATGCGGATCCGACGAGATGGGTGTGGCGATCATGGTGGCCGCGCGGAAGGAGGGAGTCGACCCCCAGAAAATTGTGGACCGTTACCACCCGATGATAGAAGACAGCTTTCGAGCGGTAGGTCTGAGCTTCGATTACTATGGCCGGACGACCACGGAGGTGCACCGCGAGACCAGCCAGAACTTCTTCAGAGCGCTCGACAAGAAGGGTGTGTTCGTGACGAGAACCGAACAGCAGCTCTACGATCCTGAGGCCGGTATCTTTCTCGCGGACCGATTCGTCGGTGGAACATGTCCGGTGTGCGGGTATGATGACGCGTACGGTGATCAGTGCGAGCGGTGTGGGACCTCCTTAAGTCCACTCGAGCTGATCGAACCTCGCAGCCGCTTGTCGGACGCCGACCCCGAACTGCGGGAGACGACGCACTGGTATCTGCCTCTTGGCGATTTTCAGGAGCGCCTGTCCAAGTGGATCGCGACTAAGTCGGACTGGAAACCCAACGTACTGGGCCAGGTGCGAAGCTGGCTGGAGGACGGCTTGCGAGATCGCGCGATTACACGTGACGTTCCCTGGGGCGTGCCGGTACCGACCGAAGTGGGCGAGGCGCACGACATTGATGTTAGTGGCAAGGTTATCTACGTGTGGTTTGATGCTCCGATTGGATACATCTCTGCCACCAAGGAATGGGCGGCGTCCATCGGCGACCCGGACGCATGGAAGCAGTATTGGCAGGATGACGACACGTCGCTTGTGCACTTCATAGGCAAGGACAACATCGTATTTCACTGCCTGATGTTCCCGGCCATGTTGATGGCCCACGGGGACTACGTATTACCTGACAACGTTCCGGCAAACGAATTCCTGAATCTTGATAAGGAAAAGATCTCGACGACGCGTTCATGGGCCGTCTGGCTTCATGAGTACGTTCAGAAGTTCGATCCCGATCTGCTGAGATACGTTCTCGCGTCGACGCTTCCAGAAACGAAGGACGCCGACTTCTCGTGGGAGGATTTCCAGCAGCGCGTCAACTCGGAGCTGGCTGACGTGCTCGGTAATTTCGTTCATCGCACGCTCACCTTTGCCGCGCGGCAATTCGATGGACGTGTTCCGGATCTTTCCAGTCCTGGCACTATCGATCTCGAGATCCTGGAGCGTCTACGGGAATTTCCGGGGAAGATCGGCCAGTCCTATGAATCGTTCCGCATGCGGGAGGCGGTATTTGAGACGATGGCCGTCGCACGGATGGGCAACAAGTATTTCAATGACACCGAACCGTGGAGGACGGCGAAGTCAGATCCTGAGCAGTGTGCGAATACAATTCATGTTTCGCTTCAGATTTGCGCTGCTCTTGCGGTGCTTGCTGATCCGGTTATTCCGTTTGCGGCCTCCAAGCTTCGAGCACTGCTGAACTTGAACGATGTTCGGTCAAGCGAGGCGGGAAAGGAGGTCGGGAGTATTGGGTGGAACGACGCGGGTGCGCCCTTGCTCAAAGCCGGGCACAAAATCCAAGAAGCGGAAATACTCTTCTCAAAGATTGAGGACGACGCCATCAAAGAGCAAGTAGATCTCCTTAAAGCACGTGGCGCGGACGACCCCGACGGGTTTGCCCCTGTCAAGGACGAAATAGTCTATGACGACTTTACCAAGCTCGATTTACGCGTCGGGACGATTGCCGTCGCGGAGCCGGTGAAAAACGCTGACCGCCTGTTGCGTCTCGAGGTTGACCTTGGCTTTGAACAGCGGCAGGTCGTTGCGGGAATCGCAGAGCACTTTGAGCCAGGCGATCTAATCGGCTCAAAGGTAATCGTTGTAGCCAATCTGAAGCCGCGCAAGCTTAGAGGTCTTGAAAGTCAGGGTATGATTCTAATGGCCGAGGATCGCGAGGGCAGTTTGCATTTTCTCGGCTCGCAAGCGGAGAAGGGTAGCTCGGTCAGTTGAGAGAGACGTTCGGTGGTGCGGGCCGCTAGGAGGAAAGGATGCGGCCGGTCGAGCCCCGGTCTCGAAATTCGAGAGATATGAAAGAAGCCCGACACCACAAGGCGCCGGGCTTCTTTGATTGAAATACTCGCGAACAGCGATTTCTAGTACAAAGCTATCAGCGCTAGTACTTCTCCGCCCAGCGATGCATTGCTTGATGTGGACAGGCTGGTTGTTGCAGATGCCTCAGCAGCAGCAAAGAACGCAACGTGGGCGTCGGCTATTTCCGCCGCGCCGACGGATGTTTCGATGGCCGTCTGCAGGGTAACCTTGGCAGCGTCAGTGGCTGCTCGAGCAGTGGCCAGTACGGCTGCACTCACACCGATCTCTGCGGCTAATTCGGTCTCTACTGCGGCTGAGTAATTACCGAACGCCACGGATATTGCTACCTCCGACTCCGCGTTGACTACGGCAGTGTAGAGAGCTTCGCCGGCGGCCGCAATCGCGTCGACCCGAGCCTGCGCCGCACCGTTGGCTTCCAAAAGGAGTTCGATGGCGGCGGTCGTCGCAAGGGCAACGGTAGCCTCCGCACGCTTCCGGAGCGCTAACTGTGCATCCGCCGACATGTTACTGCTGGCGGCGGCTTCGACGATGGCCGACTTACGCGAATGCGACGCACGGGCCTGTACGGAAGCATCAACGTCTGCGTCAACAAACGCTTGAACGAAAGCCTCTTCGAAGGTGCGTCGCGCCGCCGACTGAGCTGAGGCGGTTGTCGCCGCGTGAAGCCGGGACTGGAGGGCGAGGAAAGACTGACGCCGATTCTCGTCGACGCGCCGACGGGAGTCGTCGTCGTCAAATCCTTCAGGGTCCTGGTCTGCGTGAGATCGCTCTGCCGATTTCCCACTTGTGATTGCTGCGGCCACCTCCGCAGCGGTCGCGTTTCCTGCCGAAATTGCTGCTGCCACCTCTGAGTCGACGAAAAGAGCAACGTCTGCTGCAGCGACTCCAGTCGTTGCGGCGTTGGATCGGGTCTCGACAAACACATCCGCTTCAGCGTGAGTCTCAGCGTTCATTGGCAACGCAGACACGGATCCGGATCCGGTACTCTCTACGAGAACCTTCGATTCAAAGTCAGCCTTTGCCGCGCGAAGAATCATCGTATTGGCAGAAGTTGCAACGTCGAGCGTGTATCGTCCCGAGGCATCGGTCGATGCTTCACCGTCCAAAGCCCGCAGGCTGCCACCCGACTGTACTTCGGAAGCCGTGACAACAGCGCCTTCAATCGCGGCCTCATTCTTCGCGAATCCTGTATCGTCCGTCACCTGTCCGGTTATCGAAAGAGCTGTTTCGCTGCCCGAACTATTTGTGCCGCTGTCACAAGCGGAGAGCCCGACTACAAGCAGAGCTAACAGAAACAGGTTGAAAGGGGCGTACGAGTTCCTCATTGACATGGTCAATTTGAGTTTGATTGGTAAGTGTCTCTCGAAAAGACCGGCCAGTCGTCCCGGGGCTCTTTGGGGCGGCCTGACACGGTCCGTGCTATTGGTGAAATCGGCAAACCGACGGCCTGATTTAAATTTCAGGGCCGATGGCGGGACTGCCTACGGCAGCTATAACGGTTTGCAGCGCAGTTCATTGTGCGGACGTGAGTGATACGCACAATCTTTCCGGAATCACGACCCGGCTAACCACGGAAAAAGAAAACTAGGTGTTGATCGGTCGACCGTATGCCGCTCGGGTCGCTTCCATGATGGCCTCCGACAGGGTCGGATGCGGATGTATCGCTTCCATGATCTCGTGCGCGGTTGTTTCGAGTTGCCGCGCTGTTACCGCCTCAGCGATTAGTTCGGTGGCATCGTAGCCGATAATGTGGCACCCCAGGAATTCTCCATACTTGGCGTCATAAATGACTTTCACGAAGCCTTCCGTGTGTCCGGCGGCTGAAGCCTTACCCGATGCGGTAAACGGAAACTTACCGACCTTGATGTCGAAGCCGGCCTCTTTTGCGGCTTTCTCTGTGTAGCCCGTCGACGCGATTTGTGGTTGGCAGTAGGTGCACCCCGGGATGTTGTTGCGGTCCATCGGATGAACGTCCTCGCCCGCTATCTTCTCCACACATAGGATGCCTTCGTGGCTTGCCTTGTGCGCCAACCAGGGAGGGCCTGCTACATCTCCGATCGCATAGATTCCCTCCACGTTAGTGCGACCAAATTCGTCCGTAACGATGCTCCCACGGTCGGTCTTGATACCGAGCGCCTCGAGCCCAAGGTTCTCGATATTGCCGACTACGCCTACAGCCGAGAGCACCTGCTCAGCTTCAAGAACTTCCTCACCCTTCTTCGTCTTGACCTTCACCTTGAGAACATTGCCACTCGTGTCGACCGACTGAACCTCGGCGCCCGTCATCGCCTTGATGCCCATCTTCTTGAAGCTTCTTCCAAGTTCCTTCGAGACGTCCTCGTCCTCTATCGGTACCAGACGGTCGAGGACTTCCACGATTACGACCTCAGTACCCATGTTGTGGTAGAAGTAGGCGAACTCAACTCCGATGGCTCCAGCGCCGACGACGATCAGTCGTTTAGGGCGCTCCCGCTGCAGCATCGCCTCCTTATAGGTGATGACCTTTTTCCCATCGACGGGCAAAGGCGGAATCTCTCTTGCTCGCGCGCCGGTGGCGACGATGATGTGCTTTCCTTCAATCGTCTTCTTTTCGCCCACCTTGTTGCCATCCATATCCTCAGACGGCTCGACGTTGACCTTTCCTTTTCCGGCAAGCGTCGCGTGACCCATCACGACGTCAATCTTGTTCTTCTTCATGAGGAACTGGACGCCCTTGTTCATCTTGTCGGCCACGCCCCGACTCCTCGAAATCACTGCCGGAAAATCAGCGGTCACATCCCCGCCAACCTTGAGCCCGTAGTCACTAATGTGACGCGCGTACTCCATTATCTCGGCGCTCTTGAGAAGAGCCTTGGTCGGAATACAACCGATATTTAGGCAGACGCCGCCGAGCTTATTACGCTCGACCACGGCCGTCTTGAAACCGAGCTGTGATGCGCGAATGGCTGTTTCGTATCCACCCGGCCCCGTTCCGATCACGACCACATCGTATTTCGAATCTGCCATAGGAAGGCCTTGTAGTTAGTACTGGAATGTGATTGAAAACGTGCAGGGTGAGATTCCACCACCGCCAAAGCGTCACGGACGGCAGCCAACCGCTCGCCGGCGGCAGCCGATAAAGTGAATGCTGAAAATACAGGGGCTGCTGCATGCGCGCTACCCGCAAACGTTGCAAGGCAGTGTATCCTCTGTGAAAACCCCAAAATGCGCCGCGCCGTAGCAGCTATCTTCCCGAAAAGGTCCTTTCAACGTCCCCGATCTTGTCGACCCTGCGACTATGCCGGCCACCTTCGAAGTCGGTAGAGAGAAACTTCGCCACGATGGCCTTGCATACTTCGATGCCCAGGGTCCTGCTTCCGAGAGTGAGCACGTTGGCGTCGTTGTGGGCTCTTGAGTTCCAGGCAGTGAATTCGTTGTAGGCGCAGGCCGCCCGAATTTCGGGGACCTTGTTGCAGACGATTGCAGATCCGATGCCCGCACCGTCGATCATGATCCCGGCATCGGCCTCGCCGGAAGCCACGGCGCGTGCAACTGCATACGCGAAGTCCGGATAGTCGCAGCTCTTGTTGGAATCTGTGCCAACGTCGCGAATGCGGAAGCCAAGATCCACGAGGAACGGAATCAGCTCTTGTTTCAGCTGATATCCGCCATGGTCGCTTCCTATCGCCAGGATCCTGCTTGGCTGCAACTGGCGCCTGGGAGGGCCTGAGTCGGGAATCTGAGTCGTGATCGCTATTCCGAGTTGTCGAGCTGTATCGCTCGCCAGAGGTGTAACCACCGCGCCGGGAGGAAGCGCGATCTCCTTCCGTCCGGACCGGTGCGCCTCCCGGACCTGACCATCTGTGAGAAGATATCGTGATCCCATTTCGGCAAACTAGTGCCGGGGGACAGATGGTTCAAGAAGTGCTAGAGCCGTCTAAGCCAGTTGGCCGGGTTCTGAGGCTGGCCCTTCTTGAAAACCGCGAAAAAGATTCCGGCACCCTTTGGCTCCGCATCCGTACCGGCTCTGCCAATGACCTGACCTGCGGTTACGATCTCGTTCTTGCCGACGTACAGCAGCGAGAAGTTACTGTAGACGCTGTGATAGTCACCGTGCTCGATTACGACGTACGTACCGAAGTCGGGTATGATATCGATGCTAATCACGCGGCCGTTGAAGACGGCATTGACAGCGGCAGATGGCTCTGTCGCGATCAGCAGTCCGGGGTTCGGGACAGTGGTCCCGTTCACCGGGTTGACGATCTCTCCAAAAGGCTCTTTGACCACACCCCGGGCCGGCCATCCCAGCTTACCCTGGTTGCTTTCGAAATTGGCAGACAACTCCGAGCTGGCGCGCAGCGCTTCGGGAGACATTTCGGCGGCTCGGCCGGCCGTCGAAGCAATCAGCTGACGGATTCTCGATTCGAGCTGCTGAACGGTGGATTTGCGTTCGTTCAGCTCCGCCTCGATCGATTTTCGCCTTTGCCGGAGGTTTCGAACAACCTTGCTGCGGCTGTTCTTGAGTTTGCCGAGTCGAGCTTGCTCGTCTTCCGCAGCTTGCAGCAGCTGTTCGTTGCGCGTGTATGACGCTGCGAGTTCCTCACGCTGTTCATACAGTGCCGTGCTCGCGGTCCTGATCGCGTCGAGGCGCGTTCTTCGCTGCGTGGAAAACCGTTTGAGATACTGCGCACGGATTAGCATCTGGTTGATGGATTCCGCGGCGAGGATGAGCGCTACGTCGTGCATGCGGCCATACTTGTATGCGTGGCTCGCCCGTGCCCGATACTCCTCCTTCAGCCGCTGGAGGTCGCCCTCGAGCTGATCCAGTGACGTTCGCAGAGAGTCCTGCTGGCGCTGCAGCTGATCCATCCGCTCCCGGTAGTTTCGCATCAACTCCTCACGCATCGCAATCTGACGATCTAGATCGCGGAGCGTTTTCAGGGAAGCCCGTTCCTCTGACTGCGTCTTGGTGAGCCGATCTTCGTCCTTGGCGATAAGCTGGCGCAGTTCGTCGAGGCGTCTCTCGGTAGCCTCTCTGGAGGTGTTCTGTGCCGATACCGGGATCGCAATACCTGACAGAAACAGACACATGACAGCGCAAGTGACGCATCCCGCACGGTCTCGTACATCTTTCGGCACAACGTTAGTCAATCGGAACATAAGTGGCGTCATCTTTGACTGGGAATGTGAGGTCTATCGATTCGGGATTGAGATCGATTGTTCGGTGCTGAATCGTAGCGCTGATCTTGTCGATGGGTCGCCTAATGACTATTCGGGAGGGTAGATCCAGGCCGTCAAACGACCGAAAATCCAGGTATGACTTCTGCTCCAGCAGCTGGTTGTCGTCGGTTCTTATCTCAACACGTTCGATCCGCCAACGTGTCGGGTCTACAAACAGTGAGATAGTACCGATCGCGTTGGTAAGGTAGTATCGGGTTGAATCAGCCGTGACGCTCCATTCCGGTCCGATATCGGTATCGGGAAACCCCAGGACGTCCAAAAACAGCTCCGGGCTGATCCATGGTGTCGGAAGCAACCGCGTAGCATTACTAATATCGCCAAGGTATACGGTGTTCTTAATGCGATCGTACACGTAGAAGCTATCTGGTGTAAAGAGAATTCGGGAAGCTTCGATTCCCAACTGCACTGTGATGTCCACTCGCATCGTGTCGTTTCGTCGGTGACGCGTCCGGGCAGTGAAATGACCAGATCCAAGCGCTGACGCGATCGCCGCGTTTGACTCAGCGGAATACGCGCGAAGGGAGTCCGTGCCCTGGCGAAGCAACTCGCCTATTTCGGCCGGCGAGTGGTTGGGAAAGCGATCTGGAAGACTACGCATGATGGGCTCACTGGTCGCGCAAGCCACGCCGGTCATCACTACACAAGCCACAACGATGGTCGCTTTGCGTGAGAAGCCGGGCCTTGGGCAATATCGATTGAACCTGATCAGGGAGACAGCTGCCCAAGCTTGGATTTCACCGACGCGTTCTCCGGATCGAGTTTGAGAGCCTTCTCCCAGCTCGTTCGGGCGCCATCCCGGTTGCCGCGTGCCAACTCAATGTCGCCCAAATGCATGTGTACGGTCGCGCTGGCTTCACCTGTATTGACCGCTCGGAGCACAAGCTCATAAGCCGAGTTGACGTCTCCCTGCTGGAAGAGTATCCATCCTGCCGTGTCGAGGAAGGCGGCGTTCTCCGGCCCAAGTTCGACGGCGCGCATGGCAAGTTCGCGTGCTTCGGAGAGCTGGGTCCTCCGTTCGGCCAAGCTGTATGCATAGTTGTTCAACGCGAATGTATTCGAGCTGTCAATCCTAATCGCTCGCCGATAGTGATCGTCCGAGG
>JBFIPX010000105.1:0-10715 GCA_041609895.1 Rhodothermales bacterium
ATTAAATGGCAACGAACATGAGTGTCTTAACCATGGGCGTATCCTCGCGCATCGGCATCGTGCTTGTGGCCGTCTTGCTTCTGGTCGCAGCATGCTCGGGCCGTGGGGAGAATAGAACGCCGGACGACGCGGTGACCATTCCCTTCCGCGCCGACGGCGAGCTGGAAATATTACGTGGCGGCGATACATACCTCAAAATCGACATTGAGATCGCTGATTCGGATTCCGCACGTGTTCGCGGGATGATGCAGCGCACCGGCTTTCCGTCGAAGAGTGGCATGCTCTTCATTTTTCCTTTCGAAGAGATCCAGAGTTTCTGGATGGCCAACACGCCAGTCGCACTGGACATCATTTTCGCGGACGCTGACTCGACTATCGTGAGCATCAGCAAGTACACGCGGCCCCTATCTCCGGACAATGTGGTGTCTCAACAACCGGCTCGATTTGTCCTGGAGGTTCCAGCCGGGTTTGTCGACTCGCAAGGCATCGTCGAAAGCGATCGCCTGCGTTGGAGACGGACTACGCCCGAGATGAACTAGAGACCGAAGCTTTCGCCGCAAGCACACGTCCGAGCCGCCTGGGGATTGCTGAAGTGAAATCCCTTGCCCTCAAGCCCATCCGAGAAGTCGAGCTCCGAGCCATCTACGTAAAGGCGACTCTTCTTGTCAAGGACGACTGTGAGGCCATCGACGACCATCGTTTCATCGTCCGAAAGCAAGGTCGTATCCCAACCAAGATCATAGGTGAGGCCGGAACATCCACCTGGAACGACGGCGATTCTAAGCATCGTATTCTGCAGGTCGACCTCGTCAGTATGCGCAATCTCTTTGAGTCGATGCGCTGCCGTTGGGGTCACTGAAATATTCACTTCAACTGCTGCCGGTTGTGTAGGGACGCGAGATGGGGTTTCGACAATCTGGTCAGAAGAACGACCGGTTGCGGCATCGTGTTTCGACCATCAGTCGGGCAGCGACGGGTCGCACGGATCTGCACTGACCTTTGGACGCGTGCCGAGCTGAACCGGCATTGAATGATACATGAATAGACGGCTGATACCTCACCAACAGTTGGTCGTAACCAGTTGTTTACACTAGTTTTCAGCGTCAACTTTCGTTGACAATTTCACCAAAAAAGGCCTAAATAGCCCAAATAGGCTGAATCATAATACGCAAGCTTGCGTAGATTGAGTCTAAATAAAGATAATCTCCCGTCCAGAGGTCAGCGATCTTGGAAGATCTGAAGTCACGTAACGGTTACAGCGAAACAGACTTCTTAAATGAAGTTGCGGACAGCGAATATGAGTACGGTTTCGTCACGGAGATAGAGACGGAGAAGGCGCCTGTCGGCCTTAGCGAGGACACAGTCCGATTTATCTGGGAGAAGAAGGAAGAACCAGAATGGATGCTGGAGTGGAGGCTCCGTGCTCTGCGTCACTGGCAGACTCTGCATGAGAAGCAGGCGTACCCACGCTGGGCACACTTGAAGTACCCGGATGTCGACTTTCAAAATATCAGTTATTACGCTGCACCGAACAGCAAGCCGAAGTATAACAGTCTCGACGAAGTCGATCCGGAGCTGCTACGGACATTCGAACGACTCGGAATTTCCCTGACCGAGCAGAAGAAATTGGCTGGCGTTGCAGTGGACGTCGTGATGGACAGCGTTTCGGTAGCCACGACATTCAAGGAGGAGCTTGCGGAGCTCGGCATCATCTTCTGTTCGTTTGGTGAGGCGGTTGAAAATCATCCGGATCTCGTTCAGAAGTACATGGGATCCGTCGTACCCCACACAGATAACTTCTATGCCGCGCTGAATTCCGCAGTCTTCAGTGATGGATCGTTTTGCTACATACCTCCGGGCGTACGATGCCCCATGGAGCTGAGTACCTACTTCCGTATCAATGAGGCAGGAACCGGTCAGTTCGAAAGAACTCTGATCGTAGCGGACCGCGGTAGCTACGTGAGCTACCTGGAAGGCTGCACCGCCCCCCAGCGAGATGAGAACCAGTTGCACGCAGCCGTGGTCGAGATTGTCGCTTTTGAAGATGCGGAGGTGAAGTACAGTACCATCCAAAACTGGTACCCTGGGGACGCGAACGGCAAGGGAGGAATTTTCAACTTCGTGACAAAGCGCGGTATCTGTGCCGAGCCAAGAGCCAAGATTTCCTGGACACAGCTTGAGACAGGAAGCGCGATCACATGGAAGTATCCCAGCGTAATCCTGAAAGGCGACAGTTCGGTCGGTGAGTTCTACTCGGTGGCGTTCACGAAGGGCAGACAGCAGGCGGATACCGGGACCAAAATGATTCACCTCGGTAAGAACACGTCGAGTACAATCATCTCCAAAGGTATTTCTGCTGGCCGAAGCAACAACAGCTATCGAGGATTGGTCAAGATCAACAGGAAGGCGGAAGACGCGCGTAATTTCTCTCAGTGCGACTCGCTTCTCCTCGGTGACAAGTGCGGTGCCCACACTTTCCCCTACATCGAAATCAACAACCCGTCCGCACAGGTTGAGCACGAAGCGACGACCTCAAAAGTTGGGGAAGATCAGATCTTCTACTGCAACCAGCGGGGAATCGGCGAGGCCGAGGCGGTGAAGCTTATCGTCAACGGCTTCTGTAAAGAGATCCTGGCAGAGCTGCCGATGGAGTTTGCTGTAGAGGCTCAAAAACTGCTTGCCATTGAACTCGAAGGTAGTGTCGGGTAGGGATTATCAAAATTCAACACACGCAGACAGGACAACGATGCTTGAGATAAAGGACTTGCGCGTAACGGTCGAGGACACCGAAATCCTAAAGGGTGTCACATTGACTATACAGCCCGGCGAGCTGCATGCGATAATGGGACCGAACGGATCAGGGAAGAGTACGCTGGCTTCTGTACTCGCCGGCCGTGAGGAATACGAGATAACAGGTGGTATAGTCCGGTACCGCGGTCACGACCTCCTCGACATGGAACCGGATGAACGTGCGAGAGAAGGCGTCTTTCTTGCCTTCCAGTATCCGGTAGAGCTGCCGGGTGTAAGCATGTCCAATTTTCTTAAGGAAGCGGTCAACTCGATCCGCGAACATCAGGGGAAAGACCCCCTTTCGGCCGTCGATCTACTAAAAATGATGAGGGAACGCGCCGCGTTGGTCGATCTCAATCCGGATCTGAAGAAGCGTTCCGTGAATGAGGGCTTCTCCGGAGGAGAAAAGAAGAGGAACGAGATCTTTCAGTTAGCCATGCTCGAACCGACTTTCGCCATCCTGGACGAAACGGATTCGGGGCTGGACATCGATGCATTAAAAGTCGTGGCGAACGGTGTTAACCAATTGCGCTCGAAGGATCGATCATTCCTCGTGATTACGCACTATCAGCGACTGCTGAACTACATCGTTCCCGACTTCGTGCACGTCCTCGTCGATGGGAAGATCGTCAAGAGTGGCGACAAGTCACTCGCTCTTCGGTTGGAGGAGGAAGGCTACGACTGGGTAAAGGACGAAGCCAACGGCGCGCTTGTGGCCTGACGCATCGCCCGCAACATCCAATCCTGGTAATCAGCTAGCGTACAATGATAGAAGTAAAATCCGTCACCTCCGGAACCGAGTTGGAAGGCAGGTTTCTCGACGCCTTCGAAATCAATCGGTCGCACATTCTAAATGGTCGGGGCCAATTGCTCGCCGAAGTGCGTGACCGCGCAATCCGCGATTTCTCGGAGTTCGGTTTTCCCGGTCCGAAGGACGAGGCATGGAAGTATACGCCGATCACGCGCGTCCTCAATGATGACTATCAAATAGTGGTCGAGCCCGAGGTGCCTGCGCTGGATTCCTTCGAGTTAGACGCATTCAGGATCGATGGTCTTGATTCCGATGTGATCGTGCTGGTGAACGGCGTCTTCGTGCCAGAATTGTCGACGGTGGACTCGGGGCGACTCACAGCCGTGCCGCTACTCGATGCCGCGGACGATCCGGTAGTCCTCCGTCACTTCGCTCAACGCTCGAAGGTTGCGGAAGATGCTTTCGTCAATCTCAACACGGCGTTCGCACGACACGGTCTTTACGTACACGCCTCGAGCAACTCGGCTGAGACGCTACAGATAATCAACCTGACAACAGCGTCTCGAGCCTTTCTTAACCCGAGGCATCTCTTTGTTGTAGACGATGAGGCCAACCTGACCGTCATCGAGACACATGCGGGCGTTGCCGGGGCGACCCACTTCACGAATTCGGTGATCGAGTCATTTGTGGGTAAGCGGGCGAAGCTGGACTACTGTCGGGTGCAACGGGATCCCGGCATGAGCGGAGTAACGAATTGTTTTGTTTACCAGGAGGAGTCTAGCAACACCTCTTGCACAACCGTCACGCTGTCGGGTGGCACGCTGCGCAATAATATTAATGTCCTTCCAGATGCGCCCTTCTGTGAGTCACACCTGTTGGGGCTATTTCTTGCCAACGACAGCATGCACGTTGACAGCCATACCTTGGTCGATCACGCCAAGCCGGACTGCTTCAGCAATGAGCTGTACAAAGGGATTTTGTCAGACCGGTCTACCGGGGTCTTCAACGGTAAGGTGCTCGTGAGACCGGACGCGCAGCGTACCAATGCGTACCAGTCGAACAAGAGCATCGTTCTGGACAATACGGCGAGTATGAACGCAAAGCCGGAGTTGGAAATTTACGCGGACGACGTCAAGTGCAGCCACGGAGCCACAACCGGGCGACTCGACTCTGAGGCGCTGTTTTACCTGCGCTCTCGCGGGCTCAGTGAGCAGCGTGCACGCACCGTTCTCCTTCTCGCATTTGCGCGAGAGGTCCTCGAGAACGTCGGCAACCAACCGTTGCGCGATTCCCTGGATGATTTGGTTGCATCGCAGCTTTCATAAACGACTTCGGTCCAGGTGAACTCATGGACACGACACTTACGTCAGCTACCGCTGCTCTCGACGTGGAGAAGCTGCGAAAGGACTTTCCGGCTCTTCATCAGCGCGCCTACGATCGCCCTCTCGTCTACCTCGATAACGCTGCGACCACTCAGAAACCTCAATCGGTCATCGACCGAATTCGGCGCTACTACGAGTCTGAAAACAGCAACGTGCATCGGGGCGTGCACTATCTAAGTCAGGTCGCCACCGATGCGTACGAGGGTGCAAGACGGACGATAGCCTCTTACATCAACGCATCAGACCCGTGCGAGGTGATATTCACGCGCGGGACGACGGAGTCAATCAACGTGGTGGCATCCTCCTTTGGTTCGTCATTTGGCCCCGGAGACGAGGTGCTGATCAGCACGATGGAGCACCACTCGAACATCGTACCATGGCAGATGCTGTGCGAGAAACGTGGATGCACCCTCAAGGTCATCCCGGTCTCAGACAACGGAGAGATTGTATACGACGAGTTTGAAAGGCTCTTGTCCGAGCGAACGAAGATCCTTGCAGTCTGCCATACGTCGAACGCACTGGGCACTATTAATCCGGTACAGCGCATGATTCGCGATGCCCATGCGCTCGGAGTCCCGGTCCTCATCGACGGTGCACAGGCTCTCCCGCACGGGCCGGTAGATGTCCAGGAACTCGATGCCGACTTCCTGTGCTTCTCATCCCACAAGATGTTCGGGCCTACGGGCGTCGGCGTCCTCTACGGGAAGCAAGATCTGCTTGAATCCCTGCCGCCCTACCAGGGCGGCGGCGACATGATCGAGTCAGTCTCGTTCGACGGAACAACCTACAATGAACTGCCACACCGCTTCGAAGCGGGAACCCCCAACATTGCTGGCGTCATCGGCCTCGAAGCAGCGGTGAAGTATTTGCAGAAAGTATCTCCGGCTGCGATCTCGTCTTACGAGGCCGAACTTACGGAATACGCTTCGAAGACCCTTTCGTCCATCGAAGGCGTTCGCATTGTCGGCACGGCCGGAAAGAAGGTGCCCGTCATGTCATTTCTCGTTGGAGACATCCATCCCTATGATTGCGGGACCATTCTGGATCGGCTCGGTATCGCAGTTCGCACGGGACATCATTGTACACAGCCACTGATGCACCGCTTTGGCATTCCAGGTACCGCCCGGGCCTCCCTCGCTTTCTACAACACATTCGAAGAAGTCGATGCTCTTGCTGACGGCATACGGAAGGCTAAATCGATGTTAATGCGATGAGTAACGCAACATCCATACGAGAACGCGAGCGGCAGATCGTCGACGAATTCTCGCTTTTCGACGATTGGATGGGCCGGTACGAGTACTTGATCGAACTGGGTGGCGATCTCCCACTTATCGAGGACCGCTACAAAACGGACGAGTTCAAAATAAGAGGCTGCCAGTCGCAGGTGTGGCTGCGTCCTGAGTACGAAAACGGCCGCGTCTATTTCCGCGCCGACAGCGACGCCATTATTACGAAGGGCTTGATAGCGTTGCTCGTCCGCGTGCTGAACGGTCAGCGCCCGGCGGACATTGCGTCGGCCCCGCTCCAGTTCATAGATGAGATTGGAATGAAAGAACACCTTTCGTCGACGCGGAAAAATGGATTAGCGTCGATGATCCGCCAGATCCGCAGCTATGCTTCTTCCGTAACGGCGGAGGCGTGACCGTCCCTGAGAATCAAATATGAACAATAACACTAGCGATACAACCGTGACCGAGGCCAACATCATAGAGGGAATACGCACGGTATTCGACCCCGAAATACCGGTGAACGTTTACGACCTCGGACTCATTTACGAGATCAATATTAATCCGGACGACAGTGTCTTTGTCCTGATGACGTTGACAGCCCCAAACTGCCCGGCCGCAGGCTTCCTGCCTGGCCAGGTTGAAGCGGCCGTACGAGGGGTGGACGGCGTTTCCGACGCTCGCGTTGAGGTGACCTTTGACCCTCCGTTTACCATGGAGATGATGTCCGAGGAGGCGCGCCTCGAGCTGGGTCTTCTATAACTGCAATTACACGCACATTGTCCTACGTTCATACCATAGCGCTTGCCCGCTCCTTGATGGCCGACGGCTATTTCGATGCGGTGGAGCAGATGGCCGGTCCACTGCTAGCACGCGAGGACATTGACGAGTCGGATGAGGCGGTTCTCCGTTGCATCCTTGCGGGATCTGGTTTGCTCTCGGAGGCGAATTTCGAGAGGGCCGAATCGCTTCTTGCAGGGTATTCGACTGCGGGTGTCTTATCAAGCCTGCCAGCAGCTGTTCGGACCGAGGTCAACATTTGGAAAGGTTGGGCGCTTGCGATCGGCGGCGCAACAGACGCTCAGCGTCGAAAGGGTTTGTCACTTCTTTCCGAGGGAGTCGAGTTGACCACCAGGCGCGCCAACGTCGGAATGCTCGTTTGGGCTCTCGCCGGTTACGCCAAGGCTCTCGATGAGTATGGGGCATCTAATCTTGCGGAATTCTACGGCCAGCGATTGTCTATCATCGCTGAATCGCTTTCCGTACAAGCGGTTGGTTCAATAGTGAGCAAGTGGACGGCTTCTGAAACTTCGGGCTCAGCCGCCGCCTTCAGCGGCACGGCCATAACGCGCAAGACAGCAAACACCGCGCTCGCGAGCGAACTTCATCGACTCGAGTCGACCGCCCTCGCCGGCTTGTCGATTCTTATCGTGGGCGAACCCGGGGTTGGCAAGGGTGCGGTGGCCCAAGAATTGGCGGCCGCGAGCGCCCCACAAAGTATAGAGATCAGTGTTACCGAATTCGATTCGGCGCAGCAGCTTCTGCGTACCGCCGTGAAGGAAGACACTCCGATCTCGGTCATCGTCTTGGACGTGGACCAGTTCGGTGGGAACCGTCAGGAGCGTCTATTAGAAAGTCTGTCGGCGGTCTCTCCGTCTCGACTACGCTTGCTCGTATCGACCGCGTCCAGAGACCCGCTTCAAGTGGCGCCACCAGCAACGTTGTCTCGTGAGCTGGCCGTCAGGCTGTCATCCACCCGGATAGAGATTCCTCCTCTAAGACAACGCAAGGAAGACGTTGAAGTGATTGTCAGGTCACAGTTGTCCCGCCGGTTGCCCGGCGAGCCGAGCGCCGTGATCACGGACAGGGCGCTTGAAATGCTGAGGGAGGCCGAGTGGACTGGGAACGATCGGGAATTAATTGAGGTCATCGATAAGCTTCGTCGCCGGCTTGCGGTGGACCCGTCACCGGTGATCGATATTGGCCACCTCCCGGAAGTCGTCACCAACAAGGAGAGTCCGGCTTCAACCCTTCACGGATGGATCGATGAGGAGTTCAGCCGTAATCGGGACCTGGAAACAGTGCTTGCACATGCCGAGAGACTTCTTATCGAGAGCACGCTCGCTGACACCGGCGGACAGGTCTCAGCAGCAGCAGAGCTTCTGGGTTTGACGCGACAGGGTCTCTACAAGAAGATGAAGCGCCTCGACGTGGACCCTGCAGGCTTCCACGACCTTGAAGAGCAGAGTCAGCATGCGAATGAGTTGGTGAAGGAGTATGAAGAAATTGACTGATACCCGTACGGACATGGTTGACACTGATGAGTTGGTGGTTCGACGCAAGTCCTCCTCTCATCCGGATACTTCGCTGTGGCTCGATCATGCAGCGATCATGACGGCCGACCTGGAACCGGCAGTCGATTTCTACGCCGACCTACTTGGGCTGCGTGTAAACATCGTCGAGTCCGATCCTATCCGCAAAGGTCGCCGACGTGCAATGCTGTTTGACTCCAACGGCCGCGACGTCCTTGAGATCATAGAAATGACCGAACTGCGCCACCGGGTTGTGCCCGGAGCCGGCGCAGTCCATCACCTGGGATTTCGCTTTCCTAACGACGATTGGAAGGCGCTGCGTGATCGTCTGGACAATCGACAGTATCCTTATGAGGAGGTAGCGGGGCGTCTCTTTGTCCGGGACGTAGACGGTCTCGTTCTCGAAATAGAACCCTTCTAGGTGCGACGGCCGGCAAGTTATTCAACGACTACCAGCTGCCGGATGCTCCGCCGCCACCGAACGAGCCTCCTCCTCCGCTGAAGCCACCGCCTCCTCCAAAACTCCCCCCTCCTCCGAAACCGGCGCTCGACCCACTAATCGTGAACGGGCCCCATTTCACCGAACCCTTTTCCTTCATCGTCTTGCGGAGCACCCGCACGCGCGGGTGCGACTGTAGGAAGATGTAGACGGCGGCGTAGATGAGAACGAAGATGAACGCCCCGTAAGGCGAGCCCGTGATCGCGAGGCCCGACACCCAGAAGAATGGCATCAGGAATAGAAACAGGAACCACCTTGCACAACCGGGAGATAAGACTCCCATGAAGACAAAGAAGGACGGAATGATCATGAAGACAAGTCCGAACCAGAACGGTGGATCCTCACCTCCAGAGGCTTCGCTCGCAACGTAAGTGCCTGTAACGGCTCCGATGATCGCCATCACCCCACTTCGGACTCCTCCATCGAAATCTCCGTTTCGCAGGTAGGGGCGCACCTCGTTTCGGAGGATGCGGCCTGCGGTAGCGTCGGTGAGCGATCCCTCAAGGCCGTAGCCGACTTCGATCCGCATCTCACGGTCATCAATGGCTAACAGGAAAAGAACACCGTTGTCGTTGTTGGCGGTTCCAAGCGCCCACTCGCGGGCCACCGCGAGAGAAAACTCTTCGACCGAATAGCCACTCAGGCTATTGACTGTCAGGACTGCGATCTGGTTCGACGTCGCGTCTTCATGCGCCTTGAGGATAGCTGAGACCTCCCTCTCGGCGGAGTCGGACAGCACTCCTGCCTGGTCCACAACCCGGCCGGTCAATGCGGGAACGGACGGCTGTGCCACGCCGCGATCACAGAGGCCAAATAGAAGGATGCCGAACGGCACAACGGTTCGCAGGATATACCACGCAGTTTCTGGGTGGCGCTTCCGCGTGTGTCTTGCCACCGTCCTCGTGCTACTCATCTGAACCGATGCGCAGCGTGTTCGACAGCTCGTCTGTGTCGTCGGGGCGGATCTCGACGCCGTGATGTTCAAGCAAATGCCCGCACTTTTCGATTGCTTCCACCAGGCCGTCGACCAGCCGATCCGATTTGATGCCGTTTCGAATCGCTTCAACGATGTCGGTCCAGTCATCCGGCTGGACGGCACGGTTTATCCCTTCGTCCCCGATGACCTCGATCCGATGTTCGAGCAGTGAAAGGAAAATTAGTATTCCGGTGCGGTCACGCGTCTTGAATACTTCCTCCTCTACGAACGCCCTCATGGCGCGGTTGTGTACAGACCGTGTCATGAGGTCATCGCCGGCGAGCAAGCGGCGCACGGCCGGTACAAGCGCGACAATGACGTATCCGGCGATCGCACCGACGAGCGTTACGAGAGAGGGACCCCATGGAGTGTGCAGCCACGCGTAACCCCAGCCTTCGTAGACTTGAAGAAATAGAAGGACGATCGCCAGCACGATTGTCGCGGCCAGCACTGCACCCCGCCACATCGCGACGGAATATGGATCGCTTCGGTCTACGAGAAAGGGTACGATCTCTCCGGATGTCGACCTCTCTGCGGCTGCAACAGCTGTGCGGATTCGTTCGAGATCCTGTTCCGAAAATCTCATGTTCATTTTGAATGCCGAGTTGGGTGGCTGCTTGTGTACTGGTTGTAAGTCGAGACCGGATTGCCGACTGTCGCGTTCGCCAACTAGCTTTCAGAACCGCGTTTCTTCACCGGTCGATAAAGCCGGCGCGACAGCACAGCGGAGCCCGCCAGACTCAACACGGAGATTACCACTGCCACGAGGACAAGCCTGA
>JBFIPX010000106.1:0-10567 GCA_041609895.1 Rhodothermales bacterium
GCCATGCGCGAGGGTCCGTCGCTTTTGCCTTTGGCCGTTGTCGATCAGTCGGCGGTCAGTGAAGTCGTGTACGGTTTACGTCGCTTGGATGTGAGTCGCGCGAACCCGGTTTCGGATGGTCTGCACCTCGGATCCGCCCTGGATGAAGCCGTGGATCAGACAATGGGAGCGCGGCGCCGGATACAGCTGAGCCAGCAGTTCTCGAGTGCCGACCGGGGCTGGTCGGGTCGGATAAGCGGGTCCGGGCAAGTCGGACGTCTGCGGTACCATGTGGGTGGCTTGGGCAGAATTCTCGGTAACCTCCGGGCCGGTTCGCACGGCGACAACACAGGTATTCAGCCCTACACCGGCCTGCGTGAGTCAACCGTTCACGCGCTAGCATCACTCAGGGTTAGCGATAACACGTCGCTAAGGGCTGGAGTGCTTTCGGGCTGGCGCGACCGAAGCACAATCACGACCGACCTTGAGACGCTGCGCCTGAGCCGCCCGCCATCCACGTTGGATGTCCTGAGTCCGCGGCAAATGACGGTCGCCTACCTTTCAGCGCGGTACGCGGCCTCTGGTCTTGTTCGGTCTGCTTCCGCTTCAGCATGGCTGAATAGGCAGAGAGAAACCATGACCGTTCGGCGGCCCGAATGGCGCAAGACATTGTTCGATGACGATCGGATCACGGTTGTCGGATTGCAGGGTTACGTTGCAGTTGCGCCGATCCCCGCACATATCGTGACCTTTTCAATGCGCATGGTTTCGGAGGGAATCGACGCCCGGCGGAAGGAGGTCAGGGACGAAGAGACCACTTTCTATCAGCGCGGGCGCTTTCCGGGAGGGACGTTCGGGCAATCTTTGTCGGTGCAGCTACAGGATAGCTGGTCGCTGGATCCTTCGACTACCGTCTTGCTGGGTACCAGCTGGTCGCTGGATCGACGTTGGACCAACTACGGCCCTTCCGTCTTTGGTACTCCCGAACTGATCGGCGTGATCGACCGTACGTTTACCGGTATCTCTTGGCACGCGGGCGTGTCTCACGACATCTCCGAGCAAACCGTCGTCTTAGGGTCCGTTAGACGCACGTTCACGGCTCCGGGACTAGATGACATAGCTGCGAATGCATATTGGTTTGCAGGACGTGACGTTCCGAACCCGGCCGTTGAGGGAGAAAGATCCCTTACCTACGAGATGAGCATCACGACCAGTGGTGCAGACGGATCCCGACTTGCGCTGGCGGCCTTTAGGATGGGATATGAGAATCTGCTGAGTCGCGCGTGGTACGACGCGGGGCCTGACAGCTGGTCCGGTACGAATGATGACCTGTTCCGTTTTACGAACGGCCAGGCCGCGCATGTCACCGGGCTCGAGATTGACGGTGTCTATCCTGTGGCGACTGTCGGATCGTTCGACGTAGACGTGACAGGTGCCTTGAGGCTCCAGCACGTCGCAGCACCTTCGACGATCCCGCGGTTCATTCCTCCCGCTCTTTACCGCATTTCCCTTCGACTCGAGCGAGGCGAGGTGTTCGTAGAACCCTATGTGAGAGGTGCTGCGACCACGCCGGGTGCGTTGCTTCGGACTGATGGCAGCGAGATCGTCGGTACGCCCGCTTGGGCTACGATGAACATGCGTGCCGGATTCAGAATCGCCGACCGCGCGGACGTCAAGGTTTCGGTCGAAAACGCTGCAGACCGCTACTACCGAGAGCACGGCTCCTATCTTGACGGGGCAGGACGCAATCTGATTGTGGCTCTTTCGTACTCGCTCTAGACGCGGAGTCGCAGCCAGCCGGAGCGGGCGCGGCCTCCTTGGCTTGGCCGGATCACTTGTCGGAACATCCGCAGTTCCACGCTGGGCGAACTCGAGCGTATCTTGCGTCGAAAGACCCGAGGTGCTTCCCGATGAAGGTTAATGTAGCGAACATACCCGCGAAGGAGATCATTCCCGGATACACTGGTAGACTCATTCATAGTGAGCATATGACAGTGGCATACTGGTCGATCACTGCCGGCTCTCCGATCCAGACGCACCAGCACCCGCATGAGCAAATCGTCAACATGCAGGAGGGTCGTTTTGAGCTCACCGTCAACGGGGAGCCGTACGTGCTGGCCCCGGGAGACGTAGTTGTGATCCCTCCGAATGTCGCGCACTCGGGGGTGGCGATTACGGACTGTAGAATCCTCGACGTATGGACTCCCCCGCGAGACGACTATCGATAGATTCACCGACTCAGATTGTCGCCAGACCCCTGGGTCCTTGCATCAGCACCGGTGCGTGACATCGTGAATGAACCTGTTGTCCTCGAGGGTCGATTGTGTCGGCTCGATCCATTGAGCTTCGCCCATGTGGCTGCGTTGACGTCCGTGGGGCTTGATCAGAGGATATGGACGTGGAACCGGCGTCCGGTCGTTGACGCCGCCGGAATGGAACGCTACGTGGCCGACGCATTGGCGGCGCGCGATACCGGTCATCAGCAGCCCTTCGTTATTATATCCAAGACCGACAACGTGGTAGTTGGTAGCACCCGCTACGGAAACATCGATGGGGACAATAGACGTCTCGAAATAGGCTGGACGTGGATCGCGCCGGCGTGGCAGCGTACGGGTATCAACCGCGACTCCAAGCTGCTGTTGCTGACCCACGCCTTTGAAGTGCTGGGCTGTGTGCGCGTCGAGTTCAAGACGGACGTCCGCAACGCGCAGTCGCGCAATGCGCTGCTTGGGATAGGCGCGGTAGAGGAGGGCATTCTGCGCAAACACATTCGAATCGAGGCGGGTGGATATCGTGACACAATCTACTACAGCATACTCGACGACGAATGGCCCGGCGTGAAGCAAGACCTTGAGAAAGGGCTCCTACGACGCGGTGCGTAGGCGAGGTATGTTTTACCGGTCTTTGGAACGGCTGACTTCATTTGGGTCCGCGATCATGATGGGAAGTCACGCAGATGGTGAAGCAACCGCCGCTCTTCACGTAGCCTCGGGTGAAAGGAGTCCGACAAAAAAAGAGCCGCCGGAATGCATCCGACGGCTCTTCTTCCTTCACGAGCGTCCCGCGAAGGTTCTAGTACGCCTCGCTCGTCGCGGCGGCCGACTCCTCGGGGGTCAGCAGAACGTCGTGCTGCGAGGTGACGACGACGACCGACTCCTGCTCGATAAGTCCGAGCTTACTGCCGGCCTTTGCGAGTGCCTCGCCGGAGTACCGGATTTGTGAAGCGCCCGCCATGCGGACGTAAATGTTGTTTCCAGTAGCACCCGAGAACGTGCACCCTTCGTCGCTTCGGATCATGGTCACGAGCGCGACGAGGTCCTGCATGTCATATGCGGCGCTACCCGTGTTCGTCGTTCCCAATTCGAACAGATAGATCGACTGGTTCTCGTCGAGAGTTATCGTTCCAGACACAGGGTCGATGAAGTTGTTCACAAACGAGGCCACGGAGCCCTGATCAAGGTAGCCCTGAATGTTTGGTACCGCGTCCCCGTCTCGCAGCACCATCAGCTGCGAGCTCCCCGACTGAGAGTCCTGTTCCATGTGCGGGGCCCAGTCGGCGTTTTGCGTGCCGTCGCCGGACGTCCTTGTCCAAGACGTGCCGCTGATCGTCACGCCGGTACCCCCGGCCAGCGGATCTCCGGGTTCGTATATGAAGTTGCCGTCTCGGTTGACGTTGCCCGTGAGTGCCTCGTTATAGGCGCCCCATGGGTCCGAGATCGCGTCGTCCATGTGAATCCGTGAGGTGACCGGCATGTCATATTCGCCGCCCGCGCTGATCGCCGCGCCCAGGATGTCCACCCGAAGCTGGAACGGAATCTGCGGACGCGTCTCTATGCCGTCGATCGTGAATGGAACATCAGAGCAGCTGGACGAGGAAACAAACGAGGGCGGCTCGTACGCTGCAACAGAACCGTAGACCGCCGCGGTGCCGTCCATGACGACATCGAGTTCGATCGGCGCCGACTTGCGAATCAGTATCAGCCCCTCCCACATGAAGCCGTCGCTCACGATGAAGTTGCCGTTGTCGACGATCAGCACGCCCGTACCGCTGAACGCACCTGACGGTTGAAAATCCCCGGTCACGTGTACGATGGCCGGATCATTGGAGGTGCCGTATGAACCGTAGTACGGTGCGGTCGGCATCACCTTGTCGGTTCGGGCAATGGCCTCTCCATATAGCGCCTCGTATCTGTTGAGGTCGACGCCGTCAGCGATGCTTCCCTGACCACCTTCGCCATAGACACTCTCCGCGGAAATTGCGGAAGCGACGATCGATCGGTTCAGTGGCGAGTCCGTCTGGATGCCTCTTGCCGCCTGTAGGAACCCGGGTCCGGCCGTAGCACTCGGCATTCGACTGTCGACTCCCGAGATCATGTATGTCCCGCTGGAATCGACGGAGATGGAAGATCCACCCAGAACCAGGGCCGCGTCCGCCGGATACTCGAAGATTACGTTCGATTGAATCTCGTGGCGCATCTCTCCAACGGTCCCGCGTGAGGTGAGGTCGAGATTGCCGTACGAATTATCGGAGATTGCAATGTCGTACGTTCCGCCTGACACCGGACGGTCGCCGAATGATCTCGGCACGTCCATCAGGTCCAGTTTGATGGCGCTTAGCCCGCGCTCAAGGCCTGAAAGTGCGACTTCCCGTGCGACGACCTGCGTACCGTAGCGGTTCTGCTTCTGATCCATTTCGAACAGAGACCGTTGGCCGATCAACGCAACAGATGCGGCCGCCAGTACGCCAGCCGCTATGACTAAAAGAGTTCCTCGTCCCATTCTTTCTCTTTCCTGATCAATTACGAATCGTTTATCAATTGCTAGCCCTGATATGACTGAAGTGCGAGACCTTTCGGGCTGAGCGTTACACCCCAGCGAAGCGTTCGCAGAAAGGTGCTTTCGGAATTGCCTCCTGTATCCTTCAGACGGCCGCCAACGACGGCCGCTTCAAACCGAACTCGAATCTTGCGAGCGTCGGCAATGCTGACAACGCCGTTGTTGGCGCTGTCAAGAAGATCGATGCGGAACTCGGTGAGCGTGGGAAGACTTGCCCCTGCGGTCTTCCATGCCAGCATGTTGTTTTCGTAACGGTTGACCTGATAGAGCTGCACGAACTCACCGTCAATGGTGGCGGTCTTCGTCTTTTCGAGGACGTAGCGAACCCGCGTCCGGAGGCCGCTGCCGTCCGAACCCCAGAATTCAAGTGTATCGGTGGTGATTTCGCCGCTCGTATTTCGTGTGGCGTGTCGAAGGATTGCCTGGTCGCCAGGCGTGCTCAGGTAGCCTGCGTTGCTCAGGTCACGTTCGAGGAGCTCGGCGAATTGCAGGGTCTGATTCTTTGCTGCATACATAATGGTGCTCTCCACGGTGTTGCTCTGAATCCGAGACTGGATTCCGAACAACATCATCAGCACAATTCCGCCAACGATGCTGGCGGTCAGATTGTCAAAAATGAAATACATGTTTGCTGTTTTCTGCGCTGCCTGAGCGCATGGAACTAAGAAATGTTTGCTACCACTGCGGCGAGAATTGTCGTTTCAGCTTGACGGGACTGAACAGGTACGGTAGTCCGGAAGTCGATTCGGCGTCAGATACGGCGACGGTCACTTCCTTGGCCCAGGTCTGCGACGTTGAGCGAAATCCGGATTCGTCGATGTATTCGACTTTGACCGCGACGTCGAACTTTATCTCGGTGCCGGGCTCGACCTCGAACGTTCGCTGAAAGGCAGGCAGTCCATGGAAGTCGTCGATGTCGTTGCAGCTCCCGAAGGCTGCGCACGACCCAAACTCGGAGGCCGGGGTCAGCAGTGCGGGTACCTTGTTGTACCTGTTGACGGTGTTGTCCGCGGTGCGTGCGTCGAAAGGCTTCGAGGCGATGTAATTCATGACGTCGGCCGCCACCGCGCTTGCCATCACCTCCATCTCGGAGTTGATCATGTTGCGTTGCGCGTGAATCGTCGAGCGGTTGTAGTTCAGAGCGAACGTCATAACCGCCATTATTGCGAGAAAGGCACCCAGAGTTTGCGGCATCTACAAATGAGATTTGATTGACCGTTTTGCGCGTCGATGCTCAGGCTGCAAGAGGGGTGCCAGCCGCGTTGCCGAGGGTGCATCATCCACGAGAATGAGACAGAAGGCACCAAAATTGACGAAAATCATCCAGCCGGCAGGCTTCCCAGCTTTCCCGCGTAGGGCCCGACTTGTCTCACGTTGAGATCCGGGGCTTCGAGTTGTTTGCGGACTGTATTTGAGGGTGGATGACCGAGGTTGACGATCTGGAAGTATTGGCAGTGGTCCAAACAAAAAACCGCCGACCTCTCAACGGGCCGGCGGCTCTGCAGCATGTCTCAATTACCAGCTGCGCGGTTAGAACGATCGTTCTGGTTGCGTTTAGTCGATCGGAATCTTGTTACCGTGCTCTGCCAACCAATCGTCAAGCGAACGCAGCTCAGGGTTAAGTTCGCGGGTGCGCTCCGGGTCACGGATCTGGCAATAGTAATCGTTAAAGTCCCGTTTGAACTGAAACATGTTGCCCAGGTCGTCAGCGCCCGGAAAACCGAAGCTCCGATACACGTCGGCAGGAACCTCATTGTATGCGATGTCGAGCTTGAGAGCTCGGCTCAACGCGTCGGCGATCTCTTGGCCGGTCAGCTGATCGCCTGAGATGCCGACGGTCTTACCAATCAGTTCTTTTCCTCGCTTGAAAATTCCATAGGCGCATTTGCCGATGTCCTCGGCGACTATGCCTGGCAGTTTCTTGTCGCCCATGGGGAAGGTCACGGCGAGACTCCCGTCCGGGCCACGCTGCGGGCCGGATCCGAAGTAGATGAAGTTGTCCCAATAGAACGACGTGTAGAGTAAGGTTGTAGGTACTCCATGATCGGTGAAGAACTTATCCGCTTCCGCTTTTGCGTCGAAATGCGGCACTTTGTATTTGCCCTGCAGCGTCGGCATACGGTCGTCGTCGAGCGGGACCCAATCCCGCGTGTCCTCGAAGGTCGACCAGATTACATGTTGAAGGCCGGTCTCGGCAGCGGCCGCCGCCATGTTCTTCGCTTGCTCCTTCTCCTTCTCGGGAGAAAAATGCTCCCAGAAAAAAGTCACGCAGTAGGCACCATAGGCGCCGTCGTACGCTTGCTTGAGGCTTTCGACATCGTCTACGTTGGCTTCGACGACGTCTGCCCCTAGATCAGCGAGTTGCTTTGCCTTATCCGAACTCGCGTTTCGTGTGAGAGCGCGAACAGCGAAGTCGCTGTCCGGGTCGTTAAGTATTGCACGGGCGAGGCCGCCGCCCTGCGCGCCCGTGGCGCCTGCGACCGCAATGATCTTCTTTTCAGCCATGAGTCTTTAGGGTTTGATGGAGCAGCATTCAAGTAAAGAATATTTGTTATAACAATTAAATGTAAAGGCCTGTACGCCAAATATCAAGTGCAAAGTCAACACCTGGCTTGGACGCGTAATATTTTTCCAGGTGGTCTCGAGAGGGTTGGAGCCGCTATTCCCGTCGATTCCTCGTAGCTAACGTCTGTGCCCGATGACGACCATCAGACAAAGGGGCGGCGTTCGTGGGATTCCCGATGAAGTATGAGACCACGTACGAGTGGAGCGGCCACTCCGACATCGGGACTATAAGGGCCGCTGCGAAGGAAGTCTCATCTCCCGCTCAATGACATGTCCGATTAGAGTGGAGGCTGAGTGGCGCGATGCGGAGAGTGACGAAAGCCGGCGAAGGGCGGATTAGGATTACGGGTTCGTGATCGGGACGCGCACCTCGGTCCGTTCCCAGCTCAACACCATCTCCGCACTATCTTCGGTATTCACTAGCGCAATTGTGAAAGGGTCGACGGTTTGTTCGTCCGGCAGCGTGCGAACGACGCTACGGACCACGAACACATCGTTCTCCGGCTGATAGACGTTCGGTGTGAACTCGCCCGTCGCTTCGTTGAAGATGCCGGTGCCATCCAATCCCACCTGTGGACTGAAGTGAATGACCCAATCGGTAGGGCCGGGCTCGGTAAAGATTGAATACGTGCCTGCCTCGAGCCGATTTCCGGCAACAAGAACGGCATCGGATACCGTTATTTCCGTCGACTCATTTGCGCCCGTCCTCCAGATTTCCCCAAAAGGGACGAGGTAGGTCGTGCTGTCGTTGTTGGCCCCAAAGATGACGCGGCCCCGGATGTAGGGGCGACCATAGGTGACCTTCACATAGGTGTCCCCGATATGGGTCTGCGCGATGCCAACCGGGCTGAGGCGGCGTGAAGGATGGAGGTCCTGGGCCTCGATCGACTGACCCGCGAGCAGGGAGATTCCAATAAATAGAACGCGAAGGTGTCGGCTTGAATGCATAACGAACTTGCGGGATGTTTTCAGTCGGCGGTAAAGTGAGCAGCAACGCGGTGGCGACTCCAGCCGGTCTCAGAGGGTCTGCTGTTCACATCTCTTGTTTTCGGCCTAAATCGAATATAGCGTTTCTGCCACAATGAACGACGAAGCACTTCTGCTGTCGGGCCATAGTAAACTGACAAGGGTACGAACGGGACCACGCAGGAGAAGAACTCGCGGCCGCCCGCGGCATCCTTGTCGGCGTAAAATTCTATCTAGTCCGTAATGAAAATACCGACATACCGTTGCGGATAGTCGCCTACGCGACACACGGTGAAAGAACGCCATTCGAGGACTGTTCTAGTCTGTTTGCTAAATGCCATTCCAGGAATTCACGGCAACTCAGAGAATGGCACCTAAATCGCTCATCTTTCTACTCGTTTCGCTCGGAGTTGCGGCAGAGGCATCGGCGCAAACTGTAACGTCAATTCAGGACGGGCCTTGGTCCAGTTCGTCTACGTGGAACACCGGTGCTCCTCCGACGGCTAGTGATACCGTCAGGATCATACATCGTGTGGTAGATCCGAGGGACTCCTGTACAGCCCTGTTCGTGGCAGCGGAAGGTGCGCTGACTTCCGAATCAGCGAGCGAACTGGAAGTTTCAGGAGAGATAGTCAATGACGGGGTCGTCGCGGCGGGCACGGCAAGCCTTCGCATCAGTCTCGGCGGTGATCTCACGACTACGGGCGTCTGGAATCCGGATGTGACAACATATGCGGCTACCGGAATACAGCAGGTGCGTCTCGGTGATCAGGCAGTACTCGACGGAACTCACATGCAGAGCGAGCCCAGCGGAACAATACTTGCGGCAACACCACTCGTCTTCGGAGGTCCAACACAGATTTGCGACCTGAATGCGAACACGCTGGGTCTGGAGTTTCGCTCGGAAATTACTGCGTCGTTTTCCTGCTTTCTGTCGGCGCAAATCACTAATGCCACAGACATCGCTTTTGCTGCCGAGAGCAAGCTCAGTCGACTGAGGGTGGCGGGCAACTTGTCGATTCACGGGACACTGAATGTTGGGATCGCAACCATACTTGAGGGATCCGCAACCGTCTCTGACACGCTGCAGAATCACGCTGCCGCAAGTGAGACGCTGCTGGTGGAGGGTCACTTGACGAACCGTGGAGTGGTTCGTGATAACCCAGAGGCTAGAACGCTTACCGTCCATGTTACCGGCGATGTCGTTAATGAAGGTCAATGGTCGACGAGGTCGACGGGATTGGCTGGCATAGGACCGCGAACCATACAAGGCTCCGGAATCCACGGTGAAATCAGAGCTGTGGGATCGCACGTTGTTCTGCGAGGAGAGAGTACGGTTCCTCGTCTGATAGTCGATTCCGGGTCTCTCGTCACGGTGGCGCTCGAAAGCGGCCTTCGTGTCACCGACGCTCAAGCATTCTCGTGCCTTCGGATACGCAACTACGGCCTAGTCTCTGTAACGGCGGCTGTCGGCTCCCAGATAAGTGCCTCGTTCTGTGAGGCGAATGTGTCTCTTGTCTCAGGACACGGATTGGATTCGCTGACGGTAGAGACGTATGGCAATCAGGTCCCCACGGATTTCGCAAACGCCATTCGCACCTGGTGGCGGTTGGAGTCCAACCCACCCGGCGGCTTGCTGTCCGATGTAACGTTCTCCTACGAGGACAGCCTTCTCGGAGGAAACCTCATCCTCGAAGACAGTCTCCAGTTGTACCACGATCTCGACGGGGGATGGCGCCAGATCTCGATTGAGAATCTTCCGAGGTCAAGCTCGTCCAATTTCGTCTCGTTCGAAAATGTTATCGCGCAGGGGTCCTTCACGCTGGCCGCTCCCGGGCTGTTGTCTGTATCCGCAAGACCGTCGATTATCACTCGAATAGCAGGTCTCACGGAGATACGCATCGGCGTCCCTACCGTCTACGAGTTCTCCTACTACAACAACAGTGATCTTCCCACGGGAGATGTCTTGCTGGCGCTCACAACGTCGGGGGGCATCAACATACTCAACGTCCGGCCCGGCCTCGAGGAAGGGGGAATGTCCGATCCCATCGACATCGGAAGTCTGATTCTGGATGAGGACAGCACGCGGGTCCTTCTGTGGGCAGATGGGATGGCTCCGCGAGAAACACGTTCTCTTCTCTACACGGTTTCCGCCCTTCCGGACGGCCTTGGCAAGACGTCGGGAACGCTGGAAGGCGAGGAGGTTACTCTGCTCGGCGGC
>JBFIPX010000107.1:0-10561 GCA_041609895.1 Rhodothermales bacterium
TGCCGCCCAGCCAGCCGTGCCCGAGGTAGCCCTTGATGCCAACGAACGCGCGCGTACCCGGTACGCTGACGTAATCGGGCCATGAGAGACTGACCTTCGTAATGGGTGCAGCGTTTGTACCGAGCGTCATGGACCCGAGAGAAAGGGACGGGTGGATGACGCCCGCCGTCTCTTCCTTGCGCCCGGCACGAAGCAGAAAAAGTCCGTACTTGACCTCCCCGTAAATCTGTTGGAGGAATACGGAAGAGTTATCGGAAACGCGAGCCACTACGTCCGCCGCACCGGCGTACGTGAGACCGTTCCAGTCCGAAGGGGGGACGGACGCAACGAATCGCACCATCCCACTTGTTCCGGCACGATCGACAACGCCGAACTGATTGGCTGTTTGCCAGAGCGGCAGCGTGTCCTGGCGAGCCGCCGCAACCGAGAGAGTCGCTCGATACCGGACGGCGCTATCCTGTCCTTGCGCCGGCTGAGCGAAAAGGAGTAACACGAGAAGCACGGGCACCGCGATGACTCTAGTGCTGATTCCCATGTCGAAGTCGTGTGCGCGACGAGTGTGATGAGTTTTTTGTTGGGCTCTGAACGAAATCGTCCCGTTGAGGTTCGCCCGCTGAAGATCACGCAGAGACGTGCATGAAGCCGTTCGACCGGATGCCAAAGGTCACCGCCCGGTTCTATATTGTTGCCGGCTCGGCCCGGCAGTGGCTGAATCAATGCAGATATCGTGTTGAAAGAGAATAACGCTCCCAACCGGAAATCGCTTCGTGCCATCGGCGTGACACTGCTTGTCTACGCGCTGCTGGTTGCTACGCACCTCGGAGAGTTCTGGCCGTTCAGTATCTACCCGATGTTTTCGCAGGCTGGCAAGCCGTGGAGCCGTGCCATCGTGCGGGACGTCACAGAGGTCGATTCGCTCCATTGGGAAACCGTTGCCGCTGCAGAGCTTCCCGGCGAACCCGTCGGTGCCACCGACCACGGAGTCGACCCCATCGATCTCGCCAATTTCATCTCAAAAACCATCGAGTGGGACGACGATCGGGTGGCAGGGCTGCGAAAAATGTTTCTGGCAGATCGACTCGAGGATCGCCGAATTCTCGTTCTTCGGGCTCGGGGTGAAATCGACTCGTCGGACTCCGTGCATGTGGTCTTCACTCCATACGTTGTAGTCCATGCAGCCGGAGCCGAACTCAATCCAGAACTGCACTGACGTGGCTGTGGCAACCTCCAAACTTTCGGGCCTGGCGGAAGAACTGTTCGATTACGACCGCCCCGTGACGAACGGCGAGGTGCTCTTCTTCAGGCTTTTCGAGCTTTTCATCGTTGGATGTGTGATCGACATGATGTGGTATTGGGGAGCGTACATCATGCGGATCAGCGATCTCGTCCTACCGCTGGGGATGGCCAACTACCTGGACATCACCGTGCTGTACGGCAACGGGCTCTCGTACGTAATTGCGAGTGTTACCACGGTGCTGGTCATCATCGGGTATTTTCGACTATTTCGTTATGCGTACCTGATTGCGTTCGCCTTGATGCATCTCCAGTACGTCACGCGCTTCTCGCTGGGGGAGATACCGCACAGTTCAAACGTGGTGGGAATGATACTGCTAGGCCTGAGCCTGGCGATGATAATGTTTGAAGATCGCCGCTTTCGCGGGCGGTTTACACTTGGCTTCACGTATTTCTTTGTTGGCTTGGGATATGCGCTGGCCGCAATATGCAAATTGGTTGCGACGGGAATCTTGTGGTCGGACGGGCGGCACTTGTGGATTTGGGTTCACGAGAAGGCTGTAGACGCGTTTGCGTACACCGGTATCCTCGCCTACAATCCATTGCAGGAGTTCGCCCTTGCAAGCTTTTCCTTTTCGACCGCCATCTTGACGTTCGGGCTGATATCAGAGTTCATGGCGTGGGGGATGTGGTTTCGTCGCTACCGGACGATTGTGATACTGGCCGTGATCGGTCTGCACATCGGTATCAAGGCCGTAATGAATATCATGTTCTGGCACACCTTCTGGGTCCTTTTGCTACTGGCGTTTCCATGGTCGAACTGGATCGACCGGGTACTGGAAAGATCACCCAGAGCCGAAGCGCTGGCGGCATCGTTACGAGGGTAGGCAGGCCGCCCGTTGACCCGGCGTGGCGAGGGACACGCGATCTTATCCGAAGATCTCGAAGCGCCTCGAGTCGGCGACGAAGGTGTTGAATGCTGCTACCATGGGTTCGGAGAGACGAAACCGCGGGTGGGCAAACAGATTGCGTCGCACGTACTTATACCAGCCGTAACGCACGTAGTCGGCCGGAGTGTTGCGAATGCGCCTGAGGAAGTGCTCGATCTCCCACGTGTTGCTTCCGTGATAGGACCTGATGTACAGGTAAGCCATAGACGCGGGCAGTTCCGCGAACTTCCTGCCGCGCCATGAAGCCACGTAATGCGTGTCCTCGCCTCGCTCGAGGGGAGGGTAGCGCAACTCCGGATCGGAACGGTGCATGATAGTGGGCGGAACGCCGCCCGCCAACATTCCGATGTACGGACGATCAAAGAATGCTTCCTCATCTATGTGGACGAGGGTCCCGGAAAGGGCGCAGGCGTCATGTCCGTTTCGTAGGATGTTGGCTTGCAATGCGATGCGGTCCGGATGGCTCCAGTCATCGTCATCCCATTGCGGGATCACGTAGTCGCCGCTAGCGAGTGAAAGTGCGCGATTCCGCAGTTCACCCAGCGTCGCTTTCGGAGAGCGGTCGACTTTCAAATATCGAACCTCATCTTCAGGCAGGACGTCCAGCAGGGAGCGCATGCTCGCCTCGCCATTGTCCAGCACGACGAGTTCCTTATTGCGATAAGTCTGCTGTTGGTAGGACCAAATCGCCCGGCGGCACAGCGACGGGCGGTCGGCCGTAACCATTACACAACTGACGCGCGGAAGGGTGTCCGATGTCACAGCTTGCAGGTTTGAGCGCGATGTGTGGACCCCGCGCTATCTTGGTCGTGAAACGAGGGGGTGAAAGGCATCTCGCGGGATCTGTCCCAGCGGACCGTGAACCCCCCGGCACGTACCAAGCGAGCGTGGTAGAACTGCGGCGTATCGCCAGGTAGGTGACTGTTTCCTGCAATTTAGCGAACGAGCGACCAACTATTTCAGATCATGTCGAAAACGTCAACACCGATCGACGAGACGCTTGAGCAGTACATCCGCGACATCTCTCTGCGCGAGCATCCGGTGCTCGATGAACTGCGCCAGGTGACTGCCGAATTGGAAGAGTCGAACATGCAGATCGCACCCGAACAGGGTCAGTTCATGGCGATGCTGGTTCGCCTGATCGGTGCGCGCCGAACGATTGAAGTGGGCGTGTTCACGGGATACAGCGCCTTGGCCGTAGCGCTGGCGCTGCCCGACGACGGAAGCGTTGTCGCCTGCGACGTCAGCGAGGAGTGGACTGAGATCGGCCGCCGACACTGGCGGAAAGCGGGGGTGGAGCACAAGA
Organism: Rhodothermales bacterium; assembly: GCA_041609895.1. Taxonomy (GTDB): domain Bacteria; phylum Bacteroidota; class Rhodothermia; order Rhodothermales; family JABDKH01; genus JAHHLP01. Next base: position 3,490 of record JBFIPX010000107.1, read on the forward strand.
TCGACCTTCGAATTGCTCCGGCAGTCGATACCCTCGACCGCTTGCTTGCAGACGGCCAGTCAGAGTCCTTCGATTTCGCCTTCATCGACGCTGACAAACCCAACTACGCCGAGTACTACGAACGTTGCCTTCGACTGGTGCGGGCGGGCGGGCTGATCGCGATCGATAACGTACTGTGGGACGGCGAAGTGGTGAACCACGACAACATGGACCCCGAGACGGAGGCCATCAGGGCAATGAATAAGCTGCTCCAACACGACGAACGCGTTGACATCAGCCTCGTCCCCATAGCTGACGGGCTCACGCTGGCGAGAAAACGGGCCTAGACGAAAAGACAGTTGCGCTACGGCGTGTCCTGCGGAGCGTTGTGTTGTCGAGATTGCGTCTAGCGTCGATCCTGAAATAGAAACGCGAGGTCGTCGCCAGGGTACACCTCACGCGGTTTTTGTCCGCTGACGAATACCCTGAAGGGCTTCTCTCCGTGCAGAATCACCTGCGGGCCCCGTACTTCCAGAGTGCTTCCCTCGCGCAGTCCGACGACATACGTGTCGGCGTTGAGCTCGATGAACTCCAGGATGCGTTGCTCACGGGTTTCGCCCTGGTGCTTTTCTGGATGTGCGTCGAGGTAGTGGGGGTTGATCTGAAAGGGTACGAGGTCCAGAGCATCGAAGCTTGGTGGCTCTACAATAGGCATGTCGTTGGTCGTGCGGATTGTCGGGCACGCGATATTTGACCCCGCGCTCCAGCCGATGTATGGCTTTCCAGCAAGGACTTCCTCCCGAATTGCTTTGCGCAGTCCAAACTCGTAGAGTCGCTCAATGAGTCTGAACGTATTGCCTCCGCCGACCGCGATCGCGTCGGCACTGCGAACTGCGGCGGCCGGATCACGTGACTCGTGGACCGGGACCACCGTATACCGTGCCTCTGCGAACTTCTCCGCTACGAGTTTCGAATACCCGTCATAATCGACCGTGACTCCCGCGAAAGGAACGAACGCCACTTTTTCGACATCCGGACCGAGGAAAGAGCCAATGAGTGGGATTGCGTGGCCCAAATAGGGTTGTCCGTGATTGGTCGAGTTGCTCAGGAGGAGGAGATCAGGCGATACCGGTGACATGGTACGTCCGAATTCGTGGGCGAGAGACAGGTTGATGCTTGCGGTCTACTTGCATCAAGTGCAAGTGGTCCCGGCTGACTTACTCACGTTGTCGTGCCTCGGATCGCGGCCGCCCCACAGACACTTGAAAAATGAGTCTCGTTGGCCGATAACCGATGAGCGTGTAGTGCGCATGGCGCCTATGAGCAACTGTTGGCATGCATATTGTCAATTTCGCTCTTGGGTCCAAAATCGTAACAGAGGAAGAAGCGAGATGCGAAAAGCAATAGGAATTCTAGCTCTTATGTCCCTATTTGCGATCGATGTATCATCGGCGCAGACGGTGACGTATCAGAATCGGTCCAGCTTTGGTCGTGCTCGCGCTTCGGTGCACCAGCGCCACGCGGCGGCATTCAAGCAACGTGCGGCCGCGCGTTCCCGTTTTTCAAAGCGGAGACCGTCTCGTGCGCGCACCAATCGGATTGATGCATTGCGGCGAGCCCGGTCCAATCAGGTGCGGGCCCAGCAGCCGGGGCGTCAGCTTAAGCGGATTGAACGTGAGCGGAACCGGGCCCGAATGCGCTCCCATATCGCTAACCGGCGGACGAACTCGGCCAGCGTTACCTCCCGCGCGCAGCAGCAGCAGCGACACATCAAGCGCGCGCAGCAGCAGCGCCGCCCGAACCAGCGTACGCCGCGATCGATCGCGTGGTAGCCTGGATACGCCGGATCTAACACCGCGGGCAATGTGACACGACGTCTCGTTGCGGGTGCTGATACCGGCGGAATCGAGAGCCGTCGCCTTTAGAAATCCTACTTCACTTGCGTGAATAGATCTCTCGCACGCGCGCAGTCGGAAGGACTGAATAGATGTGACCGTTCGTGGCGACGCACCGAATCCTCCTTCGGATCAACTCACCCTTTCGAAGTACTGTTTTCCCGTCCAATGAAAACAGGTCTCCGTCGCGGAGATCGGCCACGAGCATTCTTCTGTCGAGTGTGTCGTAACGACGAAGGGCGAGCTGCAGATCAGTATCGTAATCCGCCGTGCTCTTTGGGTTCGCGGCATGATCTCGGAACGCTCGCCGCAGATCAGCTGGAAGAACATCTGTTTGCACCAATCGATCGAGCAGGTCCGCAAACTCCTCCTTCCAGCGCGCACCATGGGGTGGCACGTGGCGCCGATATCGGGCATGGATCCGTGCGTGAGCAATCTCGTGCAGCAGCGTTAGCAGAAACTGGTACGGATTACCGCAGACGTTGACCGTGATTTGACCAAACGGTTTTCCTCGCACCGCCAAGAAATCTCCATGCTTGGACTCTCTCGCCTCCACAGGGAAGACGTCTGTCGGGGATTCGGTTAGGATTCGGGCTACAAATGATCTCGACCTTGGCGGGAGATAAACCGAAATTCGGGCGAGCGATTCCTGTACTGCTGGCGAAAGCCGGGCACGACCATTCTCGGATCGCGACGCACCGCTTCTTCCGGAGGGTCGGAAGTTGAAGGACAGCTGCCGTCCGCTTACGGCGTGGTGGTTGGAACGCTTGCGCGAACCTCGGCTCATGGTAGGATCTACGTCTCGAAAATTGTGGTGGGAACCGGCTTTCACGAACGCGGCCGGAAAGATACGCAGCCTTGATGAGATCGCAACGGGCGTGGGTCAATTCGCCTTATTTTTCCGACGCCGCCGCCGTGCGGCTGGAGGCGTGACTGCAGATACGCTCGGCGATCTCGATGATTTCTTCAGCTCCCCACAGGCGCTCAAGCCACTCATCCGGAATGCCTGTCATCCCCCAGTAGGCTCCTGCAATCTGGCCAAAAATCGCACCCGTCGTATCGGCGTCCTCTCCAAGATTGACGGCGGCCAGGCACCCGTCCCGAAAATTGTCGCACCGCGCGAATGCCCACAAGGCCGCTTCAAGCGACCGGACAACATATCCGGTTCCACGAATCGAGGGTGGTTCGCGGCGACGAAAAGATCCGGCAGCCACCTCCTCGACCTCGGCAACGAGTGAACCCTCCTTCCAAGAGCCGTCCGGACGATAGAGCGGGGTCAGCAGGCGTTCCTGTGTTTCACCGGAGAGCGCTCCTACAAGGAGCCCACCAAAGTAGCGGCAGGCGTCGACAGCTGTTGCCGCGGCGTGCGTCGTGCGTGACGATTCGCCTGCAAGCCGGATGGCTTCTGCAGGACTATCACTGTAAAACATTGCAACCGGCGCCAATCTCATCAGCGATCCGTTTCCTGCCGAGTGCGGATCTCGCGATCCGCTGAAGGGGTTGCTGGTCGCCTCGAATTTTGCGAGAGATTGGCGGACCGTGCCGCCAATATCAAAACAGAATCCCTTGCTGCTGCGATACCCTTCCCTCCACCATCGTAGATATCGGCGCATCTGATCGCGCGGATCGAAGAGGCCTCGATGAATCAGGCTGTCGGCGAGACACAGCGCCATCGACGTGTCGTCGGTCCACTGACCCGGCTGCAGACCGAAAGGACCACCGCCGACCATGTCCCTGATGGGGCGAAACGTTCCGGGCTTCTTGAACTCAAGGGTTGTTCCGAGTGCGTCTCCCACGGCAAGCCCCACCAAGGCTCCGTGAAAGCGATCGATTCGATCTGCCGTTCCGTTCTCGTCTGTCATTATCGTCCTTTGCTTGATCGACTCCGCACGCGCCCGATCGGTCGTGGGTCCGCTGCATCGCGAAGCGTATGCCTCTGAGTTCGTTTTTCGGAATTATTGACCCGATGTTGCGGGTTCGGATGAGCTGGACGCAACACGCACGTGCAGGTGGCATTCGCGCAGCGGCAGTAAACGAACATAGCCCGCAGCGCTGCAGGCAGCAGCCACTACTCTATCAATACGCCGTCACGGCGCCAAGGCGTGTGGTCCATCAGTGACCTCGGATCATCCTTTCTAGCATCGATGCCAGGTCCATTGCTTTATGATGCCAATCGGCTAAAACTGACATCGATGTGTGCCGATGATAGAGGAGTATGTCCGCGAACCGGTTCAGTTCATTTGTTCGATCTCCCGACCCGGCTAGTGCGCGAATCCACCATCCCCTTACTACCACTTCGCCTGTTCATGCGGCGTCGCCCAACTATTCTTGCAGTTGCCCTTTTCGCAGTCACCACGTGGTTAATAGCGCCCGGGGCATCGGCACAGCGTTCGACTGGACTTGTCGACGGATACACGTTTGGCATTGGTCTGGCGCTGTACCAGGGGGACCTTGACAGAAATCCCTCCAATGGAGTTGGAAAGCTGCTGACGATGGGCAACCTGCAACTAATGGCCGGCGTCGACCGGGACATCGCGGCGGGCAGGCTCGCAGCCGAGTTGCACTACAACCGTGTGGTCGGCATCAATGCGTTCGTTACCGGCGATCATAACGTAGTAAGTCTTGACCTCACCTTCGCGCGGCGACTCGGACGCGCTCCCGTTCGTGCCTTCGTCGGCTTGGGGCCCGCCATCGTTTTCTCGAGCTATGAGTCTCTGACACCTACCGCTGAGTCATTCGGTTTCGTCAGCGAAGGAACCGGCTTTGATTTGACGCTGCCCGTAGGTGTATCCATCCAGGATCGAGTGCGATTCAGTACACGCGTGGCGCTATTCGATGGACTGGACGGGACAGACAATATCGGTGGAAAAGACGTTCTGTCGAATATCAGCATCATTTATCGATTTGGTCTCCGCTAGCACCCACCATTCGTCAACACCTTAATCCCACATTCCCGTCATGCGTAGAAGTCTGTCCATAGCTGTCGTCGTAGCGACCCTCGCTCTTGCAACAGGTGGAACTGCGTTTGCGCAGTCATTCTTTGTGAATGCCGGTGGGGTGTTCAACGAGCAGTCGGCGGCCACCCGCTCCACGCAGTCCGCGATTCAACTGGGTTCCAGGGTGGGTCTCTCGAGCCTGTTCAAGGTGGTGGGTCAGCTTTCGCTGCAGTCGCAGGCGTCCTCGGCCGAACTCGGGCTGCAAGTATATCCCCTTCGAGGCCGCAGCAGAGTCGAGCCGTACGCGTTTCTGGGCTACGGTCGCTATCTCAACGGTGGCATCCGCAAGAGTGTCGTCCCGGTAGGAGCAGGCATCGCGATTCATCTAAGGCGCCACTGGGGGATCAATGTGGAGGTCGCCAATAGGACCTCGCTCCTGAAGGATGACTCCGGCATTGGCACAACGCTCTCCGAGCTCTCTCCGACCATCGGGGTGACATACAACTTGAGCGGCATAGTGCCGCAGCGGAGGCGTCCGGACACGTTTATGTCTGAGGTGGCTCCCGAGTCGCTGATGCCCGCGAGGGAGATTCCTTCCGTGGACTCCGGGCTTTCTGACAACGAGAATGTCGACCCGTATTTCGATGATGCTGATCCCGATGTCGCCGCGAGGCCGGCTCCGGCTTCCGTCGGTGGCATGACGCAGCTCCGAGATGGCATGTTCATCATGGGACTGGCCGATGAGGACCCACTCTCGATGCAGACCGCCGGCTTCAAGCGCGTGACAGTGGCCGCGTTCAAACTGGACAAGGCGGAGGTTACGAACGCTCAGTATCGCGAGTACCTGTCGACTCTTTCGGGACAGCAGCTAGCCGCCATGCAGCCGGACACGACGGTATGGCATGAAGCAGGCTTTCGTTTCAGCTGGAACGCCTATTTCGAGGGCTCCGCGTTTGACAATCACCCGGTCGTAGCGCTCACGTACGACCAGGCAAAGGCGTACTGCTCAAGTATGGGCAAGAGGCTGCCGACCGAAGCAGAATGGGAGTACGCTGCGCGCGCCGGAAGAGCCGGTGGCATCTACCCATGGTCGGGCTACGAGCCGCGAGACGGCAACGGACGCTACCTGGCGAACTACAACAACGGCCGGTCGGGCTACGCCGCGGACGGCTACGCCTTTACTGCGCCTGTCAACGCCTACAAGCCTAACCCGTGGGGCTTCTACAACATGAGCGGCAACGTGGCCGAATGGGTTGAGGACGCGTTCAGCCCCACCTATTCGGTGCTCAGCGACTTCAACCCGTTCCACGAAGACGACGCTGAAGTGCTGCGCGTCGTACGAGGCGGCTCTTGGGCCTCCGACGCCTTCTACATCGGGGTAGGTGTTCGCGACGCACAGCCCAAGGATCAGGCATCACCGTTTGTAGGCGTACGCTGCGCCCAGGACGTAGCGGATGTTCTTGCGAATCCTGCACGCTCCGTCAACCGGGCATCGATCAAGGAAGAAACTCCCGAACTGCAGCAGAACTGACTTTCCACAAGATTCGGTCGACCAGACACTACTCGCAATGGCAAAAGCACCCTCATCTGATATGCTCGCACGGCTGAAGGGCATCCTCGCCTTCTTTATCGGGATCTTCGGAGCGATGGCCATACTCGGCGTCTTCTTCAAGATCCTGAAGCTGGACCACTACCAGTTCTTCATGAAGGTGGGCTTCATAGGTGAAGCTGCCGCCTTTGTCACAATGGGTGTTTTTGAACTGATGGGCGCCTTGACCACCAAGGCATCCCGGCCGAGCTCGCAGCCCGCTCCCGTGTTGCATTCGAAGACGGCGGTGCGCGAGATGGAGACCCGGATCAAGAGCGAGGTGGACTCCCTGTTCCTCGCGTTGGGAGAGGACGTGAAGCGGTTTCAGGTGGAGGTGCGTGAACTGGCGGCTGAAATGGAATTGGCCCGCACGACGATTCATGGAATGCGAGCTGAACTTGACAGCGTAGCGAGTGGCTCATTGGCCAGAGATGCTGGCGTGCTTGGGAGCGGCATGAGTCAACTGGGTGATGAAATGCGCGGTGCCGGTTCGACGGTGCAGCGCATCCGCGGCGAACTTGAGGAGATGGCCAACCGCTTCTCGTATTTCAATCGGGGCCCGGGGCGCGCGGGTGACCGCGTGGCACAACCGCCAACCCGTGTTAAGGAAGGTGCCACGGGCAAGGTGAAGAAGATCGCCGCCAACGCGTAAGCACTCATGAGTGATTTTGGAA
>JBFIPX010000108.1:0-10476 GCA_041609895.1 Rhodothermales bacterium
CCCCAGATCGACTACATGATGGCGCTTGTGCACTGGCTGATGCTGCTGCTATTCGTCGGGTGGGGGATCTATTACATCTACGTGCTGGTCCGATTCCGAAGGTCGAAAAACCCCTCGGCCTCCTATGAGGGTACGAAGGCTAAGTACTCTACCTACCAGGAAAGCGGCGTCGTTCTTGCCGAGGCGTTGCTTCTCGTGGTCTTCGCTTTTCCGATCTGGGGATTCCTGAAGAATGAGTTTCCACCGGCGGAGGATTCGGTCGAGGTGCACGTTGTGGCAGAGCAGTTTGCGTGGAATTTCCACTATCCCGGCGACGATGGTGCTTTCGGGCGCCGGAGCATCGACCTGATAGATCTGGCGACGAACCCGCTCGGACTGGACATGACCGATCCTGCAGCCGAGGACGACATCGTCACAGTCAACGAGATGCATTTGCCGGTCGACCGCAACGTCATCGTTAAACTCACCTCCAAGGACGTCATCCACAGCTTCGCGCTTCCGCACATGCGCGTGAAGCAAGACGCAATTCCGGGGCTGGAAATACCCCTTTGGTTCCGGCCGACAAAGGTGGGCGATTACGAGATTTCGTGTGCGCAGCTTTGCGGGTTGAGCCACTATCGAATGCGCGGCTACCTCACCGTTCATTCGCAGGCGGACTATGAGGCGTGGCGTGTGGAGGCCCTCGAGTTGCAGCGGGAATTCATGTAGACGATCATCTTGGCGCGGGCTGACTGCGGCGCAACCATTCCAATCGGAAACCACATGACGAGCGGCGGAAGAACGACGGAGCGCAGGCTGCTGATTCTCGGCGGACTCTCGCTTGCTGCCATGCTCGTTCTATTCGCCGTGACCGAAGCGTTCGGCTTCACGCCGCAGGACGCCTCGCAGCCGGAGTACCGAGCCCTCCCCGTCATTGGCAGCCGAGTTGCCATGTGGGTCGTAGCGCAGCTCCACCTCATGTTTGCGGCCTTCGTCCTTGCCGTTCCGATGTTTGCCCTGATCATCGAGATCATCGGTTACGTCACGAACGACAAGCGTTACGACGACCTCGCGTACGAGTTCACGAAGCTGCTGTCGGTCTCGTTCAGCTTCACGGCGACGCTGGGTGCCTTGCTGACCTTCATGCTGATCATTCTGTATCCGCGACTCGCCGGGTACATGGTCAAGATCTTCAGTTGGACGTTCTTCCCGTACGTTCTGCTGTTCTTTCTCGAGGCAATTTTTCTTTACAGCTATTACTACGGCTGGGGAAAATTCTCCCCGAAGGTGCACATTGCGCTTGGCGTCGGCCTTAACATCGTCGGCACGGCTATCATGTTCATCGCCGACGCGTGGCTGACGTTCATGAACACGCCGAACGGTATCTCGGAGACCGGCGAACTCGTGAGCATGTGGGACGCGGTCAACAACTTCATCTGGATGCCAATCAACGTGCATCGCATCATCGCCAACGTCGCGTTCGGAGGGTCGGTGGCGGCGGCGTACGGCGCCTACAAGTTTCTCGGAGCGAAGAGCGACACCGAACGCGCCCACTACGACTGGATGGGGTATATCGGCAATTTCATCGCCATCAGCGCGCTGCTGCCGCTTCCCTTCGCGGGCTACTGGCTGGGCAAGGAGATTTACGCATACTCGCAGAGTCTCGGCATCACCCTGATGGGTGGCACATTTTCGTGGCTCTTCATCATTCAGGCGGTACTGATCGGCAACCTGTTCCTCGCGGCTAACTACTACCTCTGGGTTAGCATGGAGCGCATCGAGGGGGCGGAGCGGTACCGGAAGTTCATTAAGTACCTGCTCGCGTCGATCGCCGTCTGCTTCCTCGTTTGGGCGACGCCGCACTCGCTCGTGGCGTCGGTAGAGGAGGCGCGCGCGATGGGTGGTTCGCACCATCCGGTTCTCGGCGTGCTCGGCGTGATGTCGGCCAAGAACACCGCCGTCAACATCCTGATTCTGACGACCTACATCAGCTTCCTGCTGTATCGAAGGGGCAATAAAGAGGCTACGGTTAGTTGGGCCCGGACGGGCAACATCATCCAATTTGCGATCTTCGCCGTGGTGATCATCTTCGTGGTCTTCCTGGGCGTGTACGGCTACTTCGTGGAGGCTCGCGTCCGTATCGGGTTGTCGGTACCGCAGGTCCTGTCGGTGTTATTTGCCATGATCGCGGTGACCATCATCGACATATTCCTCTTCAAGAACGCGAAGATCCGGGGCAAAATCCGGTGGGGGGACATGCCCGCTCGCGCGCAGTACGCGCTCTTCTTCATAGCAATCACGTTCGCGTGGACGATGGGGCTGATGGGCTACGTGCGTGCCGGAATGCGGCAGCACTGGCATGTCTACGGCGTGATGGCCGACACCTCGCCCGATGCGTTTACGCCAACGCTGGGCTTTGCTTCGAACGTGATCTCGATCACCGTGCTGATCTTCTTCGCCTTCATCGCATTCGTGTTTTGGCTGGCGGGGCTGTCCGGTAAGAAGGTTGTCGGGGAGACTGTGGAGGCGGCGCATTGAAGACAGCGCTGAAAATATTCGGCTTCGCGATCCTCGTGTCCCTGTTCTACAGCTACGTCGGTCAGACGGTACCGCAGAAGATCACCTATCCGCCGGAGTCAGCGGAACTGAGCGGCGACATGTCCGCCGTTGAGCTAGCGGCTGCAGGTGAGGAGATCGTTGGCGGCAAAGGGACTTGCCTTGGGTGTCACACGATCGGCTCGCATTCAGAGTCATTGCGATTCCCGGATCTCGGAGGGATAGGTGCGATCGCGGCGAATCGCGTCGAGGGCCAGAACGGTGTGACGTATCTCGCGGAGTCGCTCTACGAGCCCAACAAGTTTATCGTCGAGGGATACCTCGGCGGGATGCCCGTGATCAACAAACCGCCGATCGGTCTTTCGGACGACGAGATCAAGGCGGTCATTGCGTATTTGCAGAGCCTCGGTGGAACGCCGACGGTGACTTTGGCGACGGACATCGGATACACAACGGAGCAGCCGTCTTCAGCTTCGCCGGCACAGGCGGCCGCGTCCGGAGCAAGTCCTGGCGCCGCCCTTGACGGCCCCGGCGTGTTCGCGGCTTACGGCTGTGCCGCATGTCATAACATTCTCACTGCGGACCGGGGCGTAGGGCCGAGCCTGTATGATACCGGCTCAAGAATGACCAAGCCGGAAATCTATGAGTCGATCGTTGACCCAGACGCGGTTGTGGTCGACGGATATCCGGCCGGCGTAATGGGTGCTACCCTAACTGCATCGGGTTTCTATCAGAAAGTTTCGACGGAGGAGCTCAAAGCACTCGTCGACTATCTCGCAGATCAGAAAGGCGGATAAATGAATCTGATTGTAGTCGGAGCGGTCGTCGTTGCACTGATCGCTCTGAGATTTTTGAAACCGAATGCACTTGCGTGGATCGCTGCCACGTGGGTCGCGCTCTTCGTTGCCTTTAAGTGGGGCATCGAGCCGCCCCTGCCCGTATCGATCGTCAACATGTTCATGGGGATTGTCACGATCGCATTGCTTGCGTTCGTGTCGGCCGATTCGGAGCGGTTGCGCTCGGTAAAGGACAACATCGTCAATTTCCTGGTCCGTAAGAAATACACGGTGCCGCTGCTCATCGTGCTCGTGGCGCTTCCGTTGCTGGTTGCGTTCAAGATATATGTCGACATGTCGAAGTCGCCGCAGCCACCCGTATCCGGGCGAACGATTCATCCGCCACCGCCGGCTACAATCTCGTTCAAAGGCAAGACGGTTGATCTAGTCGCCGCAGAGAACCCGTTCCGGGAGCTTGAGGAAACCGACCCGGAGGCGTTTGCGGCTCACGTCGAGAACGGCAAGAGGATCTACCACCAGAATTGCGTCTTTTGCCATGGCGACCACATGGAGGGAGACGGCATCTTCGCGCACGGATTCGATCCGATTCCGGCCAACTTCCAGGACGCGACCACCATCGCGATGCTGCAGGAGTCTTACTTGTTCTGGCGAATAGCGAAAGGTGCACCCGGTCTACCCACGGAGTCCACTCCGTGGGCTTCGGCGATGCCCGCGTGGGAGAAGTTTCTGACGGAAGAGGAGATCTGGGACGTGATCATCTTCCTGTATGACTACACGGGTCACCGCCCACGCGCGAAGGAGGAACTGCATTGAGGAGAACGCTCGTCATATTGATTGCAGGTTGTCTCTCGGTGCCGGCTCTGCGTGCGCAAAACATCGATCTCGGCACCGACGCCCAGCGTGAAGCCGGTCGCCAGCTATACATGGATAAGTGCTCGCAGTGTCACGGCGTTGAGGGCGATGGCAATGGGCCGGCCAAGACGGTCTTCCGTCCCGAGCCGCGCGACTTCACCTCGTCGACCTACAAGTTCAGGACGACTCCCAGCGGAGAGCTTCCCACTGATGCCGATATCATGCGCTCTATTCGAGAGGGAATGCCATATACGGGTATGCCGGCATGGCCGTCGCTGTCGGACGGTGAGGTGCGGAATCTGATGTACTTCATTAAGACTTTCGCTGAAGACTTTTCGGGGCCATTCGCAGAAGTGACGCCGATGGAGGTGCCGGACGACGTATCCATGTCGGCAGAGTCGATCGAGCGTGGACGCGTCGTGTACGAGGAGAACCAGTGCTTCGACTGCCATGGAATGCAGGGACGCGGCGACGGCAAGTCGGCACCTACGCTCGAGGATCAGTGGGACGTCCACATTAGGGCGGCTGACCTCACCAAAAGATGGACGTTCCGTCGCGGAATCAAGCGAGAGGACATCTACAAGACGTTTCAGACGGGTCTCGACGGGTCGCCGATGCCGTCGTACGAGATCGATCCACCGGAAGACGCTTGGCACCTCGTAAACTACGTCTATTCGCTGTCGCGCGACGAGCCCAACTACGCGACTGTGGTCGTGGCCGCACCGGCGGGTGAGGACCTTGGTCCTGACGTCATGGAGCGATCCACGTTCGATATTGCGCAGCCGGCACTGTTCCCGGTTGTAGGCCAGGTCATCGAGCCGGGTCGATCGTTCTTCCCCGGGATCAACGCGGTCGAGGTTCGAGCGATCTACAACGAAAGCGAGATCGCCTTTCTGTTGACGTGGCACGACATGGTTGCCGACCGGGAAGGGGATGCGGGCCCGGACCTCGCCGTCCCCGACAACGAGGCCGACGATGACACGTCGATGAAGTTTGTCGACGCGGTGGCGCTGCAGTTCCCGACCGAGGTGTCGGCAGGCGTCGAGAAGCCGTACCTGATGTTCGGCGACAAGAAGAATTCGGCGGACCTCTGGTTCGTTAACGCGGCAACCGGAGACGCGGTACATTTCGTCGGGCGCGGCGCCGGTAACATCAGCCCGGAAGGTCCGGACCTGTCGGCAGCAGCATCCTATGAAGACGGTGAGTGGGCCGTCATCGTACGAAGGGCGCGGTCGGTGGAAGGCCACACCGCTTTTCAGGAAGCCTCGTTTGTCCCGTTCGTTCTAACGGTGTGGGATGGGTTCTACCGCGAGCGCGGCAACAAACGGGGGCTAACTTCCTGGTACCACGTCTACATCGAGCCCACCGAAACGGAGTCGCCCATCGTTCCGATGCTGTCGTACGGGCTCGGCACACTTCTATTCGGCCTCGGACTGACATTCTTTGTCCGCCGTCGCTTCTCTTCCGAAGACTGATCAGAGGCACCATAGGAAACAGACGATTGGCACAGGGACAGGCATATCGACCCGCGCTCGTTTCGTGGAACCTCACGCGGAAGTGTAACCTGAAGTGCCCTCACTGCTACATGTCGGCGGGGGAGAAGGAAGAGAACGAACTCGGTACAGACGAATGCCTGCGTCTGATCGACGAGATGGTCGATCTCGGCACAGAGATGCTCATTCTCACGGGTGGTGAGCCGCTCCTCCGTCGCGACATTTATGACATTGCGCGATACGCTTCTGATCGCGGCATCTGGGTGGTCATGGGGACGAACGGCGTTCTCGTCAACGACCACGTCGCGAGCAAGATGGTCGAGTGCGGCGTAAAGGGCGTTGGCATCAGCATCGACTCGCTGGACCCGGACAAACACAACAGCTTCCGCGGTGGTCCCGATGCCTGGAAGTACTCGGTCCGCGCGCTTGACATTTGTCGTCAGCACGGTCTCGAGGTATTGGTTCAGACGACGGTCATGGATATGAATCGCCACGAACTGCCTGAGCTGATTCGATTTGCACAGGAGAAGGGAGCTTGGTCATTTAATCTCTACTTCCTCGTTCAGACGGGTCGGGGGCAACAGATGAACGATCTGTCGGCGGAGGACACAGATGGCCTACTCAGGGAACTGGTCGTCCAGCAGGATTCGCACCGTCCGATGCTCGTCCGCGCAAAGTGTGCCCCGCAGTACAAGCAGATCGCCTACGAGATGGGCATGGGTGGGCTCGAGAGCGGAGGATGCATGGCGGGTACAGAGTACTGCCGCGTTACGCCAGGCGGCGATGTCACGCCCTGTCCTTACATGACCGAGGTCGCAGGTAACGTGCGAAACGGCGGACTGACGGGCGTCTGGAATGAGTCATCAGTCCTGCAACAGCTGCGCGACGCCAAATTGCTGAAGGGTAAGTGCGGCCGGTGCGAGTTCAATGAGCTTTGCGGAGGCTGTCGCTGTCGAGCATATGCGGCTTTCGGCGACTATCTTGCGGAAGACCCCGCGTGTCTCTACGAGCCTACAGGCAGGGCATCACGGCCGGAATTACACGAGGTTGTTTTCTCCGACGCGGTCCATAGCCGGCTAGAGCGGATTCCGATCCGATTCATTCGGGAAAAGGTGCGAAGCGGTCTGCGCGCATACGCTCAAAGCAATCGACTGGGCGTTGTGACCATGGCCGACATGGACCGTGCCCTTGCCGGTAGCGGGCGCGGGAGGGTCTTCGAGGAAGTATCATCATCAGGCGTAGACGAGCCCCGGTCCGACGCCTGACCACTAAAAGTCTGAAATTGCCAAAACGAAATAGAGAGGTATACGGATGGCCGAACTCGTGAACGAGAAGCAAAAAGCGACAGTGACCGTCGAAAACGGTGTGGCACAAGTTGACATCGGGGGCGATGTGCGAACCTATCAGTCGAAGGAACTGCCCGACAAGTTCGTCAGATGGCAGCTCGACTATAAGCACAGCATCTACGATGCAATTGAGCGGGACGAGTACATCGCCTTCAATGCTGGGCACCTGCCGGTGGTGGGCACGTGGACAAAGGATGCGCCCTTTCCAAACCTGGCCAACAAGGGTATTGGATTCACGCCGAAGGACGAATACATCGAGCACTATCTGAAGCTGGTCGAAGGAGCGGTCGAGCAGATACAGGAGTTGCCACCACACGCCGTCGACGAGACGCGCGATCTTCGCGTGTCGACAGCTCGCGAGTTCTACGCCAACCCGGACCACATCGACTGGCGGCGGCTCGGCTTGCTGGAGATCTTCGAAGGTTCAACGCTTCGCAACCTGAGGGAGAACCCCTTCGCTTCCGTGCTGTGGACAGGCAACTCGCCCGTGTTCGTCAGCTTTCAAGTGGACTGCGTCGTAGAGATCATAACTCCTGAGGATCCGCGGTATCGTTTTGCGTGGGCGATGCGCCGGCTCTTTGAGTACGAGCCGTTCCACGTCGTCCAGACGATGTACCCGTACTCGTACTGCTTCTGGGTTTACGACTTCACGAACAAGACACCCAAGCGGCGATACCCCGGCAAGCGCAGCGACAACACCGTCAATGAGGGCGGAGGAAGCGTCGATAGTGAGAAGCTCGCGGCGCTCATGAATGGCAAGAAGGCCAAGTAGCAAGGTATGTCCTATGTGATTACTGACGCATGTACCGCGTGCGGCCTGTGCGAGCCGGAGTGTCCAATCGATGCGATACTTGTCGGCGAGCCCATCTACATTGTTGACGAGACTTGCTGTGAGTTTCAGGATTGTGTTGCTGTTTGTCCAGAGGACGCAATCGTACATGAGTCGGAGGTGATCGAAAACTAATGCCCGTAACGGAACCAAAGAAAAGAAGCGAATCGAAGGCGTCCGCAGCGACCATACGGGCCGACGAACTGCGGGACGTGCTTCGACGGATAGACGAGAATTACGACGGCGACGGATGTATCTACCTGATCGGTGAGACGTCACACGTGGCCGAAGGCTGGCGCGAATGGACGACCCAGATCGAATTCTTCGGTGACGTGGAGCCGATTCGAAAGGCCTACTTGCACCAGGCGGTCGAAAACGTCTACAGCGAAACGGGTCTGCCCATCATTGACGAGTTTCCGGGCGACCTCATTCCGCTGCCGGACGGATACATGAACCGTTCGCGAGAGCCTTCGATTGCCTCGTTTGCCGACGGGCTCAAGCTACAGGTGCGTCACTTCGATCCGTACAGCGTCGTTTACCGCTATATCGCCCGGGGTGACGAGCCGGACTACCACATTGCGCTGATGTATCTGGACAAAGGATGGATCACTTTTGAGGAGATGGATGAGCGGCTGGAGGGGTTGCTCCCCAAATTCAGTCTCGAGACGATCGCTCAGGATCCCGCCGAGTTCCGACGGAAGTATCGCGGACTGACACAGATGTGGAGGAAGAAACTTCGCCCGCGAACTGTCCATCGACCCACGGAAACGTGATGCGACACAAGTCCGAAGACATAACATCTCCGCCCGGCGATGTCGGTTTCGGATGGAATGAAATCCAGTTTCTGGAGTGGGACGAACTTCTTCGCATGGCGCCATCTATTGTCGGTCTTGAGATTAGGCGCATCTCTGGCGCAGCCGACCAGGTGCCGCCTGGATCGGAGCTTTACAACATGCTGGTGGGCGCACGCTTCGAGTTGAGGCGGTTCCTTGAATCGCTAGGCTCGGAGAAGAGTCGCAACCGCGGATCTAAACCCGCACCGGATCATGCGCAGTCCTCTGCGAGGCATCTTGAATCCGCGCTCATCTGTCTCGGTCTCTGCCAGAAATCGGCCGAGGGCGATGTGCTCGGCGTAGTCGAGTACGCCACCGACCGTATGACGCATATTCTAGAGCGAATGAAGCTCCTGTACAGCTAACAGACTGATACCGCATGTACGATAAAATCTTCGTCCCCGTCGACAACTCTGAGCATTCGATCGCATCGATCGATGTTGCGGTTCAACTCGCCAGGGAGTTTGGTGGCGAGTTGGTAGCGAGTCATGCCTACGCCGCGCGTATGCACGACTATCGCTTCAAGCAGATGGAGTTCACGCTCCCGGAGGAGTACCTCGTCGAGAGCGAGATGGAGAAACAGCGCAAGATCCACGACTCGCTCATTACCATGGGGCTCGAGCTCATCTCCGATTCGTATCTGGTCGTGGCGCAGGAGCGCGCGAAGGAAGCTGGCGTGCCGTTCACCCCGAAGATGTATGACGGGAAGAACTTCAAGGTCATCGCGGACGACATTAACTCCAGCGGTTATGACTTGGTCGTGATGGGGGCGCTCGGGCTTGGCGCCGTGCGGGACAGCATGATCGGCAGTGTGACTGAGCGGGTGGCACGCCGCATCAAGACGGACATGCTGGTGATGAAGAACACCGCGGCCGTGGAAGATCAGTTTGCGCTACCGTCGCATGGTGGCAACGGCAAGGAAGAAGTTCGTCACGAGTCGAGTGGCGGTATCGTGGTTGGCGTCGATGGCAGCCCCGAGTCGTTCGCCGGTCTGAAGACGGCCATCGCGCTCGGCAAAGCTTTCGGTAAGCGGGTGGAGGCAATTTCGGTGTACGATCCGTACCTGCACTACGCGATGTTCAACAGCATCGTGCACGTGCTCACCGAGAAGGCCTCGAAGGTTTTCAAGTTCAAGGAGCAGGAGCAGCTCCACGAGGAAGTCATCGACACGGGTTTGGCGAAGATCTACCAGTCGCACCTCGAGGTCGCCCGGCGGATCGCCGAGGAGCAGGACTATGATCTGAAGATCACGCTGCTCGACGGCAAGGCCTTTGAGAAGATCATTCAGTATGTCCGGCGGGAGAAGCCGTGGTTGCTAGTGCTCGGACGGATCGGCGTGCACAGCGACGAGGAGATGGACATCGGCAGCAACACCGAGAACCTGCTGCGGCTGGTTCCGTGCAACGTGCTGCTTTCAAGCCAGAGATACACGCCGCCGCTGGACGTCCAGGCTGAGGAGTCGATGCTATGGACGGACGAGGCGACGCGGATTTTGAATACCGCGCCCGACTTTGCGCGAGGCATCGCGAGGACGACCGTGCATCGCTGGGCGATGGAGCGCGGGCATTCCGTGATCACACTGGGAGTCATCGAGCAGGCGATGGCAACGATCCTTCCCCGGTCGGCGATGATCTCGATGGGCATCGTCGCAGAAGACGTGGCGAAGAAAGAAATCGAATCAAAGGACTCAGCCACCTACATCTGTTCCAACTGCGGCTACGTCGCTCGCGGCTTCGAGCCGGCCGTCTGCGCGGTTTGCAGCGCGCCGCCCGAGTCGTTCAGCAAGCTCGA
>JBFIPX010000109.1:0-10420 GCA_041609895.1 Rhodothermales bacterium
CCGGACCACAGGCTAATCAGCGAATTGCGGCGCATTGCACACACGGTCGAAAGACTGGCAGCTTAGCGTTCGCGGTCGCAGATCCGAGTGGTCCGCGGTCTGCGTGGAACCTGAACCAGCCTGCCTTCGTGAGCCACACTCATTATGGTGTAGTCGTATCGAGGTTCTTGCGCGTTGCCCCAAAGCGATCAGAGAAGTGTTTACATCGAGACTCTGGATAACTCGGCCAAACGTGGCCGACAAATCGTAGATCCACTGGATGACGGCCAGTTCAACTGGAAGCCGACGGCGAACGCGTGGTCGGTGGGTGAGTGTCTCGATCACCTTAACCGGGTAGCCCGCGGCTATGTGCCGGCAATGGAGGAGGTTGTCGAAACGGCCGATCTGAGGAACGAAGGCTCGTATCGATATGGCTGGATCAGTCGCAAGTTCATCGACTCTCTGGCTCCCGGAACCAGACCGCTCAAAACGGCCGGCGCCATGAAGCCGGCGCCTGTCGACGGCTCGCGGTCACAGCTGAACAAGGACGAGACGATTACCGAGTTCCTCGCGCTCACCGCCAGATACGTGGAGATTATCCGCCGTTCAGAAGGGCTTGACCTGGCGGGCGTCAAAATGCGATCCCCTTTCCTATGGCTGCTCCGCTTGCCGATCGGTGCATTTATGGAGGCGCTTGGCCAACATGCACATCGCCACCTCGATCAGGCGGAGCGAGTGGTTGCTCATCCGAGCTTCCCCTCCACTCATGGTTGATAGCAAACTGACCGGCAGCCACGGGACGAGGAAGGGCGCTGGTACGTGTTCAATGGGGCAATAACTCTGGTTGAGCTGTTCGGGCCGGATATCTAGCAGCTTTGGAGCCAAGTCATCGCCCCAAGTCACTACCTTTGTAATCAAAGTGAATTTTTTCAGCCCAGCGACGCTAATGCATCGACATCTTTTAGCACTCGTTCTCGCGTTCTTGCCCGCTATTCCCGCGGTGGCACAAGGCCTCTCTCCAGAAGAGAAGCAACTTCTGGAGATCGTAGACACACACGTCGACGAAGCAATCGATCTGCTCGAGGCGACGGTCAACGTCAACAGCGGCACAATGAACCACGGCGGCGTCCGTGAGGTAGGCCGCATGTTCGCAGCGGAGTACGAGAAGATCGGGTTCGAGACTCGGTGGGAGGAGCTTCCCGACTCACTGAATCGAGCCGGCCACCTGTGGGCGGAGCGCCGAGGTGATAGGGGAAAGCGCGTGCTAATCATCGGTCACCTTGACACCGTGTTCGAAGCGGATAGTCCTTTTCAGAATTATGAGAAGCTGGACGATACAACCGCCATCGGTCCGGGCGTCGAGGACATGAAGGGTGGAAACGTCGTGGCGTTGTACGCGCTCAAGGCCTTGCACGAAGCGGGTTTGCTGGAAGATGCCACAATCACCGTGGCGTACATGGGGGATGAGGAATTTGCAGGTCGGCCGTTGTCGGTGTCGCGACGCAGTCTGAAAGAGGCCGGCCGACGCAGTGACGTGGCGCTCGGCTTCGAGGGCATGGCGCCGGGGAAGGCCGTCGTGGCGAGGCGCGGATACACCGCATGGCATTTGAAGGTGTCCGGAGTACGCGCGCATTCGTCGGGTGTCTTCAGTGAACACGTGGGTGCAGGCGCGATCTACGAAGCCGCCCGGATACTGCGGGGATTCTACGCCGACATCCGGGGAGAAGAGTACCTGACTTTCGGACCGGGAATCATACTGGGAGGAACGCGGGTCACCTATGACAAGCAGCTCTCGCAGGGAACGGCCTTTGGCAAGTCGAACGTCGTCCCGCAGACGGTCGTCATTGAGGGCGACCTTCGCGCCGTATCACCGGAACAAGTGGAGCGGACGAAACGGCGGATGAGGGCGATCGTCGACGCGCATCTCCCCAAGACATCAGCCGAGATCGTTTTCGACGACTCTTTTCCGCCGATGGCTCCGACCGATGAGAACATGGAGCTTCTGTCCTTGCTCAGCGACGTTAGCGAAGACCTCGGGTACGGACCTATTGAGCCGCACGATCCGATGCAGCGTGGCGCCGCCGACGTCTCTTTCGTAGCGGGAGACATTCCGGTCATCGATGGCTTGGGCACCGCAGGCTCCGGCGGGCACACGATACACGAAACCGTTGATCTGCGATCGATTCCGATCGCGATCAAACAGACGGCCGTGCTCATCTACCGACTGACGCGGTAAAGCCATCAACCCGCTAGAACTGAACGAATTTCGTTGACGTCGGAATCGTCGAGGTCCGGTGTGAAGTGAGCGGCGCGGTCGATAATGTCTGTAGTTTCCAGGTACTCGCGTGCGCACCCCGCGTGGATATACCCTGCCGGATTAAAGCGCCCCTCCTCATAGAAGTCGAGAGCTATCCGCCATTCAGCTTTGCCGATTCTTTCTCGGCAGCTGCGGCACGTTGCACGTCCGGATGGGTCGCGTTGTGCGCCGTTGACGCGAGGAAGTCTCCGGTGTTCGACACCCACCATGGCGTCAGACTTCAAACGGTCAGAATCAGGAACCGCCCCATCGTGCGCTTGCAACGCCGCCAGAAAGATCTCAGGACGCTTGTACGCGGCGCACTGCAGGTGAAACCACAACGTCGTCAGCCCGTCGGCGAACGGGTTTTCAATTCGTTCGCCCATGCGTAACTCGGCCTTGGCGATGGTTCGCCCGCAACCGCGGCATTTAGCCCGCCCGCTGGCGGCGGGTTCGATGATGTGAACGATATCTTCCATTGTCGGGTTACCCTACCGACAAAGGTAACAGCATCGACTCTAAAAAGAAGTCCGTCAGACTTACCATCATTCCAACTTGTTACTACACTCGTGTTAACTTTCCAGCTCAACGCGCATAGAAATCAAGGAGATTGCGAGGTAACGCGCAATGACCACGAGAACTCTTGTGGGACGGGTCGGGCTCAGCGCGATCGTCCTCGGCGTCTTGGTGCCGACTGCGATCTCACAGGAAGACCTTCGGGACGCTTCTGCCGCGGATGACCCCGCGTGGAGACACGGCTCCGGCTTGCGTTTCATCTATGATATCCGCGAGATGCCGTTCAACACGCGACACTACATAGCCTATCGCGATACCGTCGCGTTTTCTGACATTGGGGATTTCTTTCTGCAGCACTTACACCCGATTCATGAGTCGCTGGGCAGCTCAGGTAGTGAAATGGCAGGCCCACCGACCGGTCTCTTTTGGGTGTGGGATGAGGAAACGGAGACGACGATCATGGCTGCCGGTATTCCAGTCACAGGTCCGAGCACTGAGGTGGGGGGCTACCAGTCGATCACGGTAAGAGCTGGCAAGGCCGTGGTTACCGATCACTACGGAAGCTACGATGCGTCAGCGGCTGCGCACGAAGCGATAGACGGCTATTTGAATGATCGTGGTCTTGGTTTGCCTGACATTGTCCTGGAGGAATACCTGACGGATCCCGCTTTGGAGCCGGATTCGTCCAAGTGGCATACACGGATCCTCTACGTGTTTGAGGATGAGCATGGCGCTCATCGCTAGACGGAGAATCGACCGCCTCACGCCTTGGTACGAGAGAACGCCGACCGTGAAACGTTCTGGTACTCAGCCGTTTATCCGAAGTACCTTTGCGCCTCGTATCCGGCCTCGTCGAATCTGTTGCAGAGCCTGATTGGCATCCGCGAGCTCGAACTCCTGAACCGCCGGTATGATTGGTATACCGGCAGCGAGTTCAAGGAATTCCGCGATGTCACGGCGTGCGACATTGGCGACGGATTTGACCTCTTTCTCGTGCCAGAGATGTGTCTCGTACTTCAACGTAAGAAGGTAGTCCTTGTCGACATCCTCTTTGCGTATCGCGTTGACAACGAGCCGCCCCCCGGGTGCCAAACGACGAAGCGCCTCGACTACCGGTTTCCACACGGGAGTCGTATCGATGATGCTGTCCAGAAGAGCCGGTGGCTCGTCGGTCGTGTCGCCTGCCCAGACGGCGCCAAGGTCTAGCGCGAACTCTCGCTCCTGTGGGTTGCGCGCGAACACGTAAACATCGGCCTCCGGATATTTCTGCTTGACCATTCGGAGGACCAGATGTGCGGAGGCACCGAATCCGGTAAGACCCAGTCGACCGTTGGGAGGCAGATTTGCCAGACGCAGCGATCGATATCCTATGGCGCCTGCGCACAACAAGGGTGCGGCCTCGGCGTCCGAGAACACCTTCGGGATTGGATAAGCAAACTCCTGCGGTACCACCATGTACTCGGCGTAGCCGCCGTCGGCATCGCGGCCCGTTGCCTTAAAGTCCGCGCAGAGGTTCTCGTTGCCGTTATGGCATTGCTTGCATTCCCCGCAGGCGGAGTAAATCCATCCGACACCTACGCGGTCTCCCACGGCATAGCGATCCGCATCATGTCCGCTGTCCACGACCTCGCCAACCACCTGATGGCCGAGGATAACCGGAAGCTGAGGCGGGGGCGTCCTCCCTTCGATCTCGTCCAACTCCGTGTGGCATACGCCGCACGTGGAGACGCGCACCAAGATCTGGTCGGGCTCCGGCGACGGTATGGCTCTCTCGACCTTGACGAGCGGTTCCGCGTCGACGGTCATGTCTCTTATGTGCTCGAGCAGCATCGCCTTCATACCCGTCTTCTCCTATCGGACTCTTCTTCGTTGTGCCGCGGTCTTTGCGGGCGGGTTAGTCGCGCTGGCCCGTCGCACGTTCGACGGAAAGACGCGGCGAGGTGCTCATCCCGAGTACCTTGCGTCTATTGAATCGTCTCGCGTGGGAACCGGTTACGAGATTCCCGGCGAATACGTGATCACAAAAGGGATCAAGCGATCGTAACCCGAGTGCGGACGCTTGGCGGGGACTAATCTTCTACCCAAACGATGAGCCCGTACTTCCGGTCTCTGATCTTAAAAGGCCTCTCCAGGTTAGGCACGACGTAGGTGGAGTCTCGAAGCTGCTCGAGATCCTCAACGTCATACACGAACACGTCTCCTTCACGATCTATCCCAAACAGGTAAGGTAGATAAGTACCTGCTATTCCGGTTTGCTCAAACCAGAAATCACGGACCACGGTGCTTCCACGGCGCAGGGACAAGCTAGTCTCACCGAAGCCGAGCCGTATGCGGATTTCTCTCGGTGTGAGTCCCCGGTAACGCTTACCTATATAAATGGCCACTTCGTTGTCGGCCAACTTGGCCCATTCCTCGCTACTTGGGGGCTTCATCGAAGAGCAGGAACTTCCGAGGAGTGTCGCTGCAGCAAGAAGCAGAACCAGTCCGTATTTCATGTACGGCTTCAATCGCCGACCGCTGTTTGGAAAACGTAAAGTGCGTTGTACCCTTAACGCGTGGAAGACCTGTAGTTCCTGCGGCCTGGACACGACAGTCATTGAGCCCCGTGCATTACGACCCAACCACAAAAAACGAGATGAAGAACCAGGCAGCGGCCGTAGCTCGTCAGCGCCGAAGGTGGATCAATGCAATCAACTGTGGCTCTGCTGAGAACCTCGTAGAGGTAGTGACCGACGATGTCGTATGGCTCCCTTCTCGCAGCGACGCCGTGGTCGGTAAGAAGGAGATTCGCGATTGGCTGGCCGGACCGTTTCGGATGTACGACTACAACTACACGGTGTCAGAGCTGCGCTTGCGCGTGGCGGGGGATTGGGCGATCGAGCTGGCACGTTTCGAAACGGTCGTCTCCACGGGTGACGACGAGCCGCTTCCGTCGCACCGAGGTTCCTACATCGTTCTCTGGAGGCGGTATCCAGTCGACCGATGGCTCATCGAAAGATATGTGGATCTGTCTGCGCAGTTCACAGACGTGACCTGAGGCCAAGCGCCCCCCAATGGCCCTGCGTCGGATTCGCAATTCAAATCGATAGCCGAGAAGCTCGGCTTGTCGAGGACTATCGGAGACTGCAGTATTGCTGAACGAGCGCAACGTCATCTTCGGATGACGTGTCGACGACCACGTCGTTGAACGAGCATAAAAAGCCTTCCTGTCCGCACGAACCCCGATAGTTGCCGTCGAGAGTCAAGACCGTGCTGCCAGTCTGCAGGTTCGAATCCAGCGTTTCGCGGAAGCTGTCGAAAGAGAGAGAGCACTGATCACCCGAAATCGCGCCGTCGAAGATCAGATCAAGAGACACGGCCGACTCACTGAAGGAGCCAGACCCGTCGATGTCCATTGAGCCGTTTAGTCCGTTGCAATCGTTAAAGCCGATCGAAACGTCTAAGCTGAAGCTGCTTTGCGATGCCGAGCTCGTTCCACTCACATCGAAAGAACCGCCTTCGGGACACGCTCCCTGCGGGCTCGATGAGCTCGCTGCCGACTGACTCTTGCCAGACTGGATCTCTACCAGAGCGAGCGAAACAATCGTGAACGCGTCCGAGAAGGTCTTGGCAACGGCCTCCGACGTCTCGGCTGAGAGATCGCCGCCGCTCTCGTTATTGCTGTCGCAGCCGGTGAGAGCTGCACCGATTGCAAGTGCCAAAGTCAGTGTAAGGGGGATGGTCAGTTTCTTCATTATGGGATTACCACTTGGCGTCCGATCTCGACGCGGGCGCAGATCGGCGGTCGTAGTTCTTCGGTGGGAGAGTCTATTCCAAATGGTTATCGACATCGAAGGGGTCCGCGTAAAGCAGGCATATACTTCAATGACCGGTAGGGTGTTATAGGCTTTCGGCCCGGATGGTATCGCGTCGATTGTGATGTCGGACTTGCGCTACGGTCGTGACGGACGTATTTCTGTATCTGTCCGAGACTTCCTGTCTCGAAACAGTACGCTGACCGACGCATCGCTCGTTACGCCCGGGTCAATCTTGGCGCACTTCGATTGTCGTAATTACGGTCGTGGATTCCGTAGGGCACTATTCCGCCGTATTTATGGCCCTTTTGGATCGCTGGCCCATTCGTGACTTTTCGAGCCATCGACCGCAATGGTACGGCTTTTGGATGCGGTGCCTAATGCGGGTCACATCTTTGCCCGCCGCCATGTCGGATAACGTCTTCCCGACAATCCGACACCGGTGAATTGAGACAAGATCATTTGTGAGGAGAGATTACAATGGGTCAACAGCAACTTCTGCTGCTCGTACTTGGAATCGTGATTGTTGGACTGGCTGTAGTCGTCGGCATTCAGGCATTCGGAGAGAACCAGAAAAGGACAAACGCGGATGCACTGGCCAATGCCGGCATTCGCATCGCATCCGACGCGCAGGCATGGATGATGAAGGCCACGGCCTTTGGTGGCGGTGGCAATAGCTGCGGGACCGGCGTTTGTGACTGGTCGGCGTTGACGTTCGCGCAGCTCGGCTACGCGGCTATTGCGGGTGTTTACACCGATCTGAACGGCAATTTCGAGCTTGACGTAAGCACGGCGACGCAGGTAGTGATTACCGGTACCAGTGTACCGAACGGCAACCAGGTGGAGGTGACGGTCACGGGCGGGAAGCCCGAGGATATTTCAACGCTTGTAATTACCGACTACGTCGAGAGCTGACGCGCTGAAACATCTTTGACCGCGTGATGAGGCGGTTTGGAGGCGGCATCTTCGCCGGGGTTTTTCCGGCGGGGATGCCGATCTCTTTTTGGTGCACCTTGGGCACACTTCGAGAGGATAGTCTATCCGCTCAAAGCGCACGCAGAATACTTGGGATCGAGCGATGTCTTGCCGTGGAGTGACCGACGTTATGGTCTGCAGGCGCAGTCTACCGTTCCACGTGTAACGGTGACGCCGAGCATTCGAATGACCGCGCGGTTGCGTCGTGCTAACTGCGGGGTTTCGATTCAGCCAGAATTGCATCAACGATGTGCGCTATCTCGGCGACTTCGGGGGCCGAAACATGTCATCCTCATAGCCGCCGAAGCTAATGCATCTGACTTCCGAAGCCACGTTGCTCCATTGGAGTCGATGCGTTTCGTTCGAGGCCGGGCTGAAATCGCCTCGTACGAGGGTGATCTGGGCGTGGAATTCTTCCGGCGAGTATCGCCGACGGGCAAGTTGCATGTAGCGGGCGATGCGTGCTCTTCGGCGAGCTTGACGACTCCTAACAGGGGTCGATCGCAGGAAGGAACGTGTTGTCGTGTTGGACGGCACTCACGGTTTTGCTGTGCGGCACGTAATAAGCACGGACTTCAGGTGGCAGCGGTTTTCGTTTGCCGGAGTCCGTGCAATGTTAGTGTGTCAAGACGGACAATGCGTGATACAAGCTGAATGCTCGCAGGGTCTACCCGCACTTCGTTCCTGAGTCGGGGCTTATTGGATTTCGACCAGTGCGCCTGATTAGGTGGCGAGTGCAGGTCTCCGCTGAGTCCATCGAAGGAACGAGGGTCGGGGTGCGCGCTGAAGAAGCAGTGCGAGGTCCGCCGTTGGATCAGACCATACGAAGTTGAGGCCGAGGATTCTTAGGACGTGAATGCGCCCGTGATTCCGGTAACCGAGTCTGCGTACCGCCCGCAGCGAGTTTTCGTTCTTTGATTCAACGTACGCGACGATTCTGCGGTAGCCTGTTTTGCGCAAGGTCAAGCACGCGTTGGCAGATCCGAAAGCGTGAATGCGCCGGCCTCGGTATGCCGGATGAGTGTAAGATCGATACTTGTAGACGTCGCCGTCCTCGATTTCGATCTGAAGCCCTCTGAAGCATCGCGTCGGCATAAGAGAGTACCACCCGTAGGTCACGAGCACGTCGCCGTCAAAGACGGCGTAGCAACGATCTCCTTTGGATTGTGCATAGTCTAGAAACTCCTCGGTCAGGTCGTTGGTCGGATTCGCGGCGTATCGCCTCATCTGAGACGCAGATCTGAAGCTGTGTGTGTATTCCGAGGCGCCGTCGAAGTACTCTTCCGGGACGTCCTCGAGGCGCAACGAAATCGTATGAAGTGTGTGAAACGACCAGAGGTTTATCGATCTGAGTCGCATTTTGCGAAATGGATTCGTGAATGAGGCCCTTTCGCGTAGAGGGCCAAACATCATGCCAGTTGACCCGGAAAAGCATTGGATATCTAAGTAAGGGGATTTTGCCGAGGGTTGCCCTGTACTCGTCGGCCTGCCCTCGGCCGCCGTCTCGCAGTCGCGCAGTTCATTCGGTTTTGTTCAATCCCGTTAACAAATCGGCAACTAATGCACACAAGCAGCCAGAACGGCCAGCAGACATGCGGGTAGGTGAATCTTCCGCATCCATCTGCGCCTTTTTTTGACAGTAAACACGTTCCGGGCGATCCTAATTTTCAAGTCTGAGATTTTGCGGTCAAATCGATACGAGGAAGCTTCAATGAGTACGAACGGCAGTTGCCCGTTTACCGGGGCCATGACCAAAAGCAGCGGTGGCGGTACGTCAAACCAGGACTGGTGGCCCAACCAGCTGAACCTGAGAATCCTTCATCAGCACTCGCCCGCATCCGATCCGCTGGGAGAGGACTTCGATTACGCCGAGGAATTCAAGAAGCTGGATCTCACGGCAGTCAAGCAGGACCTTTACGACCTGATGACGGACTCACAGGAGTGGTGGCCTGCCGACTACGGACACTACGGAGGGCTTTTCATCCGCATGGCATGGCACAGCGCCGGTACTTATCGGATCGGTGACGGTCGCGGAGGTTCGGGCTCGGGTACGCTGCGGTTCGCCCCCCTGAACAGCTGGCCCGACAACGGCAATCTCGACAAAGCACGACGTCTGCTCTGGCCCGTCAAGAAGAAATACGGCAATAAGATCTCCTGGGCCGACCTGATGATCCTGGCCGGCAACTGCGCCCTTGAATCCATGGGCTTTAAGACATTCGGGTTTGCTGGCGGTCGAGAGGATGTTTATGAGCCGGAAGAGGACACATACTGGGGAAGTGAGACTGAATGGCTGGGCGACAAGCGTTACAGCGGTGACCGCGAGCTTGAGGATCCGTTGGCTGCTGTCCAGATGGGTCTGATCTACGTGAACCCTGAGGGTCCCAACGGAGACCCCGATCCCGTGGCGTCCGGCCGCGACATCCGCGAGACGTTCAAGCGGATGGCGATGAACGACTACGAGACGGTGGCCCTCACGGCCGGCGGCCACACCTTTGGCAAGATGCACGGCGCGGGTCCGGATTCCGCGTTGGGTCGTGAGCCCGAAGGAGCGCCGATCGAAGCGCAGGGACTTGGCTGGCTAAGCACTCACGGAAGCGGCAAGGGCCGCGACGCGATTACCAGCGGTCTGGAAGGTGCGTGGACGCCCGAGCCCACGAAGTGGGATATGGACTACTTCCGGGTCCTCTTCAAGTACGACTGGGAGCTGACGAAGAGCCCGTACGGCGCGTGGCAGTGGACCCCGAAAGACATTGAGGAGCAAGACATGGCTCCGGATCCAGAAGATCCGAAGCAGAAAGTGCCAATCGTGATGACCACGGCTGACATGGCCATGCGCTACGATCCCGAATACGAGAAGATC
>JBFIPX010000110.1:0-10385 GCA_041609895.1 Rhodothermales bacterium
CGGTAGGGTATTCCGGCTCGGCGAAGTGCTTCCTCGATAGACCGGCTTTGAGCATTGGTTCTATATAGCACGGCGCAATCGCGGTAATGGTGACCGCGTACATAGATGTCGCGTATTCGGCGCTCGATCTTCTGCGCCTCATCCTTTTCGGAGATTGCCTCCATGAGGATGACATCCTCTCCCTCGTCATTTTGGGTCCAGAGCGATTTCTCAAGGCGTTTGTCATTGTTCTTGATGATCGAGTCGGCAAGGCGCAAGATCTTCTCAGTCGATCGATAGTTCTGCTCCAGCCTCAGAACTTGCGCCTCCTTGTAATCCTTCTGAAACGACAGGATGTTGCCGATATCGGCGCCTCGAAACGCGTAGATGCTTTGTGCATCGTCGCCAACCACGCAGATGTTCTTGTGCCGAGCGGCCAGCAGTTTGGTCAGCTGGTACTGCGCCTGGTTGGTGTCCTGATACTCATCGATATGGACGTAGCGCCACCGCGACTGGTACCTTTCGAGCGTCTCGGCATCCTTACGAAAGAGCTCGAGCGGCTTGAGGAGCAGGTCGTCAAAGTCCATTGCGTTCGAACGATGCAGGGTCTCGATGTAGGGCTGATACAGCTGCGCGGCCTTCTCCTGCTGGGGCGACATCGCGAGGCGGGCAAATTCCGATGGCGAGATCATCTGGGTCTTTGCTTCCGATATCATCGATCGAATCGCGCGTACCGGGTGTTGCCTCGGATCGATGTTGTACTGGTCCATCAACCCGCGGAAGATGCGATCCTGATCGTCCGTATCGTAGATCGTGTAGTCCGAGGTGAAGTTGAGCTTCTCCGCCTCGCGGCGGAGGATGCGCGCAAAGATCGAATGGAAGGTGCCCATCCAGATGCCAGCCGCATGCTCGGCGCCTAAGAGCTGTTGGATCCGCCGCTTCATCTCCCGGGCCGCCTTATTGGTGAACGTCAGGGCGAGGATATGGAAAGGTTGCGCGTGGCCCGTGGCGATCAGATAGGCAACGCGGTGTGTGAGGACACGCGTCTTGCCGGAGCCCGGACCGGCCACGATGAGCGCGGGCCCTTCGGTAGTGGTGACCGCCTCACGTTGCGCCTCATTTAGACCGTCGACGATCTCCGATGCTCGATCCATGCTATCGGTACGGGGCTCGTCGGCAATGAGTTCGATCTGCCGCATCTGATGGGTTTATTGTAACGGATTATGGTGGAGGACAGGCGCCTCTTCGGCGGGGCGCGCCGGTTTGAGCGGCCGCTGTGCTTGCAGATGTCGGGCGGCGTCACCGGCCTCGATCTGCGGGTCGGCGCTTATCGTGGACCGGCCAGATGGGGGACTTTGAAGATAGGGATTCGTTCCGACGGACTCGACCGGCGGTCGTGAATTTCGGTTGACCCCGCTGGTCGTCAGGTGCAATAGTCGTAATGCCCGTGGAGACAGCGTCCATCGGACGCCTGCCCAGTTATCTCGACACGATGGATCCCGGATCGAGTCCGGGATGACCAAGAAGGCCGTCATGGCCGCGGAAACGGCCATCCATGTGGATCGCGCGGCTCCAACCTCCCATAAATCCAGGGGCTACGCCGGGATGACGCTGACCACTACTCACCTATTGGCCGCCAGCCGGATTGCTTCACCTTCTCAACCACGTGCTCCGCAGACCACTTCGAATGAGAGGTCCCACGCGCCTCGTCAATCCAGAACTTGCCCAGCAGAATGAACACCGCCGCGCACTCAGCGTGCTTTCCAAAGTCGCCGGTAACCAAATCCACGCGAGATGCCGGCGCCCCATTCGCAAGAAACGAAGACAGAGCGGTTGTTGAGTTTTCGACTGGAATCAACTCGTCCTGCTCGCAATGATACAGACGCGTTCGCGTTGCCGGCGTCCACGTCAGTAGCGTGTTCTCTTCCAAACGCTGGCGCCACGGGAAGCTCCCGTCTGTCAGGATGCTGGAGACAAACTCCTCGCGCAGGATCCGCTTCGGAACGTCCGGCAGGGCGGCATCGATCTCTCCCCCCGATCGGGTTCCATCGAAGAGTGGCGGGATCGTCTGATCGAAGGGTGCCACGAGATAGTCCGATGGACTTGCTGCGAGGTCGTACACCGCATCATACGCCAGGAGGGTGTACGGCAGAAAAAATGGCGCCGGATACGGATCGTCCCGCGCCAGCAGGTCGACCATCTCCCCGGCCAGGTCAAACGGTGCCGCCATCGGCGAAGACGCTCCGAGAGTGAACTCGTCCGAGTGACTCGCCTCGATACGCCGTTGTGCCGCCGCAGTGGCGTACCCTCCTTCGGAATATCCGAGCAAGTACACTTCCGACTCGAGAGAAATGCCTTGGCGCCCAGCGTAGTTACGTGCCGCCCTCAGCGCATCCACGACGGCAGAGGCTAGTGACTCTGCATGAACGAATGGGTGCAACCCCTCGGATTCGCCTAGACCGAGGTAGTCAGGCATAACCGCCAGGTAGCCGGTCGTTGCAAAGATTACCGCAACCAGCGCCTCCGGCATATCCAGCCCGCGAACCGATGCGACATCTGTCTTGCGGACCACCGTCCCATGCTGATAACTCACAATCGCGAGGGGTCCATCGATTTCAACCGGCCGTGCGAGCAGCGCTGAAGCTGTCGTAGTCACCCTGTCAGGTCCGATCGTGCGATACGTGATGCGCAACAGCTCCACCGGACTCTGCGCCGTGATGGGGATGCCAAACGACTCAATGCGATCTACAGACGCTACCTCGATACGTTCGTCGCCAAGCAGTGCCCCCCGCGCCTCTGGATCCTCTATCAACGGGTTGTCGCCCGAACAACCGAGCGCCGCAAACATGAGAGCCAACGGAAATAGGCGAGATCGCAGTATCAATTGTCGGGCCTCCAGACGTATATCCAAGTCGGCTAGCGAGCGGGGTGGTTGTACTTGTTCGTGGGGGTACCCTGTTCCGAAGGCCGTCTCGGTACCCCATGAAATCGGCAAAGACGTTGTATATTTTCGACCGCCGGCGCGACGCACATCAATCCTCCCTCCACGACCCTTCAGGCAACGGCCAAACTCATGAACTTGATCAGTGTGCTCGGCTTACTGGCACTGCTCGGAATCGGCTGGGCGATGTCGTACCACCGTCGACAGGTCAAGCTCCGACCTATCATTTGGGGGCTCGGCCTTCAGTTTGTCCTTGCACTGATCATCCTGCGGGACGACGTATGGAGTTTCGTCGGCATGGTGCTCCTCGGGTTGCTGATTGTCGCGTACCTCCTGCGACCCGAGGGCGACGAGTCCAACTGGCCTGTTCTTGCGGCATCTTTGCTGGGCGCGATTTGCGTAGGGGGCCTGCTGACCTTTGTCCCGTCCAACGTGCTCGGCATTGCATGGCTGGTTCTCGTGGCCCTGGCACTCGTCAACTCACGTGTGAAAGTGTTCGAGTCAGCTCAGAAGTTCGCATCGGCAGCGATCGTTGCTTCCGGGATCGCGTGGCTGATCGCCAACGAACTCAACGGGCGCGTCATCTTCACGTCGTTCAGTGAAGGTGTAGCCGAGTTTCTCAACCTGTCTGATTACGGCGCTCAGTTCCTCTTCGGGAATCTTGCTGATGCCCAGTACTTCTTTCCGGGACCCGATGGCGGCTGGCCAGGCTTCGGTTTCCTGTTCGCCTTCAAGGTACTGCCGACGATCATATTCTTTGGCGGCTTCATGGGCGTCCTGTATTACCTGGGCATCATGCAAAAGGTAGTGGATGCTTTCAGCCGTTTCATGCGCTGGACGATCGGAACGAGCGGGGCGGAAACGCTGTCGTGCAGCGCCAACGTATTCGTCGGTCAGACTGAAGCGCCTCTTCTAATCCGGCCCTTCCTGATGGGGATGACCAAGTCCGAACTGACGACCATCATGGTTGGCGGCTTCGCAACGATCGCCGGCGGCGTTCTCGCGGGCTATATAGCGATGGGGGTACCAGCAGGCCATCTGGTTGCGGCCACTGTGATGTCGGCGCCGGCGGCTCTCGTCATCGGCAAGATCATTTACCCGGAGCTCGAGCATTCAGAAACCGCGGGAGACGTCTCGCTGCCAGACATTCCGGTCGGAGGAAACGCGATAGAGGCAGCAACCAATGGCATCACGGATGGACTCAAGCTCGCCGTGAACGTTGGAGCCATGCTCCTCGGATTCATCGCCCTGATCGCCGTGATCGACGTCCTGCTCAACTTCCTCGACTCTGTCATCGATGGCAAGATCCTTGGGGGGGAGATCAGGGA
The DNA here is from genome assembly GCA_041609895.1 of Rhodothermales bacterium. Taxonomy (GTDB): domain Bacteria; phylum Bacteroidota; class Rhodothermia; order Rhodothermales; family JABDKH01; genus JAHHLP01. Next base: position 4,249 of record JBFIPX010000110.1, read on the forward strand.
GTACAGAACCGACGGGATGTCGCCGGTAGGCAGCGAATACGAGGGCATCTTTCCGGGCTCGCTTCAGACGCTCTTCGGAACGGTGCTTCGCCCGCTGGCCTGGCTGATCGGCGTACCGTGGTCGGATGCCGCGGCGGTGGGCAACCTTCTCGGTATCAAGCTCTCGTTAAACGAGTTTGTGTCGTTCGGGACGCTGGGTAGCTACATACAGGCTGGTCAGCTGAGCGATCGGGCAATCATAATCGCGACATACGCCCTGTGCGGCTTTGCCAATTTCTCCTCAATCGGTATCCAGATTGGTGGCATCAGCGCGCTGGCGCCAGAGCGGCGGTCGGACCTTGCCCAGGTGGGGTTGAAGGCGATGTTCGGTGGGGCGTTGGCGTCCTGGCTGACGGCGACGATCGCGGGGATGTTGCTGTAAGGTGAACGTCGTCCCCGCGTGGATGGCCGACTGCTCGAGCATGACGAAGTCGTCATCCCGGCCACCCTCTCCCGCGAATGCAGGCTCTGAGCCAGGACCCGATGGATGCCCGTTTCCACGGGCATGACAGAGGTCAAGAGACCTGAAAATTCAAATCCAGCCGCACCCACGACGGAATGGGATCTGACTTGCCTACTCGGAGAAGATATGCCGGCTGCCAGCGCGCCTCCGTAACCGCGCGCATCGCGATCGAATCGAGAACCGGATGGACACTTTGTAGAAGCTCTACCGCCACAGGCGCCCCGGCTGTGTCGACTCGCACCTGCATTTTGACTCGGCCGGTAACCCCGGCCTCGCGCAGGGAGTCCGGGTACGTGATTGGCACGTCGGTCCCCAACCGCTTGGTGGCCCGGGGTTCGCGAAAGTGGCGGGCGAGGATTCGGTAGCCTTCCTTCTTGTACTGCTCGACGAGGTCATCCGGATTCCGGTTGAAGTTCGCCTCCTCGATGCGAGGTACGACGTGTCGCTCGAAAAGGGAGTCGACGACTTCCGGCTCATTCCTGAGCACTGGCAGAAGGCTTACCTTCACTGCCCTCGAGAGCTGCCGCGTCGCCGTGTTGCGGTCTCTGGCCAACGCGAGATTCGCCGAGTATGTAAGGTCTGCGCCCTTCACCTGCATACTTTGCAACGTCTCAAGGTCGCGGAACGCTGCGGTCGTGTCTATACCGGATCGCCACCACCGATCGCCGTCTGTCACCCAACCTTCTGGCGGGCCGGATGGAACGTGAGACTCGGGGCGGCATGCGACGAAAGCCAGCACAGCTGTTGTCGATGCGATCGCGAGAAGGCGTGTGTATGAGGTGTTCATCCAATCGGTGGTGTGGGAAGACTGGGACGAGGATGATCCTCTTCGAAAGAGAGGCGCGATCCTCGATCGGCGTCGCGCCAACAACATCTTGAATATACGAAGCGGACCAGCGGGCTCAGGACTCTGGCACCGTATTCTGCGACATCGGCTCAGCAAGACGAACGAAATAACGACGCCTATCCATCGCTACGACGCGCACGTCGCTGCCAGCCGCAATAAACTCGCCTTCAGTCGACACCTCGACGCGCTCCCCCTCGATCTCGACAACGCCGCCCGGTCTTAACGGGGTCACCGCGACGCCTACCTTCCCGAGGTACCTCCGCCTCTGGTCGCGATCTTCCTCGGCTTTCTCCGGATCACGCTTGAGCGATGTCGTAAGGACAAAACGGTCCCACGCTCCCGAGGAATACAAGAACCAGAACAAACCGCCGACGGCAATCCCACTACCGCCGATCGCGGCGAGACCGCCCATGGTTCCGCCTTCGCTAAAGGCAACGATGATTGCACCCACGACAAGAAGAAGGCCCAGGATACCAATCACGTTGAAACCGGGTATGAGATATACCTCGATCACGATGAGTACAAGACCCACCAAAATCAATGCAATCGGTAGGAATAGATCCACTAGCTCCTGGTCGCCCGCTCTCGCAAGAAATGATAAGTACTTAGTGTACGGCGGATGTGCCGTAAGTTTCATCTGTCAGGCACGTGCCTGCCTGTCTCCGTCCCGCTTGACGCGGACTTCGATTCGGCCGCCGCGCACGGAGCGAACGACAACTGCCGTTCCTGCGGGCACATAGTCGGACACGGACGTGACGTCGAAGCGGTCTCCTCCGATTTCGGCGGTTCCGGACGGCCGCAACGGAGTGATCGTGATACCTTCCTCGCCAACCAGGTCGTCGCGCGTCTCCGACGACGTGTATCCCATACTGCTGGCGAGCTCCGGTTGCAGCACCAGTTCACCGAACCGCTCCGATTTGGGCAGGTACCGTCCGAGTGAAAAGAGCAGGACGACGAAGAGTACCAGTGTTACCGCCAGGGTTGTGATTGCCGTAGACATCGATTCGGCCGTGGGAAAGTCGAAGCCGATGTTGCCTACCAGGCCGGCAAGCAGCGAGCCGATCACGAGAACGACTCCTGCGATACCGGCAAATCCAAAACCCGGTATGACGAAGATCTCAACTACGATGAGACCCACGCCCAGGATGAACACGACGATCTCCCAGCTCTCCACAAGCCCGAGCATGTAGTGAGGAGCAAAGAACGCCGCGGCTCCGAGGGCAGCCATCAGTCCCGCGAAGCCAACACCCGGAGTCTGCAGTTCGAAGTAGAGCCCCCCGAGCATCATCAGCATTAGGATGGACTGCATGATTGGAGACGCGAAGAATCGAAGTACCTGTTCGGCACGCGTCGCTCTGTGGTTGACCACGGTAGCGATCTCTATCCCCGCCGTCTCGTAAATCTCCTCCAAGGAATCCGAGGCGAAGTCCGCCACCTTGAGATCTATGGCCTCGGACGTCGACAACGTCAGCACTTTGCCGGCTTCCGAGATTCCCTCTACCTCTATGCTCTGGTCGACCATCGCCTCTGCGATCTGGGGGTCGCGTCCATTGGCTTCCGCCGTTGCGCGCATGAGCCCGCGCATATAGCTCTGATACTTGTCTGGAGCCGCCTCGCCCCCGACGCCCTCCACGACCGTCGCCGCCCCGATCGACGCTCCGGGCGCCATCAAAATGAAGTCGCAGGCATATGAGATCAGCGCGCCAGCAGAAGCCGCATTCTTGTTGACGTACGCGACGGTCGCTGGCTCGGCGTCGAGAATCCGTTTCCGGATGAGGTCTGCCGCATCGACCAGTCCGCCGAAGGTATCTATGTTGAAGATGATCAGCGTCGCGTCGTTCTCCTCCGCGTCACTCACTGCGCGGTCGATGTATCGCGCGAGGGCGTTGTCGATCATCCCTTGCACCGGAATGACGTAGACGGCCCCTTCCGCCGACGCACGGAGTCGCTCTGCAGCTTCAGACGTTTGCTGGGCTTCCGTGGGCTGCGCGCCCCCGAGGAGTGCAACCCCCAATACTGCGATAAACAGTCGCATTTAGATTTCCAATTTGGCTACGCTCTGCTAACGCCGTGGGGTCGGCCGGGTTCAAGGCCTACGATTCGATGAGAACCGGAGTGCCGATGTTCACGAGATTCCAGAGTGCATCGATTGATTCGTTCGGTATCGCTACGCAACCCCGCGTCCACGTCGTCCGCGAGCCTGTTCCCATACCATGAATCTCTATCCAGCCTCCAAGCGCCGTGTCCATTGGAGGCATGGCAAATCGGCGGTCCGCCGCGGCGATGGCGTCATACTGAGACGGAGTGATCAGGCCGTCCTCGAGGCCCGCCTGACCGTCCTTGAGGGACGGGTAGTTGAGAACAAACGCCTTGTAAAACCGGCTGGCCGCATTCTTTCCGACAACGAAGTACAATCCTTCCGGCGTTCTCCAGTGATCGGGCTGTGTGTTACTCCCGCGCTGTTCCTTGTCGAGAAAGAAATTGTATGCCATGTCTGCCGGAACGGCCGCGACCACGTCCGGGCCGCGATAGACGTGAACCGTCTTCGACTTCTTGGAGACGCGGATCCAGACGTTCGACAGAGCCTCCTCCCGAACGAATCCCCGAGCTCCGTCAGAGGTCTTAACCTGCACCCACGCCCCCGACCGGCTGACCACCTCCACGGACTCCCTGGCATCGAGATCGATGTACGCCTGCGTCGAATCCGGTGTCGTGAACGCGGTTGCGTGGTTGACGGCATAGTAGACCGCGGGCTCGACCGACGAGGCACTGGTAGTTGTCATCCCAGCCGCGCCGCCAGCCGTCAGGATATCGATGTCGCTGCGTGGTATATCCGAACGCGACTGAGTGAGCGCCGTGCCTGGCATCATCCACGAGCCGACCATGACCACAAGTAGAACTGTATTGCGGTAACGTCCCACGCTAAGATTCAATCTGCGAACTGCTAAAGAGTTGTTCGTTATGACCGACGCACCAGTCGTATGCCTCCAGGACGCCTTCGATCACCGAACCTTCGGTCGTGATCCTGGCCGCCTGTTTCACCGAGTCGGTTGCGTTCGCGGGAGCGAACGGAAAGCCGATGATCTCAAGCGCCGGTAGATCACCGTTAGTATCGCCTATGAATGCGATATCCTCTAGCTCGACGTCCAATTCGCTTGCCAGCCAGCGCATTCCGTTCGCCTTGTTGAGCGTTCGCGGAATAACATCGATCGATATATGTGTGTGCGCGACAAGTAGATCGGGATACTGCTCCTGTGCACGCTGCTCTACCAATGGTACGGCCGCAAATACTTCCTCTTCGATCGGACCCGCCAGGGAGGCCTGCGTCTTCTTGGCATGATCGAGGTCCATAGCCGTACCGGGAGAGATATCCGACGTCAGCCAACTGCGCATCTCTCGTATTTGGCGATCAAGATCGTCGGTGTAATCAGGATGCCAGAACCACCGTGCCGAGACAGGATCGAACATTCCACCACCTGCCTCGAAGACCACGGGCGTCTGTAGATGCAGCAGCTGAGTCATCGCCTCAACGTATGGATATGACCGACCGGAGCAAATGCTGAGCGCCGGCGACGCACCCACGTGGTTTGATACCGTGATACCCGCCGACCTGGCCGCCAGCTCATGAAGCCGGTCCCTGCGGAAGGGACGGTATGGCTCGGACAGGCACCCGTCGATGTCGGATACGAACAGACGTACCGGCCTTGTGTCGAGGTTGTTGCCCATGCCCACCAGTCTCTTGAGTCGGAGAGATTTCAGGCGCCAAACGCGTTTTTCAGCGCATCGACGAGATCGTCGGTAAAGCCCATACTCGAGAACCCACCATCATGGTAGAGGTTCTGCATCGTCACCATCCGGGTGAGGTCGCTCAGCAGCGTGATGGTGTAATCCGCGCAGCTCTCGGCATCCGCGTTTCCGAGTGGTGACAAGTGATCTGCAAACTCGAACATGGAATCGAAGCCGGCTATTCCGGATCCGGCGGTCGTTCTCGTTGGACTCTGCGAGATCGTGTTGATGCGGATGCCCTGCTCGCCCAGGCGCGATCCGAACGAGCGCGCGATACTCTCCAAAAGCGCCTTCGCGTCACCCATCTCCGAGTACTTCGAAAAGATGCGTTGTGCCCCGATGTATGTCAGCGCGACGACGGATGCACCATTGTTCAACGCACCGGTCTCGAGCGCCTGTCGAACGATGCGGTGAAGGCTGATCGCCGAGATGTCGAGCGTCTTGTGATACCAGTCGTAATTCAGCTCCTGATACGACCGATTCTTCCTGACGTTGAGCCCCATTCCGATCGAATGGACGATGAAGTCCACACCTCCCAGCGACGACTGAACCGAATCGAACAGCGCCTTTAGAGCTTCGTCGTCCGTCGCGTCGGCCCAGATGATTTCACTTTCCGTCTTCGTCGCGAGCTGGTCGAGGCCGCCGAGTCGCTGCGCCACCGGCGCGTTGGAAAGCACAAAGCGTCCGCCTTCCCGGTGGATCGCCTCGGCAATCGACCACGCAATACTGCTCTCGTTCAGGGCACCAAAGATGACGCCATTCTTCCCTTTCAGGAGGTCGTGTCCGGAATTGGCCATTCTCGCGTTGTGTAGATCACAATAGACAAAACGGCTTCAAAGGTACCAAAAGACAGACAGGGTTTCTACCCGAGAACAATCAGCCGACCCTTATGCCTTTTGAGGCTTAAGCGGCACCGAATCACTCTCGAGTGTCAAAAAGCCGCTTTTTGCGCGTTGTTTATGCAATGCGGATTACATGGCATCTATGAACAAGTATCGCTCA
>JBFIPX010000111.1:0-10373 GCA_041609895.1 Rhodothermales bacterium
CTTGCCGACCCCATACGCGATCGCAGTCGCGGCCAGCATGTCCCCGATCTCCGACTTGGTGTAAGCCAACGCCTCCCCCATCTCCTTTGAGACGACCGGGAAGTTGTTGCGAACGAAGTAGAAGGTCGCGTACCCAATGAACGTGGCCTCGAGAATGCGCCAACGCATCTTGGGGTACAGGCGCCGTACGTCCTCGTCGGGAAGCCTTGGCCGATGCGCCGCTGGGCGGAGAAATCGCAGAAGCGGCAACTCGTAGATCCGCAGGGTCCGCTTTGTTGCTTCGGCCTGACTCATTCGGCTTCGGTTTGCATGTTCGCCCTCATGGATTATGCCACCCCAGGTTCCTGAAACTATCGCGCGAATGAATCAACAACGACGCGACCGCGATCAGGGTAGTCCGTAATGATCCCATCCACGCCCAGGTGCAGTAATGATTCCATCTCTGCAGTCTCGTTAACGGTCCATGGAATGACCCGGACACCCATGGCGTGCACAGCATCGACCAGGCTCCTGTCAACCAGTCGGTAGTTCGGACTGTAGATCTCGGGGCGAAAAGACAGGCGGGCCAGATTATCAGCGAGGCCGAGCTCGTTATCGACGAGTAACGCGAGCGTGACTGAGGAGTCGATCCTGCGAACGGCCTCAAGAGATCGCGGATCGAAAGATTGAATCGTTGATCTTTCAAGGACGTCCGTGTCTAGAAGAACCTGATACACGAGTCGTGCAAACGTCGCAGGAGCGGGATGATAGTTGTTGTCGCCCTCCAGCCTCGACTTGATCTCCACGTTGTAGTAGACCGGCGTCCGATCGGTCGTAGCTGCGTGGCGCTCCACGGCCTCGATCGCGTCGGACAGCAAAGGCTTGGAGACGGCCATCTTTCGCTGTTGCGGAAACCGTTCATTGCCGCGACTGCCACAGTCGTATCGCTTGACCTCGCTGTAGTTCATACGAAAGATGTTCAGTTCGCGAGCCTCAGACTCCGTTACCGGAACTCCATCCGGCTTTGTACAAATCTCATGGGAGAACCAAGGCTCGTGCGAAACGACAACTTGCGAATCTGATGCTATGACTACGTCGAGTTCGACCGTGCTTACGCCAAGATCCACGGCCAAGAGAAGTGACGGAACGGTGTTCTCTGGAAGCAGGCCGCGGGCGCCGCGATGTCCTTGCAGGTCAATGGATTGGGCGGAATCGATCGCCTGCCCGCGCGTCTCTTCGCCAGCAGTCGCGCAGCCTGCCAGAAGTGTGTATAGCAGAAGCGTCGCAACGGCAGTTGGTGCGTGACGCGGCCACAGACGAACGCAAACGCCGCGACTTTGAAAACGGAAGCGCCTGTCGGCCGTCGGAGCCTCCTCGAAGCTGATCGCCGGAGTTGTCTGTGCTTTGTCAAGCTGTGTCATAATGCTGTCGGGCGCCGCGCTTCATGTCGACAGCGCGATGGTGATGAACGGTAATCTGATCGGGAAGATAGTTCCTCGCGACCGTGCGATACGCTTCGACTTGTTCCTCCTGCCAATGACGATTTCGACCCAGCGCTGCAGCCATGATTTGGGCTACCTCGGGGGCAGCTTCGATGCTGGCGCCTGCATCCATGAGCAATGATCTGGTCCTGCGAGCAAGAACATCCTCGACCGTCCGTGCCATCTCACGACGCACCAGGTACGATACTTCGCCACGCCGTACAGGAAGCTTCTCGTTGATGAGAACGGTGCCGCCGGGCTCACGAGCCATTGCATCCTGCACTGCCGGAGCGTCCGCACCATATGAGTTGGACAAACCGAAACCATCCGATATACGCGCGCCGTGAATCGCCAGGGAATGTGTCCGCGAAGGCTGCTGATCGAGGCCCGCCACTTTGGCCGCATGATCGACTGCGTCTTGCGCCATCTTTCGATACGTAGTCCACTTCCCCCCTGTTATCGTAACCAGCCCGGAACTCGAGACCCTCAGAACGTGATCACGCGAAATCGCTTTCGTATCGCCTGTCCGACCAGAGGCAACCAGAGGACGCAATCCCGCAAAAATGCTCAGAACGTCCTGCCGCTCCGGAGCCACTTCCAGATATTGGGCAACGTGTTCTAAAAGAAAATCTACCTCGCTCGAACGCGCCTCCGGTTCCACATCGATGGATTCGACGGGTGTATCCGTTGTACCCAGAATGGTGCGGTCACGCCATGGAATCACAAACAACACACGGCCATCATCCGTTCTGGGGATCATCATCGCAGCGTCGCCCGGAAGAAAACGACGGCCGATTACGATGTGGATGCCTTGACTCGGACGAATGATGGCAGGACACTGAGGATCGTCCATGCGCCGCACGCCGTCGACAAATACCCCTGTCGCGTTGACGACCACACGAGCTTCCAGTTCGACCTCGCGGCCGCCCTCCACATCCCTGGCAATTACACCGCGTATGCGCCCGCCCCTGCGAAGCAGCCCGGTGACTCGCACGTAATTCAACGGCACGGCACCGAGATCGGCACAGGTTTGCGCGAGATTGATGATCAGCCGCGAATCATCAAATTGCGCATCATGATACAGCACGCCGCCACGCATGGCTTTTCCGGCGGCGTTGGGCAGAAAGTCCAATGCGACGTCTCGGCTGAGGATCGACGACGGCCCGATAGAAAGACGACCCGACATCGCTTGGTATAGCTTCAAGCCGAAGCCGTAGTAGGGACGCTCCCACCGCCTGTAGCATGGGATAACAAAAGGAACGGTGTGTACCAGGTGTGGCGCATTTTTTAGAAGACACCCTCTCTCGCGTAATGCCTCGATCACCAGGGAGATGTTTCCCTGCCGCAGATAACGTACACCGCCGTGGATGAGCTTGGTACTTCTGCTGGACGTGCCTTTGCCGAAGTCGTGTTGCTCCAACAAGAGTGTGCGGTACCCGCGAGAAGCAGCGTCGATGGCCGTTCCAAGACCGGTCGCACCGCCACCGATTACGATGAGGTCCCATTCTACCGAAGAGTCGAACCCAATGTCGACCAGTGAGTCCCGGTCAAACGGCAGGCGATCTCTCATCTGTCGGAGTCCTCCCACTGCTTCGCCCGAGATAGCGCCTTCCGCCAGCCTGCCAGAAGCTCGGCAATATGGCCTCGGTCTGATTCGGGCTCAAACCTTTGATCCACTTGCCACTGCTCCGACACCTCGGAAAGGCCGGACCAATATCCGACGGCGAGTCCTGCGAGATACGCGGCCCCAAGAGCGGTCGTCTCCAGTACCGTCGGACGAACAACAGGTACACCCAAGGCATCGCTCTGGAACTGCATGAGCAAGTTATTTGCGGCGGCTCCGCCGTCTACCCGCAGTTCCGTAACAGGGACGCCGGAGTCTGCCTCCATTGCCTGAATCAGATCCGCACTTTGGTAGGCCACACTCTCGAGTGCCGCCCGCGCGACGTGGCCCGAGGTTGAACCGCGAGTGAGCCCCACGATTGTCCCGCGGGCGTATGGATCCCAGTGTGGTGCACCAAGTCCCGTAAAGGCGGGGACGAAGTACACGCCACCGTTGTCTTTCACGGAGGCGGCTAATGCCTCTACGTCGGGTGAACTCTCGATGAGTCCAAGCCCATCCCGCAGCCATTGCACGACCGCACCAGCGATGAACACGCTCCCCTCAAGGGCATAAGTCGTCTCCCCTTCAATCTGCCATGCAATCGTCGTGAGCAAGTTGTTGTCGGAGGCGACCGGCTGGGTACCGGTGTTCATTAACATGAAACAGCCAGTACCGTACGTGTTCTTGACCATCCCAGGATTCGTGCAGAGCTGACCGAACAGAGCCGATTGCTGATCGCCCGCAATGCCGGCGATCGGTATCGGTGTGGGGAAAAGGCCGGCCGCAGTCTCGCCGTAGACCTCGCTCGACGCACGAACATCCGGAAGGATGGACTCGGGTACGCCAAGCAGTTCCAGCAGCACATCGTCCCACCGAAGATCGCGGATGTTGTACATCAGGGTCCTCGACGCGTTCGACACGTCGGTAATGTGCAGCCCTCCTCCGGTCAGCTTCCAGACCAGCCAACTGTCGACAGTACCGAATGCAAGTCGTCCCTCTTCCGCCTTCTCTCTTGCACCGGCGACATTCTCGAGTATCCAGTGAACCTTTGTGCCCGAGAAGTACGCATCGACGACGAGGCCCGATCGGTCCTTGAACTCCTGAGCGTGCCCCTTCTTCTTGAGCTCATCGCAGAAGCCAGCGGTTCTCCTGTCCTGCCAGACAATGGCGTTGCAGATAGGATCACCCGTCTCTCTGTCCCAGACGACCGTCGTTTCACGCTGATTCGTAATTCCGATCGCCGCGATATCCGACGCATTTAGCCCCGCCTGCTTAATTGCCTGTTGGGCGACCGCATACTGACTCTCCCATATCTCGTCGGCGTTGTGCTCCACCCAACCGGGCTGCGGGAAGATCTGCTCGAATTCCCTTTGCGACACACCGTTTATGGATCCTGTCGAGTCAAATACGATAGCGCGAGAGCTGGTCGTACCTTGATCGAGCGCCAGAATATGCTTCACGAGAACCTCTTGTCGTTACTTGTTGGCAAAGCGAGACTACCAGTGCGGATCAACGACCGGATATGCGAACCTCCCGGTGTGGCCCTTGAGCACCGTGACTGGCGGCTCGGAAGGGGCGCGCGGATCCGTAATGTCGACGCTATCGAGGACATCACGCTCGATAACCACTGGATACTTTTTTCTCAGTTGGTCGAGCAGACTGGTAATGGCTGCGGCGATTCGTGCGCTTTTCGCATCCGCCCTCACCTCGGCCTCTACGTGCTCAAAAGACGAAGAGTCTGAATAGTGCTGACGGTGGCGCCGGTAATACTCGCGAACGTCCGCCTGCCTCACCGTCACCGTATCTGCAACGGACTCGTAGAGGGCTCGGTAGACAAATTTGTTTGCCCAGCTTTTGAGCTCGGTCTCAAAGTTCTTTTCGCTATCAATCCCACGTTGTTCGGCCATTGCCACAAGCACGCGGTCCCTGACTGCAAGGCCGAATGCGTCGAAAAGGTCGCTTTCGAACGACGGCCTGCTATCTACCGATAGTGGATACCGGTCCGACGGATACTCCAACAGAAACCTCTGAACTGTCCACTCTTCGTCCCGGGTAGTCATCAGCAGTTCCGGCAGAAGCGCGCGCAGGCTGTCCGCGCTTCCCGCACCGCTCTGCCTGAGAGCATGAAAGAGATTGTCGGGAGGCGGTTCTTTGCTCAACCACTCCCAAAGACTATTTCGGAGTCGACTGTAGACACGCGGCTTGATGCGGAGGTCATGTGGCTGCATCGTCGTGGTGACGAATTCGCGAGTGAGCCTTTTCGCCTCGCGTAAGAACTGCACGTGCTCGATGCGTTCCCTCGCTCCCTGATCGAGCGCGGCATCCGCAACGTCCCTTCGCAAGTCTACGACCTGCACAATGATGTAGGCGCCTCGGAAGCTAACGGGGTCAGACCAGCTCCCGGGCTCCAAATCGGCTATCGCAAGCAGCAGCGTTTCGTCGATCTCGTCCGCCGTGAGGTATGGACTTTCGAAGGTATCGACAATGCCGGGGACGTCCAATGTCGAAGCGAGGGTCTTGGCAGCAGCTTCGAAGCCGACACTTTCTACGTTTGCGCGCAGCAGCTCCGCCTGCTCTCGCGAATCGGCGGGAAGATATCGTAGCTTGAAGCGTACACTCGCTCTCCCGATTGCCTCCCTGACAATCGATTCTGCGACGACAACACGGTCGTTCACTTCCTGTTGGAATATCCGCTCGACCAGCAACTCGGCGCGCATGCTGGCCACCTTGCGCCGCACCTCATCAGTCTCGTGAAGACCGATACGATACCCTTCAAGCGCCAGAAGTCGCTCGTCGATCATTCGCTGCAGATAGTTCTCGCGACTTGAAGCCGGTCCGCGCGTCAGGTGCGGAAAACCCAGACCATACGAAAGCCTAAACTCCTCCGTGGAAATATGCTCCGGGCCGACCTTCGCCACAACATGCGAGTGTTCCGAGTCGTGATGGCAGCCACTTAGGATCGTGACAAAGCAAATCGCAACGGTCGCCAATACCAAAACGGTAGAGCGGCAAGGGGCCCTTCGAAAGATCGATGTGCGCTCCAGCAAATGGGTGCATGATATCTGGTAGAAACGACTCGTCAACGTGATACCACGACAGGTTTGACCAGCCTTCCTTGTTCACCTAGCGCCACCACAAAGTACAGACCTGAGGGTGCCGCCTCCGCGTTCCATGTCATCGTCATCCTCGGATCCGTAACGAAGCCTTCGCTTAACAATGCCTGTTGTCGGCCGAGCACATCGACGACGGAAACTTTCAGAAACGTAGGTTTGGCCACGCTCACTGTGATCCTGGCCGTTCCTCGCACCGGGTTGGGATATGTCCACAACGCGATGTCGACCGGCACCTCTGGTCCATTGAGGCCGACGTCGACCGCTCGCGGCAGAATGGAATGCTCCGGCACCCTGTAGACGAACGGATAGAAGACTTGCCAGGGACTCACGTCGCGACGCTGATAGTAAACCGTCCCCGATTCGGAATTTGTCCAGAGCGAGCCGTCCGGTGAAAAAGAGAGATCCTCGATTCCGAACGGCATGGTGACCGTTGAGTCTGGCGTCGGAACAACCGATCGATGGAGTTGCTGGCGCCTGAATCGCAGAAGTTCAGCTTCGCGACTATTGCGATTGCGGGACATGAAAATGTAGGTCTGACCGTTACGCCGTATTAGATCTACACCTTGTACGTTTCGAGGAATCGCATATACATGCGCCGCGGTGCGTTCGGGCCTGCCATCGGACGCGAGCGGGTAGGTGTAAAGAAACGGCTCCACGTCATTGCTCGGCCGCCAGTCTCCGACCCAGAGAGTATCCTCAAACGCGGAAACAAAAGAAGACTTGCTGAGCACAGAAATGCTGCCCGACGCATCAGGCCCAAGATCAATGTACTTCGGTCCGTCGGGGCCCTCGTATTCAGGGATCACGTATCGTTCGAGGAACCCTACGGACGAAATGAAGAAGGCATCTCCCGCGATGGCAATGCCGCCTGCGTGCGAGTATTCGAGTACGCCTCGAAGTCTGAACGTTCTTCGAACGACCCCGGTGACGGCATCCATTTCGACGACGATTGATCGCTTAGTTTCAATCGTGCCTTCCCGCGTGCGATGGTAGTAGGACACGTAGACGAGATCGGCCTCATCTCCGCCCTCAACCCCACGACGCGTCGCCGTTCCCTGCGGGATGAATTCGTCATTGGCGTACGGCAAGTAGAATCGCCTATCCACCTCCACAGGCTCCTCTTCAATACGCTGATCCATCGGGAGGTGAAATTCATCTAGCGGATAGTCGTGATAGGACGGCAAGCCCAGGTACTCTCCACCATCGAACGGTGCGCCGGAGGCGAGGTACAACGGGTGAACCAGATAGTCGCGAACCACAGCTGTGAAAATGTGCCCGGCAAATGCCGAGACCAATGTCGGAGCGAGTGGATCGCCGGATGCGGTGGTTCCGAGATAGAACGGAGCGTTGACAGTATAGGGAGTCGCAAATGCCGTAATGCCTTCCGTTTCACCTGCCGGCCGTCCATTAACGTGAATGGCTAATGTTAGCGTTCCACTTCCGTCGTAATGGACGGTGCCGGCCACCCACGCGTCCGAGCCGGGTTCGACAGAGACCACTGCGTCGACTCGAAAACTGCCTGGTGCGGAAATCAATTCAAGAAATGGAACTCCGTCGGACAGACCAAGGACGAAGCCGTCGCCTCCGGGACTCCGATTGGATAGCAGCACCACCTGACCTGCCGTCGACGAGGCACGGAACCAGACCTCAACGGTGAGCTTTGGCCCCAGTGGCTGGCCGGCCGGGTCAATGCCATCGCTTCGCATCGTGGACGACACGCCGTCAAATTCAGCCGACCACGGCGGAACGAAGCCCCATCCTCCCGGACCGCGAGCGGTCAGTTCGCGCTGATCGAGAAACGGACCGAACTCGACGTTCTGCGACACGTGCGCGGAAGAGAGCTCCGGGCTGCCGGGGCGGAAGCGGTAAACAACTCCCGCGCCCGGCGCACTCGGAACCAGCAGAACCGCTTGCAGCAGGATCATGCCGACCGGGTAAAGCGATCTCGCCCTACTTGTCATCGTCCTGCCCGCACTCAGTTAGCCTCCGCTCCTTCTATTTCACAAGGACCATCTTTCGAACGAGCCTCGTATCGGTTGCCCGAAGCATGTAGAAGTAGACCCCACTGGCCAACCGGCTGCCGTCAAGGGCGACTTGGTAGTCGCCTGCCGGAAGCTTCTCGTCGACAAGCACGCGTACTCGCTGCCCAAGGACGTTGTAGACGTCAATCTTCACGTCGGAAGCGCGGGGCACCTGGTACCGAATCGTGGTCACAGGATTGAACGGATTCGGGTAGTTCTGCTCAAGGACAAACTTCTCCGGTATCTCCTCCGCCTCCGTCGACACCAGCGTCGCGGCGTCGACCCACTGCGGCGCACTCGCCGGATCCGGATTCCCGTCTCCGTCAAGACCACCGAACGAGCCTACAAAACCGTTACCCGTCGCGTCAGTGGTCTCGTCTCCCGATCCCTCGTCGAAATGCCAAAGAGCCAACGTGAACTGGTCAACGTCATAGGGCGCTGTCGGGAGATCGAAGTCGTCTGTATATCGCTCGACGATCGAGAATCTGACCTCGTCGATCATTCCTCGGAATCCTTCGAAGCGGTCATTCCACAGGTTGTCCGCGCCGTTTCCGATTGCGACCAGCTGTGTTCCGCCGAATACGGGCAGGGTCGATTCGATCGCCGCAACCTTCTTTCCGTCGATGAACAGGCGCATGGAATCTGCGGTATTCCATGTGGCCGCTACATGGTACCATCTCGGATAGAAGATCTCGTCAACACGATCGCTTTGCTCAAGGTTGGTCGTACTCGTTCCGTCCTGGATGAAGAACAGCAAACGCCCCTCACCACGCCGCC
This sequence comes from Rhodothermales bacterium, assembly GCA_041609895.1. Lineage (GTDB taxonomy): Bacteria > Bacteroidota > Rhodothermia > Rhodothermales > JABDKH01 > JAHHLP01. The sequence continues at coordinate 8,975 of JBFIPX010000111.1, forward strand.
AGGAAAGACCCAGGTCACCCTCCACGTTTCCGCTGCTGTTCTTCGAGAACAGGTATGTGAAGTCAGGCGGATGCGTGTCATTCGTGAGGACCGAATCGGGACGGAACCACATTTCGACCGTTCCTTGATCCATCCGCAACGGCATCAGGTTCGGAGCCTCGCGGACCTCCACGCGGTCGCGCTCCCACCAACGAAAGTGCAGCACGTGACCGGTACCCCACGGATGTGGCACGTCTACGAAGTCGTCCAGAGCATCCAGTCCGTCGGTGGTCTGTGCCGGCGAGAAAGGCAGCGCGCTCACGTCCGAATGCACGACGAACGGGTCGGGGGCGAGAATATCACCGTCAGGATCGCGCGTGATAGAGGCGTTCTGGTCGGCTGGCGCTGCCGGGGACATGCCAAATTCCCACTCAGTCGCCTCCGCACCTGTGACAGTCGGGTCGCCTGCACCCGATGCCGTCCCGAAGGCTACGTACGAGTCGTAGCTGCCGTCGGACGAGGTCACGACCGCGTAGTCGCCAGCCGCGTCAAGCCCGTCACCAATAGCGCCGGACGCTGCGAACACACGACTTACGAGCGGGTCGGCATTGTAACCGGGTGCGTTCGTTACATCGCCGCCGCCAAATACCGCGACGAAGTCTTGCGGCTGAAGCATGTAGCCCGCCGGAAAGGTAAATGTGAGTCCGCCTGGGTCTCCAACCTGCCAGCCAGAGAGGTTAACGGTCTCCTCCTCCGTCGTATTGACGATCTCCACGAACTGATCCTCGAGAGGATCTACGACACCGTCGCGGTTCGCATCCCCGGCCCCGGCAGCATTGGCAAGAACCTCATTTATCACTACTGTAACAGGAGGCGTTGGAAGAGGTACAAGGTCCTTCCCATCGATCGTTTGACCGGGAGAGAACGCTCTGTTGCTCACACTCAAGTGCTGCACGAATGGATCGATTACGTTGATATTTCCATCCGGAAAGCGCGTGATGCTGTTGTCGGCGTTTGCTGGAGCACCCACCTCAATCTCGATTTCGTACTCGACGCCGTCGTTCGGCCCTCCCGAACCGACTAGCGTGCCATACGCGAGCCATGTGTCGTAACTCCCATCTGCGGATCTGAGAATCACGATCTCGCCGCCGTTGGCAATGCCGTTGCCCACGGTGCTGTCCGCGCTAAATACTTTCGTGACTAAGGGGTCCGGGTCGTACCCTGGAGCGTTGCTGATGTCGCCACCGCCGAAAACGACGACAAAGGAGCGGGGCTGGACGACATATCCATCCGGGAAGGTGAAGTTTACCGCTTCGTCGTCTCCCAGCATCCAGCCGGAAATGTCGACGGGGTCGGGTCCTACGTTCGCCAGCTCCACGAACTCGTCCTCCGAGGAGGACCGAACTCCATCTCCGTTGGC
>JBFIPX010000112.1:0-10254 GCA_041609895.1 Rhodothermales bacterium
CCGCTCATTTTCTATGCTAACGACGCCGATTTCCAGCAGACGAACGTCATCGGTGGCATGATCGGGCAGGGCACTGGCGGTGTCACCGAGAGCCTCAAGGAACGCGTCGTTATGCCTCTTACTGGCCTCTATGCGGAGACCGACCACGTCCTCGGCCATGAGCTTGTACACTCGTTTCAGTACGACATCGCTCTTTCACGAGATGACACTACCCGATTTGCGCTGTCTCTCCTTCCATTGTGGCTGATCGAAGGAACGGCCGAATACCTTTCCGTTGGCCGGCACGATCCTCACACTGCCATGTGGCTGCGCGATGCCGCGATCCGCGACGATCTGCCGACCATGGAGATGCTCAGCAGGGACTTCCGCTACTTTCCGTACCGGTATGGACAAGCATACATGGCGTACATCGGCGGCAAGTATGGAGACGCTGCCGTTGCGAACCTGTACAAACTAGGCGGGCGCGTCGGACTCGACTCGGCACTCGTCTATACAGTCGGTATTAAATCCGATTCGCTGTCGAAGGAGTGGATCCAATCCGTTAAGGAGATTTATCTCCCGCTGGCGGAAGGGCGAACCCCGGCCGACTCCGCAGGACGCCCTGTGCTGAATAAGGAAACGACCGATGGCGAGCTGAGCATCGCACCCTCAATCAGTCCGGACGGCAAATGGGTGGCTTTCCTATCCGAACGAGACCTCTTTCGAATCAACCTTTTCATTGCGGATGCCGAAACCGGAAAAGTCGTAAAGACGCTGAAGGGGACGAACAGCAATCCGCATTTCGATGCCATCCGGTTTATAAACTCCGCCGGGTCCTGGTCTCCGGACGGTCGCAAGTTTGCATTCATCACCTTCGTCCAGGGAGATAATGAGATCAGCATTCTCGACTGGAACAGCGGCGCGATCGAGCGACGGATCGCCGTACAGGGTGTCACCGCAATGTCGAATCCGGCGTGGTCACCCGATGGCCGGCAGATTGCCTTTTCCGGAATGGATGGAGGTATCAGCGACCTATACATCCTTGAGTTGGCGACCGGCAATGTCCGCCAGCTTACCAACGACCGCTACGGCGATCTGCAGCCGGCGTGGTCTCCCGATGGAGCGAAGATCGCCTTCGTGACTGACCGTGGACCCGGGGGGACTGACTTCGAAACGCTGACCTTCGGCGCCGTTCGAATCGGTGTCATCGACGTCGCCACGTCGGACATCGAGATTGTGCGACCTTTCCCGGGGGCCAGACACACCAACCCACAGTTCTCACCTGACGGGCGTAGCATCTACTTTATTTCCGACCAGGACGGCTTCAAGGACATCTATCGCTATGCGGTCGAGGAGGGCGCGACCTACCAGGTGACACGTCTGCAGACTGGGGTGAGCGGCATCACAAGTCTGTCGCCCGCAATGACGGTGGCGCAGCAAAGTGGACGCATGATGTTCTCCGTCTTCTCGAACAACAAGTACGACGTGTTCTCCCTTGAAGCAGAAGAGACGAACGGTACGCCCGTTGTGACCTCGGCATCCGAGGAAGACGGCATCGCGGGTATCCTGCCGCCGGCGCTGACAGGGTCGACGGGGCTTGTAGAAAACTATCTGAATGACTCGTTGACCGGGTTGCCCAGCCCGGGCGATTTCCCTGCGAAGGACTATGGCGCCAAACTCCGACTCGACTACGTAGCTCCTCCTACTGTTGGCGTTTCCACAGGCGGCATGTTTGGTACGCAGGTGGCCGGCGGTGTCGGACTCTTCTTCTCGGACATGCTTGGAGACCACAATCTTGCGGTCGTTGCTCAGGCAAACGGCACTTTCAAGGACATCGGCGCGCAGGTGGGCTATCTGAATCGTAAGCACCGACTCAACTACGGTGCTTCGGTTGGCCACATCCCCATCCTGCTTGGATTTCAGCAAGCCGGGTTCGATCAGTCAGGACAATTTATCGTCGAGCAAATCAGGCAGCGGATATTCATCGACTATGTAGACTTACAGGCGTCCTATCCGTTTACGACAACCAAGCGATTCGACTTGAGTGCCGGATTCACCCGCTATGGGTTCGACTACGAGATCGACCGGTTCACATCACCCAACGGATTTGTGTTCGATAGGGAGCGAATCGAACTGCCGAAGTGTTCGGAGAACGCCACTGTACTGTGTACACCCGACGCCGTCTATTTCTTCCAGACCGGTGCCGCCTATGTGGGCGACTTCTCCAACTTCGGGTTTACTTCGCCTGTGCAGGGCGGCCGATACCGATTCCAGGCATCGCCGTTTCTCGGCACGGAGTCATTCATCCGACTGCTTGCGGACTACCGCCGTTACTTCTTTCTGAAACCCGTCACGTTTGCGTTCAGGGGAATGCACCTTGGCAACTACGGGCCCAAGATCGATGAGAATTCGATCTTCACAGAGGAGTATCTCGGTTACGCCAACTCCCTCACATTCATCAGGGGATACAGTTTCTCTTCGCTGGAGCCTACCGAGTGCACGCTCAACGGAGACAACAAGTGCGCTGAGGTGGAGCGCCTGCGCGGTACCAGATTGGCGCTCGCGAGCGCTGAGGTTCGAATCCCGCTATTGGGTACAGAGGCCTTTGGGCTAGTGAACTTCCCATACCTCCCGACAGAGATTTCTCTCTTCGCAGATGCTGGTCTCGCGTGGAGCGAGGGGGATTTTCCCGAACTCAAGTTCAAGCGCGAAACGGCCGAGCGCGTGCCCGTGTTCAGTGCCGGCGCGAGCACGCGGTTCAATCTCTTCGGCTATACCGTGCTGGAAATCTTCTACGTCTACCCGTTCCAACGACCGGAGAAGGGTGCGCACTTCGGCTTTCAGATCGTTCCCGGCTGGTAGTCGGCCAGACTTTGCCCAGAGCGATCGCGTCGATGGTGACGCTAATTGGAAGCTGCTGTCTCGTCCGGACGCCGGCGACCAATGGCGCGTGGGCAGACATCTTTAGACTGCTCGCGTAAGTTCCGGCGAGACTAGGAGTTCGACCTTTGCCGTAGTTACAGCGCGGCCTGCCAGTTCAACCCTGTCACCCCCTCCGTACCGAACCTCGACCGTGCCGCCTCGAGCGGACGCCTGATACCCGACCAGCCGACTCCGACCAAGCATCGAGCACCAGTATGGTGCAAGGCAGCAGTGCGCCGAGCCCGTGACCGGATCCTCAGGAATGCCAAACTTCGGCGCAAAGTATCTCGATACGAAGTCATAGTCGCTTGACTCGCCGGCCTCGGCCGTCACGATCACGCCGCGGCTTCCGAGTGCTGAAAGCAACGCCATGTCAGGCTGTATGGCGCGAACGACGTCCTCCGAGGGTAGGACGACGAAATAGTCCAGCCGATTTCTGCCAACCGCAACGAGCTCGGCGTCAATTCCATGCTCTAGTTCGGCTGGGACCTCCACCTCCATGTCAGGTGGTTCGGCCGGGAAATCCATGACCACATTGCCGGCGGCGTATCTCGACGTCAGCCGTCCACTGCGCGTTTCGAACACTGCCTCCTCATCGAGGCCGAGCCGGCCTGTCTCCCACAGGACATGAGCGCTCGCAAGTGTCGCGTGTCCACAAAGATCGACCTCACGAAGCGGCGTAAACCACCGCAGACTAAAGGCCTCGTTCTCCCGATGCACGAAAGCTGTCTCCGAGAGGTTCATCTCCATAGCAACGTCCTGCATGAACTCGTTGGGCAAGGGCTCCTCGGGGAAACATACTCCCGCTGGATTACCGGAAAACGGTCGTGCAGCAAAAGAATCGACTTGATATACCAGGAGATTGGCCATTGCTTCCCCTCTTTGTTCACGATGCGAACAGATTCGTTATGCGTGAAGCCCCGCAGCCGGCTGGAAACGCCATGCGGAACGAAGTAAATTCGTGTGCGCTGGATCCCAACGACTGCCATCCGCAACCTCACGACCCCGAGGCCTAACCCGTTGTATTCGTCACTGAGGCCCCTCTTGTTTCGGCTCGGCCCTGAAGCCGCACACGGGCTGACGATGGCCGCCAGCAGGGTATTCGGCTCGACGGCGATGAAGGTGCTCGGATCGATGTTCGAGTATCACAACGAGGCGCTCAAGGTATCGCTTTGGGGACATCAGTTCCCCAACCCCGTTGGGCTTGCCGCCGGCTTTGACAAGAACGCTCATCTCATCGATTTCTGGCCGCACCTTGGCTTCGGTTTTGCAGAGGTAGGCTCCGTGACCCTGAAACCTTCGAAGGGTAATCCCAGGCCCCGACTCTTTCGACTTCCGGAAGACAACGCTCTGATCAATCGGATGGGCCTGAACAACGACGGGGCCGACAAGATCGCCGCCCGGGTCGGCAGTCGGGGCATGTATCATCCTTTCCCTCTGGGCATCAATTTGGCCAAGACCCATGACCCGACCATTGAGGGACCCGAAGCGATCGACGACTACGTGGAGAGCTTCCGCAAACTGGCTCCGGCTGCGAACTACGTCGCCCTTAACATCAGCTGCCCGAACACGGCGGACGGGAAGACCTTCGAAGACCCCGCCGCCCTGGATGCACTCATCGACGCTGTCATTGCTGCACGCAGTGAGATGCAGTCACGAGTCCCCGTCCTGGTAAAACTCTCCCCGCCGATTACGGAACGGGTGGTCTTCGACAGCTTGCTCGAGGAGCTGGTGAGCGTCTGTCTGGAACACGAAGTTAACGGCTTCATCGCAACCAATACTGCTAACGATCGATCCGGGCTTCGAACTCCCCCTCATGTGCTGAAGAGAATCGGCGCAGGTGGGCTCAGCGGTCCGCCAATTGCCAAGCGGTCGACGCGGCTAATCAACTACCTTTTCCAGAAAACGCGGGGAGACGTTCCAATTATCGGTGTTGGCGGGATAGACTCGGGACTCGCGGCGTACGACAAGATCCGCGCGGGAGCATCACTCGTACAAGTGTATACGGGACTGGTCTACGAGGGCCCGAGCATCGTGAAGCGCATCAAGCAAGAATTGGTAGACCTGCTCGCCGAGGACGGCTATTCGAATCTGTCAGAGGCAATTGGGAGCGCGTCCGCCGTGGCAGAAAGCTGATTCATTGGGCGACACCGTTATATTAGGCGCCTACGAATTCATCACCCAACCAGGTTGCAATGCCTGCGATTGTTGATTTCCAGACGATTCCGCAACTCTTTCGACGCCTTGTCGATCATTATGCGGGTCAAGGCAGAGCGGCGCTCACCTACAAAGATCGCAGCTCAAAACAGTGGGTAGACATCTCGTGGAAGGACCTGGAGCGCCGCGTCAACGAGATGGCGGGTTTCCTCCACAAGCGCGGTGTAGGCAAGGGAGACCGGGTCGCAATCCTGTCTGAAAACCGGCCGGAGTGGGCCATCACCGACTTCGCCACACAGATACTGGGAGGCATCAATGTCTCCCTCTATACGTCCCTGCCCGCTGATCAGGTTGAGTACATAATCAAGGATTCCGGGTCCAAGGTCTTTGTCGTATCGACCAACATCCAACTCAAGAAGGCGCTCTCCTGCTTTGACGAGTGCGATGAGCTCGCGTACATCGTCACGATGACAGAGCGAAAGGATGGCCAGCCGTCATACGTCGTACAGTGGGAAGACGCGATGGAGGAAGGCGCGTCGCACTGGGCCGAAGAGCAAGGTAGACTGCGCCCGGTGGGAGAAGAGGTGACACCCGACGACCTTGCTGCTTTGATTTATACGAGCGGGACAACAGGCAATCCCAAGGGTGTAATGCTTACGCATGGCAACTTCTGCTCCAACGTGCTGGGAGCTCTGGCCATGATCCCCTTCGGGCCCGGCGACCATCATCTGTCGTTTCTTCCTTTGTGCCATTCTTTTGAGCACACCGGGGGCTTCCTGGCCGTGCTGGCCTGCGGAGCCAGAATCACGTACGCCGAGAGCATCGACGCCGTGAACAAGAACCTGTCGGAGGTCCAACCGACCGTTCTGATTTCAGTACCGCGCCTTTTCGAGAAGATCTACAACCTGATTTTTAAGTCCGTCAGCGAGGGGCCGGCCTATAAGCAGAAGATTTTTGACTGGGCCGTCCGGTCGGGGTCGATGGCAGCCGAGCGGTTCAAAGACGACAAGAAACTGAGCCCGTTGCTGAAGATGCGAATTGCTACTGCACACAAGCTGGTTTTCGCTCCGCTGCACGAGAAACTGGGTGGACGTGTACGTTTCGCCGTTTCGGGCGGAGCTGCACTACCAAAGGCAATCGGCGAGTTCTTCGAGGCCGCGGGGGTCACCATCATCGAAGGATATGGCCTCACGGAAACGTCGCCGGTTGTTTCGATCAATCCCGTCGCAAAACCGCGGTTCGGCTCGGTAGGTCACGTGATACCCGGCGTCACCGTTGCAATCCAGAGCCTGGAGGATAAATCCATCATCGGACAACTCAACGGCGACGATTACCCGTCGGATCTGACGACGGGCCCGGGCGAGATCATCATCAAAGGGCCCAACATCATGAAGGGCTACTGGAACAACGAGGAAGCAACGAAGGAAGCCATTGACTCAGACGGCTGGTACCACTCCGGTGATGTCGGAAGATTCGAAGATGGCTACCTGCGAATCACCGATCGCATCAAGCACATGATCGTCTCCAAGGGCGGAAAGAACATCTACCCCGGACCGATAGAAGATCGCTTCAAGTCGGTCGCCTGGATCGACCAGATCATGGTAGTCGGTGAGGGGCGCGAATTCCTGACGGCGCTCGTCGTACCAGACGTCGATGCGATCCGCGTATTTGCTCGTGAGAACAACATGGAGCACTCGACAACTGAAGGCCTTCTCTACGATGAGAGGGTCCAGAAACTGTTTAACAAGGAGTTTCGGGACTATTCGCGTGGCGCAGCCGCGCACGAAAAGATTCGTGACTTTCGGTTGATTCTCGAGCCGTTCACCGTTGAGAATGGAATGATGACACCGACAATGAAGCCCAAACGACGGATCATCGAGTCCGAGTACTCAGGACTCATCGAGGACATGTACGCTGAGGTGGTGTGAATCGTCCGATACAATCAAGGACGATTCACAAAGCGACGAAGACACCGTCAATCTTTCTTGAACGCGTCCCGCCCTGGTAGAGAAAAGATCCGCTCAGGCGTATAATTTGAACTTGTTTTCCGCGGACGCGTTCATCGCGGTCCAATGCGGGGTGTGGCGCAGCCCGGTAGCGCGCTTCGTTCGGGACGAAGAGGTCGTGGGTTCAAATCCCGCCACCCCGACACTCGGTCGGCATGCATATCAACTCGTCGATACATGGTATGGGAGCCGGCAGGGCAAGCAGCCGGTTTCTCGCTATTCCTGGCCCGGCTACAGGTGACCAAACTCCTCTCGCAACGACTCGGCATCCCAGCCTGCGTCTCTCTCCAGTCCCTCATCCTCCAGATCAGACTGCAGCAACCGCTCCAGGTCCTGAATCCTCTTACGCGCCGCATTGATGTATATGCCGCGGTCTTCCTGTCGCATCTCAGTAAGCTGCCTCAGCGAGTCCTCATCGTGCTTGAGAAACTTCAAAGCTGCGCGCTTGCTTTGGTAGGCACGAAAGCCAAGTAGTTTGAGAGCGTCCTCACCCATGCGCAACGAACTATCGAGAGCTTCGCGGTAAACGTAATCGACACCCGCGTCCAGTAAGTCGTGTGCGTCGTTCCAGTCGAATGCCCGCGCAAGGATCTGCAACGATGGAAAATGTTTCTGAGCAGTCTCCACGAGTCGCAGTGTTCGCTCCGGCGTGTCCAGCGCAAGCACCAGTAGCTTTGCCCGATCTGCACCCGCCGCCAGCAGCAAGTCATATCGCGACGCATCCCCGTAGTACACCTTTAGGCCCAGCCGGCGGAGTAGCTCCACCCGATCCGAATCGACATCAAGGACCGTTGTCTCCACGCCGTTTGCCTTGAGAAAACGACCGACCGACGCGCCAAAACTCCCGAAGCCGGCTATAAGAACGGGGCTCTGTTCTTCAATGGCATCCGCTTCACGCTTTTCCTCGCGAAGCGTACCAACTCTGGGTTGAATCACCCGCTCGTACAGTACCATCAACACCGGAGACAATGCCATAGAAAGCGCAACAGCCGCAACTAGCGGGCTCGTGATGGTTTGATCCAAAACCCCTTCCTGGGAAGCAAAGGACAGCAGCACGAAAGCAAATTCTCCCACCTGTGGGAGTGCAAAGGCGATTAGCAGACCCTGATCCAGACTGAACCCGAACGCGCGCGACAACACAAGAAGGACTGCGAATTTCAGGATCACTATGGCGGCAACGAGACCCGCGATTACGATCGGAAGGGCTAGCAGAAGTGCGAAATCAATTGATGCCCCGACGGCGATAAAGAAGAGCCCCAGCAAGAGACCCTTGAACGGCTCGATATCACTCTCAAGCTCGTGCCGATATTCACTGTTCGCAAGCACAACACCGGCTAGAAACGTGCCGAGCGCTGGACTGAGTCCCACCAGCGACATCAGCAGCGCAATACCGATAACGAGTAGGAGCGCCGCCGCCGTAAACAACTCGCGCATCCGGGTCCTGGCAATAGCCCGAAATACCGGCCGCAAGAGATAGCGGCCGCCCACGACAATCGCCGCTACCGCTCCCAGAACAGCCAGCGTCTGAACCCAGCCGGGAAAATGACCAATCCAGCTGCCGCCGTGACCACCTTCCGCCGCTACGGATGGCGACGTTGCCAGAAGCGGAAACAGGGCCAGCATTGGAATGACGGCAATATCCTGAAACAGAAGCACGGCGAACGATCCCTGCCCACCGGCCGTCTTCATCAAACCCTTTTCGTTGAGCGTCTGAAGCACGATCGCAGTGGACGACAAAGCGACTGTCATGCCTACCGCAAGCGCCTCCTGCCAACTGAGGCCGATCACGAGTGATATTCCAGCTACGAGAATTGTCGTGACGCTTACTTGCAATCCCCCGACTCCCAGGATGGGAGTCCGAAGACGCCACAGCAGAGCCGGCTCGAGCTCCAGACCCACCACGAACAACATCATTACAACGCCGAACTCGGCAAAGTGCATGACGTCCTCACCCTCCTCACCGAGCAGCCCAAGTCCAAAGGGTCCAATGATCACTCCGGCAATGAGGTAGCCGAGTACCGAACCCAGACCAAGGCGCTTCGCAATCGGTACGGCAACGACAGCGGCGGTCAGGTATACAAAGGCCTGGAATAGAAAACTCTCGCCACTCATCGGCTCCACCCTTCGCTTTGCTGCGATACGATTGCATCGTTGAGCGTCACGTGGTCCATGGCTTGATCCAAATCGATTCGATCTTCCGCCAGAAGGCGAAGCGCCTCCGAATACTTCCCGGCCTCGACCTCGATATCAGACTCACTCATCCGATGCGTGCCGTGTATCACGTAGGGTGGCAAGTATTCCATCCCGCATAGCCGTACGGTCTGCTCAATCGGCGCAAGGAATTGTCGAATCGTAAATCGGTTGTAGCCGTCAGGCTCGTACGCCTCGGCCCGACCCCCCGTGGAAATGAGACTCAACGCGCGCTTGCCTCTAAGGGCCGTTCCCGAAGACCCGTACGCCCACCCGTGTTCCAAAACGAGGTCTTCCCACTGCTTGATCATCGGCGGAGTACTGTACCAGAAGAAAGGATGCTGAAGGACGATCAGATCGTGATCGAGCAACAATTTCTGTTCGACCTCGACGTCGATAGAGAAGTCAGGGTATCTTTCGTAGAGATCGTGAAAGGTAACCCCGGTATCGGGCACCAGGTGAACGAGTCGCCGATGAACACGCGACCTCTCAAAGGCCGGATGGGCAAAAAGGATGAGGGTTTTGGGCATCTTAACGGGTGAAAATCCTAGGACAGAGCCAATTCGTCGATAAGAATGGTACAGTGTCGATAAGAATGGTACAGTATTGAGGATAAACGTCGGGCACTAAATGGTCACCATGGGACCCCCGCGCTATGGGCATCATCCATCCGGACCTCAAGCGATCTCCGTCGGTACATAAACAAATGTATAGACTGGCCTCAGAAAACGACGCAAAGATGGTCGCGAAACTGAACAATGCCCGGGCGGGCATCTATAAGGTTTATGTAGTTTCGGGTGTCTTTCGAAAGAAGAGCAAAACGCAGCGACGATTCATGAGTTCGGTGGCAATGTGCACGAGACTCTCCATCCTGCTGTTGCTAACGGTTTCGTTCACGGTACCGGACGTGGCGGGTCAGGATACGGGGAGGTCGAGATTCCTTCGATGGACGTATCAGGATGCGGCCGCGCTCGTGTCAGAAATCGGTTTGAATGCCCCG